>JADGQF010000306.1 GCA_017882045.1 Anaerolineales bacterium
TAACTCGGGGCTGACCATCAGTGCACGCGCAATCATGACGCGCTGCACCTGTCCGCCCGAGAGTTGATGCGGCCACTTATCCAGCGTATCCGCCGGATCCAGCCCGACTTCTATGAGCGCATTCGTGCTGCGCTGCAACCGCTCGGCATTGGATATGCGTCGTCCCAGCACGTCCAATGACCTTCCCAAGACGCGGTTGTTGGTGTAGAACTGGTTGAAGGCCGCAAACGGATCCTGGAAAACGGCCTGCACTTTTTGCCAATAGAGCTTGAGCTCGGCCGGGTGGTGGAGCTTGGTCACATCTTGGCCGTGGAGCAGGATCTGGCCGCCGGTCGGCTCCATCAGCCGCAGCAGTAACCTGGCCAGGGTCGACTTGCCGCTGCCGCTCTCGCCCACAATGGCTATGATCTCACCTACTTGGACGCTGAACGATACGCCATCCACCGCTCGTACGACCTGGTTGCCGTGGCCAAAGGTGCGCGTGAGTCCCTGTGTTTCCAAGAGCGGAGCCTGAGACGGTTGTGGAATCATCGCACTGCCCCTTTCTCTGTCTCGCCTTTTGTCTGCTGGGCGACCCACCAACAGGCCGCAAAGTGGTCTTCGGTGCCGATTTTCGGCGGCGCTTCACGCGAACAGATGTCCATTGCCAGCGGACAACGCGGGTGGAACGAGCAACCAGGGGGCGGATAGCGCAGGTCAGGAGGGGCGCCCTGAATACCTTCGAGCCGGTGGTGGCGTATCTCCGGCTCAGGATCCAACGTCGAGGTGATCAATGCGTGGGTATAGGGATGCCGAGGCGCGCTGACGATCTGCTCCGTGTCGCCGACCTCGACCAGTTTCCCGGCATACATCACTGCGATGCGATCCGCGATATTACTCAGCATCGGCAAGTCGTGGGTGATGAAGGCGACGCGGGTAATGAACTCGTACTCCAGCAGCAGCTTGAGCAGCTCGATGAGCTGTTTTTGCGATGACACATCTAGAGCCGAGGTCGGCTCGTCCGCGATCAGAACTTTTGGGTCGAGCAAAGTGGAAATGACCGCCACCGTCCGCTGGCGCATGCCGCCGCTCAACTGATGGGGGTAACTATCCAGAACCCTGGGCGGCAGTGAGAGGTGTTTCAGCCGTACCCGCGCGGCCTCAATCGCCTCCTGGGGCTGTATCGTGGGATCGTGCGCCCGCATCACGTCAACGACGAAATCTCTCACGCGCGCGGTTGGATTGAGGGAATTCAACGCGCGCTGAGGTAGGAGGGCGACCAGCTTACCATGCCAATCGGCCGACGGCGTGACTTGTTCGGTGAACTGGATGACATCTCCGTCCAATTCCATTGACCCGCCCTTCACGTAGAGCGGGGGCCGCGCCGTCAGAGCGATCACTGCGGCCAGCGTGGACTTGCCGCAGCCCGACTCGCCGGCAATGCCGAGAACTTCGCCCTTCCGTATGTTAAGCGAGACGTCGTCGACGGCTTTCACCATAGGACCAGGGCCGGCGGCGTATACAGCCTTGATATTCTTGATTCTCATCGAGTCACACTCTCTGCTTTCCCGATCAGCTCAGTTCCTTCGTAGACGCGGGTTGAAGATCTCGTCGATGCTGGACTGCAGCAGCAACAGTGAGAAGGCAATCAGCGTGAGGAACAGAGTCGGCGGCACAAACGCCCACCACGCGCCGGTGCGCACCGATTCCCAGAGCAGCGCCCACTGCAGCATGATCCCCAATGAGACGTTTCCGCTCGGACCCAATCCCAACATGCTCAAAGCGGCCTCTTGTAAGATACCGCTGCTGAGCTGCAGGACAAAGGCCATGACAACGTAGGAAAGCATGAACGGGATGATCTCTGAGATAATCAGCGACAACGTTCCCGCGCCCGACAGACGGGCGATATCCACGTGCTCGCGTGTCTTGAGGCTGCTCGCCTGGGCACGCACGGCGCGGGCCGTCCAGGGCCAACTGGTGATGCCGATGATCACCCCCATGACCACAATCGAGCGCGTGTTGATGGCGATGAACAGTAATATCAGGATCACGATGGAGGGGATGGTGATCACGACGTTAGTGATCGCCATCAGCAACTCTTCCACGAGCCCACCCAGGAAGCCGGCTACAGTGCCGATCAACAACCCGAGCGACGTGGCCACGCCACCGGCGATGAGCCCAATGATGAGAGACGTGCGAATGCCGTACATTAGCTGCGTGAAGACGTCACGGCCGAAGTTGTCGGTGCCCAACCAGGCATCGGCCGAGGGTTTATCATACAGCCCACCTACGGTCACCAGCGGTGTATCTCGCCCAAGAATGATCGGCCCGAGGAAGCCAAAAATCACGATCAACAGAAACACGATCAAGCTAAACAAGAAGCGTTTGTTGAGCGCGGCCAGGGCAAACGATCGCCTCAGACTGGCTTGAGGCCGTGCGGCTGCACTGCTTTGTTGTGCAATGGCTGTCATGTCGCCTCCTTACCGTTCGCCCGTCTCGCTGGCGCGAATCCTGGGATCAATAAAGCCATAGGCAATCTCGACCAGGAAATTGGCCAATAAGACGGCGATCATGATCAGTAGCGTGATGCCCTGGACGACCGGGTAATCCTCATTGCGGATCGCGCCGAAGAGCAGGAAGCCGATCCCAGGGTAGGAAAAGACGATCTCGGTGATCAGGGCGCCGCTGACCATGCCGCCAATGGACAGCGCCAGGCCTGTGATCTGCGGCAGCATGCCGTTGCGAAAGATGTAGCTGACGATGCGGTTGTCTTTCACGCCCAGGCTGCGTGAGTAGCGGACGTAATCCGCATCCAGTTCGTAGACGGACATAGCCCGCATCCCTATGGCCTGACCGCCAATAAAGACCAACATGAGCGATGCGAACGGCAAGACGTAGTGCTGCGCGGCGCTAGCGACAAAGTTCCAGTTCCACCCTGGCGCCATCGAAAAGCTGTAGCCACCGCTGGCCGGAAATACCCTCCAGACGACGGCAAGCAGATAGACCAGGATGATAGACAGGCAATAAAAGGGCATGGTTGACACGAAGAGCGAAGCCGGAAAGAGGACCTTGTCCAGCCAGCCTTTCTTGTAGGCCACCAGCACGCCCAAGACATTGCCGACAATCCAGCCGATGACGATCGCGGGCAACTGGAGCGCGATGGTCCACGGCAGCGCCTGCTTGATCAACTGCAGCACCGGGGTCGGATACTGCCGGAACGATGCACCCAAGTCGCCATGCGCCAGGTTGCCCAGGTAGATCAGGAACTGGCGCCACAAGGGCTTGTCGAGGCCGAACTCGGTCATGTACGCCCGGTATATACGCTGCATCGCCTCGCCGCTGGTGTTCCCCCCGGCGGACATCCGCTGCACCATGGCGTCGACCGGATTGCCGGGGATCAGCCGGATCAGCAGGAAGTTAAAGACCAGCGCGGCCGCGAACGCGACCAGAAACCAGAGGACCTTGTTCAACAGGTAACGTTGAAATCTCGTCATGTTACGCCCCGCCGTCGGAAGTGAGCGGGCCCCCGCGGGGGCCCGCTCACTTCGAAAACCTGAGGATTTGAGGTAAGGTTAGAGCCAGGCCCGCAATTTGTTCTCACGGGCCTGGCTCTGCCAAATCTGAATCCTCCGCCTTGTTACTTGCGAGCGGTCAGCCTACCGTCACTGGACGGGCTTGATCTTGTAGAGCAATTCGACGCCCGCGCCACTGAACATCGGGGGAGCCGTCGGATTGGCTGCGGTCGGGAAGCCGGTCCAGTACTTCTGGTTGAACTCGTAGAACTCCTGCGGCCGGTACATCAGCGGGATGCCCGGGATGTTGTCCATGAAGATCTTGTCGAGCTGAGCGTAGACATCCTTGACCGTCGTGGGGTCGGCAGCCTGGCCGGCCTTGTCGAGCAGTGCAGCAACCGTTGGGTCGCTGAAGCGGCCAAAGTCCCAGAAGGCCGTCTTGCCCGCAGCGGGCACGCCGCGACTGTCGAGCATGTCACGGTAACGCTGCCAGGGGGAGGCCGCGCTGGCGCCGGCGATGTACCAGAGGTTCAGGTCGAAGTCGCCGTTCTGGATCTTGCTGGTGACGACCGGCGCATCCGGGTAGTCTTCCTTTAGCTCAATGCCGGCCGCTTTGGCGTTCTGTACCACGATGTTGATAGCCGTCTGCCAGTCCGTCCAGCCGTTCGGGGTCCGGGCGCTCCAGGGGCCCAGGCGGGTCCCGTCGGGCAGAACGTAGATACCGTCCGCGCCCTTCTTGGCCTTGAGCTGGTTTTCCAGGATGTCCTTGGCTTTGGCCGGATCATACGTCCAGCCGTTGGCCTTGACTGCATCGGCATTGAACAGCGCATTCTCGCCGCCGCCCGGGATAATCAGGCTCGAGTTTGCCGGGATCGAGTATTCCGACATGGCGGTCTTGGCGATCAGCGGATAGTTGATCGAGTAAGCCAGCGCGCGGCGCACGAGCGGGTTGTCCAGCCCCTTCTTTTGCACGTTGATAACGAGCATAGGGATGGAGCCGGCGATGTAGTACGGGGCCTTGTCGAACCAGGTGCCGACTGGGGCCTTGGCGTCCTGCCACATCTTCCAGATCTGCGGGGTGAACTGCTGCATCAAGTCCACTTCGCCGTTCTGGAAGGCCAGGTTGCCGACGTCGTTGGTCTTGAAGATCGGATGGACGACGTACTTGGGCGCCGGCACGCCGAAGACCGCCTTGCCCCAGTAGTTGTCGTCGCGCACCAGCGCGATGCGCTCGGGCGA
Organism: Anaerolineales bacterium; assembly: GCA_017882045.1. Lineage (GTDB taxonomy): Bacteria > Chloroflexota > Anaerolineae > CG2-30-64-16 > CG2-30-64-16 > JADGQF01. The sequence goes on from JADGQF010000306.1 coordinate 4,731, forward strand.
GTAGTTGAGGAGCTTGTACGGCCCGGAGCCCACCGGCGCGATGTCGACGAACTGTGACAGCTTGCCGCTCGCTTCGCGCGCCTGCCAGATGTGCTTCGGCAGGATCTTGATCTGGGTGAAGAAGTTCTTGACAAACCCAGGATTGATCTGTTTGGGGTTCAGGGTGACTTTCAGCGTCTTGGCGTCGGTGGCCGTGATGTCGCTGACATAATCGAAGAGGGTGCTAAAGTTGACGTCCGTCTGGGTCTTGGCAAGGTTGTACGTGTAGACCACGTCGTCAGCCGTCAAGGGCTGGCCGTCCTGCCACATCGTGCCATCCTGCAAGGTCACCTGCATTGTGGCCGGATCGACGGCCGTCAGCGTTTTGGCCAGGAGCGGATCGAGAGCGCCGGTCAGCTGGTTGAACGCGAACAGG
>JADGQF010000307.1 GCA_017882045.1 Anaerolineales bacterium
AACCACTCGCCCAGAGGAGATACCACCACTTCCAGCCCGGCAGCCTCGCACACCCCTACCAGATCGCGGTTGGAGAAACGATTGGCGCGCAGAAAGATCTCGCCGTTGATGCCCACGCGCGGCCGGCGGGGCTGCGCCGGGTCGATCAGCGCCCGAAAATCGGCTGCCGCCTGCCGCATCACGTCGCCCAGGTTTTCCTTGCGACGCACCCGGCCGGCCAGCCGCTGGGTGTAGTCTGCGAACAGCGCATCGGCCGCGCCGGCCTGCCGTTCGTAGGGCCGCGCGCGCCAGAGCAGCTTCTGCAGGTAGTCCATGGCCACGATGCCTTGCCAGGCCAACCGCTCGAATCCTGAGCCGAGATTGAGGTCGCGGTAGGCGCTGTTCGACACAGTGGAGCGGATCGTCAGGTGGATTCCCATCTCCTGCAGGGTATGCATCTGTTCGGTGGCGTACTTGCCCAACCGGCACGGGCCGTACGAGCCGGCCATGAAACCCTCGAAGTCTTTCAGCTCGCCGTTCATCTCGTGATGGGCGCGGATGAAGTCGCCCAGGCTGACCCGGTAGGGCAGGCACTCGACCCCCGAAGTGACCTGGTTGGCGTAGAGCAGATTGCGCTCGTCGGGCTCGGGGAGCACGCGCGCCCTGGCCCCGCAGGCCTCGAAGGCCGCACACAGCACCTCGGCGTGCGGCGCCATGCGGGGCAAGAGCAGCGTCCTCCCGGCGCCGACGACGGCCGTGGCGCCGCGATAGACGTCCCGCCGCGGGGCAGGTCGCTGACCCGACCAGCGGGCGTGGCCCTGTATCGTGTCTACAAAGGCCTCCAGCCGCGTGACGATGCCGGCCTCGGCGGCATGCTCGTCGATCTCTAGCTGGCCCAGTGGCTTGGATCCCATGATATCTTCCGCCAGGCGCAGGATAAAGGAGTTGGGGCCACAGCCAAAGTTAGTCAAGGCCAGGCCATACAGGTGCGGGTCGGCCGCAGTCAGTGCCGCCGCGGCAATCAGCTTGCCCTCGTAATGCCAGTAGGGACGGTCGGAATACTGCTTGGGGTTCACAGTCGACAGGGGGAGGAAGTCCAGCGGCACCGGCACGACGCCCAGCTGGGCCAGCTGCTCGGCAATGCCCAGGTTGGCGCCGGCGTCCTGCGACATATAGGAGCGGGCGAAGAGGACCACCCCCAGTCGATCACGGCTGTGCACTTCTGCCAGGCTCCTGGCGCCCAGCGCGGCCAGGTCTGCGGCAAACCGCTCCTGCGCAGCCAGCCCGGCCTGGGCGGCCTGCCGCCCCTCGCGCCGTCCGTAACCCATCTGGGCCGCGGCGTCCGCCAGGCTGCGCACCACAGGCTCCGGCCCGCGGCTGAGGTCGATGGCCGGAGCGAGCAGCCGGGTCTCCAGATCCAGGGCCGCGCGCACGATGAAAGGCGAAGCCTGTATCAGCGGGCAGGCGTAACGCTGGTTCTCATCGCCATCCTTCGCCCCCAGGCGCAATAGCGATGGGTAGAGGATGAACTCCGCGTCTCCGAGCGTGGCGGCGTGTCCATGGAGCAGCTTGAGCGGGAAGCAGCTATCGGTGTAGCTCAGCTCGACCGCCTGCTCCATGATCTGCTTGTCCGTAGGCGAGGAGAGCACGGCGCGCGCGCCCAGCGCGCTGAGGAAGCCCAGGAGCAGGGGCGCGTAGTCGTACACCAACAGCGCACGTGGGATGGCCACGCGCGGCCCCTCCGCTCGCTGCGGGCGTTGCTCTGGCTGGATCTCGCGGAACAACAAGCGTGCACGCTCGTCAAATAACGTCTGCTGGCGGCCAACCGGCCCCTCCGCCGCAACGGAGCTGCTGGCAGAGCCCACACTCACCGCCCCTACCTGATCGTAGCGGTCGCAGCGGCTACCATAATAAGTGGCAGGCTCGCCGAGGGCCTGCATGCGGGTGATGGCGCAATTGTTGGGACAGGCCTGGCAAGTGAAGGCGGTCAGGCGGGGCTGGCTGGCTACGATAGCCGCGAACCCCTTGAAGCGGGAACGCGCCGCGATCGGGTTGGACGGTCGTGCTGGCTCGTGGGAGAGCAGCGCCGTCTCAGCAGGCCACGCCGCATCCTTCTGCGCGCGCGCCACGTCGCTCGTGGGCGATCCCTGCCTGGCAAGCATGGCTTCCCGCGCCAGGAGCGCCGCGCCGATGGCGCCGCTGACCTCCTTGTGCTCGGCTACGATCAATGTCTTGTCGGGAAGTTGGCTCCGGAACGCCGCGACCACTGCTTCGTTGTAGAAAACGGCGCCGGTGAGCATGACTGTCTGCCCCAGCTTGCGGGTACCCACCACCTTGGAGAGATAGTTGCGCGCCACGGCCACCGCCAGGCTGGCGGTGATCACCTCCAGCGGCGCGCCTTCCTGTTGGGCAGCGGAGACGGCCTGCGCCATGAAAGCTGCGCAGCGGGTGCCCAGGTCCATCGTGTGCGGCGCGGCGAAGGCCAGGCGGGCAAACTCGCCGTTCTTGACCGAGACGCCCAGCAGCTCGGCGAGTTCGTCGATAAAGCTACCGGTACCCGCGGCGCAGGCCTTGTTCATCTGATAGTCGACGACCACCCCGTTGCGCTTCAGCACAAGCTTGGAGTCCTGGCCGCCAAGCTCGATAATGTCGGCGCTGGGATCGATCTCGGCGGCCGCCCGGGTCTGTGCCGTGATCTCGTTCTTGACCAGGTCGGCCCCGATGAAGCTCCCCACCAGGTAGCGGCCCGAGCCGGTGACCCCCACGCCCTGGATGGCGATCTCACCCGCGCCGCCGGCCAGCAAGCCCTGAAACAGGTCCTTGACGGCGTCAATCGGCCGGCCCGCCGTCATCAGGTAATGCTTGGCCAGCACGCTGCCCTTCTCGTCGATGATAGCGGCCTTAGTGCTGGTGGATCCCACGTCCACGCCCAGGTAACCTGACCTGATCTCGCCCCCGGCCGGGGCCCGGTAGCCGGCGATCCTCTCAACGGTCGCCTCGGCGGGAGATTTCCCGGGCAGAGGCGGCATCGGCAGGAACGAGTGGCCGGCCTCTTCCTGCGGCAGCCTGGCGACCCGAGCGGGGTGGCCCCGCGCCAGCAATGCCGCGCCCAGGGCCTCGGCATGCAGATAGCCCTCGCAGACCGCCACCTGCACCGGGTGCCCATTGCGGGCGGAGAGCACCTCGTCCAGCGCCCTGACGAAAGCCCCATTAGCCGCCAGGCCACCGGCCAGGTAGACGGGTTCCTCGAAGGGGCCGCGGGTGAGCGAAGCCACCATACGGGCAATGCTCTCGCACAGGGCATAGAGCATCGCGCTGACCGGCACGCCCTTTTGCTGGAGGTGGATCAAATCCGACTTGGCGAAGACGCTGCAACGGGCAGCGATGCGGGGTGGGCGCCCCTCGCATTGGGACGCCAGGACCGCAAAGTCGTCCAGCCCGATACCCAGCCGGCCGGCTTGCTGTTCCAGAAAACGCCCGGTGCCGGCCGCGCAAAGCGGGTTGGTGGTCACCTGCCAGGGCCGGCGCAGGCCGTCTTCAAGGCGGATCACCAGCGAGCTCTGCCCACCCACCTGGATGATGGTGCGGGCGCCGGGGTGGGCATCTAGCACGCCCGCAGCCAGGGCCAGCGAGCTACTGTATGCGGTCCACCCGTAGTCGGCGGGGATGAGGCCCTTTCCCGCACCGGAGACCCCGGCCGAGGAGATGTCCGAGAGTGGCAGGTACCGGTCGAGCCGGTCGAGCAGGACGGCCACCGCCGCGTAAGGGCTGGCAGTGATCGGTTCTGAATCGGCGCGTAGCACGACGCCGCCCGTATCGCACAAAATAAGCTTGACATTGACCGAGCCAATATCGAGGCCGAGAGAGACAGTATTTGGCATTGATAGGATCTCGCTTCTTCGGGGAAATCGGGTTTCGAGCAGGCTCATCAGTGGGCGTAGTGGCCGCTCTGCCTTAAATCCGGACGCAGCGCCGCGACAAGGGCACAGTGTACATCACAAGTGAGCCAAAGGCACATTCCAAGGCGGACTTGAGGGCCAGAACTCGCTACGGCATAGAGGAGGGCAGCAAGAGGGTGGCGCAGTTCGCGCCCCGGGCCTTCGTCCGTTTCAGGCAGATTTGGAGGCGCGGCCGGGGTCCGGCGCCGCCGGCGTCTTGCGGCTCAAAAGGGCCGCCACGACCGCGAGCGCCGTCAGCACGGCCAGCACTTCGGCAGCCACGGGCGGGAGGTGCGTGCCGAGCAGGGCGTCCAGCGAGTAGCCGCCCGGCCCGGTCAGGCCGAGGGCAACGGCCGCGGCCAGGTTGGTCAGCGGAAGCTCGTAACCACCCTTGGCGGCCCAGGGCCCCTTCGGCCAGTGTACCGCAATGATCGCGACCAGCATGCTTGCCGCGACGCCGAGCGAGCCGAGCGGGCTGAGGAGGCCAAGCGCCAGCAGCAGGCCGCCGATCTCGCCGGCTGTGGAGGCTGCGGCCCACAACGCGGCGGGCCGGAAGCCCAGCCTGGTCATGTTCTGCGCATGCCCGCGCAGCCCAGGTCCACCGAACCAGCCGAATAGCTTCTGCGCGCCGTGCCCGAACAGGTAAAGTCCAACCACCAGGCGCAAGGTCAAGAGTCCGATATCAGCCATTTCACGCCTTCTATATAGAGAGTTTCCCATACCAGAGTGTCACGCTGCGCACCGTTTGTCAAGAGGCAACCTTCCATGACGCCGCCTTCTACGTGGGCAATCTGCACGACTTCCCGGCCTCGCCGGAGGCCAAGATCATGAAAATCACCCTGGACGGCAAGATCAGCACCGTCGTCGGCGGGCTGACCCTGGTGCTCGGCGTGCGACAACCTCCATCTCCTCGGTCGGCGGCAGGTAGACCCGTCCGCGCTTTCCTTCGGCGACGATCGCCATCAGCCGCGCTCCTATGCGCCCGGCCTTGCCCTCGGCCTTGATGTAGTCGCCAGAGATCGGCGTTCCCGACATCAGGCACTGGAAATGCGCCCCACGTGAGAGCTTGGTGCCGTTCGTCGCCGCCTCGGCGTCCTTCGGTTTACCCACCTTGACCGTGAAATGGTAGTTGCCGTCCTCGATCACCGGCTCGACGTAGGCTTCCTTGCCCACCTTGGTGGAGAGAATGAAGGTGGAGACGAAAGGCACATCCACC
>JADGQF010000088.1 GCA_017882045.1 Anaerolineales bacterium
CGGCGAGATCGTGAACATCACTGCCGCCAGGAAAGCCCCCACCCGCCCCAGCCAGGGCCGCAGCAGCCAGACCAACCCCACCATCAGCACGCCGAACAGGGCCACCTGGATGCGCGCGCTCCAGTCGTTCACCCCGAAAATGAAGTACATGAAGGCGTTGACGATGAACTTTAGCGGCCCGTGCATCATGGCATCGTGCTGGTAGCCCTGGCCGTCGAACAGGTGCCATGAGTAGAGAGCGTGCAAGCTCTCGTCGTGGCTGATCGCACGGTCGCCGAGACCTATTACGCGGCTGGCCAGGGCCAGGGCCAGCAGCATGAGCCAGGCCAGTTTCTCGCCGTCCCAGCGGACCAGCCGCAAGAAGGGACGGTCGAGCAGGCTCTCCGGCAGCGTGCTGCGCGCACCGGCCGCGCTCGGGGCAGAGACAAGGCCTTCGCCGGCGGCAGAGCGAACGACGGTCTCCGCAGCCGGTGCATCGATGGTGATCGGAGCGCCAGACTCGGGCGTGAAGTCGGAGTTAGACATGATACCTTTGCGTCAAGTTATTGCGCCTTGCCCGCGGGCAGCGCGACTGGCGATACCGGGTTGTTCAAGTTACTTTGTGGGAAACCCCGCGCATTCAACGAGCGGTCGGCCCAGAGCACTACTTTCCAGGTTGCCTGCGGCGGCGTGGCCGCCTGCCGGTAGATCACCCAGCGCAGCCACTGCCGCGCCAGGTCAGGCCCGGCCAGGCTCTCGGGTCTCCATTCCTCAAGCAAGTCAAAGCTCGCGCCACTGTAACGGTCGCTGATTGCCGGCTGCGCATCGGCCGGCGTGATTACGATCGGGGCGGGATCCGGCGGCAGGCCAGTCCCCACCCTGAGCGCGCTGTGGTCGCGCAGTTCCCACAGCAACATCGGAGTCAATGGGTCGGCCTGGTCCATGGGCAAAATAAGGTCGATGCGCGCATCACGCTCTCCACCGGAGTTGAACGCCGACAGGTCGCGCAGCTCGGAACGGAGATCCACCCAGCCAGGGCCGGCCGTCTGGAGCAAGGCTCCCGGCCGCCGCAATGGGTCCGTGTCATAATTCAGGCCGTTGAGCTGGCTCAGGGCCCAGACCACTCCCACCAGCAGGCCGACCGCCGGGAGAGCGCGCCCAACCGTGCGCCAGCTACCCCACACACCATACACCACCCATAAGCCCACGAAGAGCAACGCGGTCACCAGGGTTACGCCCAGATAGAGGACACGGTGGGCCGCATCTGTCGCCGCGTAAAAACTGGGCAAGCTGATGGCGGCCGCGACCAGCAGCGTAAGGCTGAGCCCGAACAACAGCCAGGGATCGATCTCCGCGCGCCAGGACCATAGCGCCGCCAGCGCCCAGGCGACGACCGGGCCGGCGAGCAAGATCAGCGCTAGCACGACCAGTCCCAGGTCGGCCGGTTGGCGCCCGCCTCCGACCACTGCGACCAGCAAAGCCAGGCCGGCGGCCAGGCCGGCGAAAACTCCAGAGCTGTTGCGGTGGCGAATCGCCCACACCAGGCCTGCGCTTCCAAATCCCAACAAGAGCGGCTCGCTCAGCAGCAATCGCAGCAGCAACTCGGCCGAACTGTAGTCTGCCAGGCCGGGCACGAGGCCACGCAGCCAACTGCCAAGCAGATCGCCGGCCGCGGCAAAACCCAGCGGGGCGGAGAACAGAGCCGTCGCCGCGAGAACGAGGGACAGGGCCCCGGCGGACAGGACGGACCGGCTATACCCGCGGATGGCTGCGGCGAGGCAGGCCGCCACGCCCGGCCAGACCAGGGCGGCGACCAGGCCGATCAACAGCACGGTGTAAGCGCCGGAACCGGCCGCCAGAAGCGCTCCCAGCGCGATGGCCGCCCAGATCAAGGATGCACGGATGGACCCGGAGGTGGGCCGGCCGTTACCGGCCTCCGCCTGCCCATCGGACGAGACCGCTGTACCGCCCGCAGGCGTGCGCAGCGCCAGACTGAGGCAAGCCAGCAAAGCCAGCGCCAGCGGCGGGACCAGCCCGTAACCCGTTGCCTGCCGGCTGACGAAAACCGCCAGCGGCGACCCGGCCCACAGGATCGCGGCCACCAGGGCCCCGCCGCGCCCCAGGCGGTCGCGCAGGGCGTAGAACAGCAGAGTGGCCAGCCCGCCGGCCAAGGCAGGCCACCAGCGAGCCAGACTGTCGCTGCCGGCCAGTGGCACAAAGAGCCAGCGCTGCAACCCGAAAAGCAGCGGGCTGATGCCTGATAGCTGGTAAGCGTTACCCTGCGCGGCCTGCCACGCCGGCAGCGCCTGGGCAGCCTCCGCGGGACCGAGCGGCTGCAGGCCGAGCCCGAACAAGCGCAGGAACAGGGCCAGCACACCCGCTGCGCCGTACGCCACGCGTTCGGTAGTCAGCCAGGCCTCCAGGCTGAAACGACCGCCGGCCGCTTGAACGGTAAGTTCACCTTGGGTCATACGTCACCATTCCGGGCGCTTTTCAACGCGCGTATATCCTGACCCCATCCTTGTCGTACACCTTTCGCAGCACGCGGTCGAAACGCGCCATGACGGGGTCGGTGATGTCGTACTTGCGCCTCTCAAGATCGCCCACGTAGACATAGTCGACGTGCCAGCGCTCGAGCAACGCGCGCAGCTCATCCGGACCGGCCGTACGATAGATGGCCTGAATGGCATCGGGGCGGGCCCCGGCCAGTGCATCAAACGCGTTGCCGCGCCACTGCCGCTCATGAAAATCCCAGCCCAACAAGGTGGGATTGCCAGTCGACATGGAGACGCGCTCGGCGCCTTCGGGGCTGTAGGAGCCGCCTGCGGCCTCCAGCACAGTGGCAGTCGGCGGCAGGTTGGCGCTGATCCAGGCGATCGCTTCAGAGTCGCCGGGGTTGCTTTGGCATAGGAAGCCCAGGCCGTCCAGCGAAGGGACGCCCGGGCAAGCGCCCGCCTGAGCGGGCGGTTGGGATTGGAAGTTATTGGCCTTGCTGGGTGTGGCCAGCAAGGGGTAGTAGAGCCCGCCGAAGATCAACAGGGCCGCCAGGCCCAGGCCCGGCAGAGCCAACGCGGGACGTGTCTCCTCCTCAGCAAGGCGGCTCAGGCCATAAGCCGAGGCCAGGGCCAGCAATATCCAGGCCTGGTAGTAGAACTTGAACACGGTGTTCATGCGCGAGATGAAATAGTCCTTCAGGTAGACGAATTCCACGCTGAAGGTCAGCAGCAGCGCCAGGGCAATCATGACCACCACAAACAGATCGGTCGTCGAGCACAAGCGCCGTTCCAGGCTAACGGACTCATTCCCGTCCGAGCCGGCCGTCCCCCGCTGCGCCAGCCAGGTCCACAGCAACCCTCCCGCCCAGGCGATCAAAATCGCCAGCAACAAAAAGGTCCAGGGAGTGGCAACACGCAACTGGAGCACCAGCGCGGCTGCCTGTGAAACGCTGCGCTCGCCAAGGGCGGCGCGCACATCGCCGTTGCTTAATAGAGTTTCGGCCAGCGCACGCCCCTGCGGCAACAACAGCGCGGCGCCGAGAACCAGGCCCAGGAAGGCCAATGGCAGCAACACCAGCCACAGCAGCAGTTGCAACGAGTGCCCGAGCACTGCGCGCCGGGGCAGGCCGTAGCTGAGCAACAGCAGGAAGAATACGGTGACCACTAGGAAGGGGCCGAACATCAGGAAGTACTGGCTGAGGCGCGTGGGAAAGAACAAGTTGGGCAGTATCCCACCCGCCTGCGACTGGAAGCCGACATAGAACGGAAAATAGAGCGCTATCCCCAGGACCCCCAACACGACGCCCGCGCCAACCACCCGCCCCGCCACCCGCCGGCTAAGCCCATTTTCCCGCGCCAGGCCGGCCCCCAGGGCCAGCGCCGCCAGCGCAAGATAGATTGGGAAGTCCCAGGTGTTAAGGAATGCCAGCGCGCCCAACGCCAGCGCGTAGATGAAGATGCCGGGCACCCCCATGCCCGTGGCGTGGCCGAGAAATGCCCAGAAGCGCGCCAGGCCCAACCGCAGATCCTCGAACGCGGACCCTGCCCTCTTAGACCGCGAGGACGACGAATCGCCTGTGCTTCGGCTGCGTGGCTCTTCTGCAACCAATATCAATTCCGACGCCTGTAGCAACAGGTTCAGCGCCAGGCCAATCGCGAGCAAGACGAACGGCAGCGCTAACACGTGCGGATGCAAGTCGCCGAGCAGAAAACTGAAGAAGGGGAACTCATCGATGACTTCGAGGGTCCGGCCAAGCAACTGGTCGTGCACAGTGCGCGAGGCGTGCCACCACCACCAGAAGCCGCCCGCCCAGCCCCCGGTAGGCGCGCTATCCATCAGGCCCTTTATGTCAAGCCACTGGATCCATAGCAACGGGACGAGCCTGCGGTTGTAGGCAATTTCCACCAGGCCCTCGAGATTGCCCAGTACGCCCGTCAACAGCGCCCCGAGCAAGCCGAAGCGAATGGCCCTGCCCATGCCCGCCCGGGCTACGACCGGCGGCGCCTCCTGCTCGCCCACTCGCTCGGCTTCATCTGGAAGGGCCTGATAGGCAGGAGCGGCCTCCCGATCAGGCGACCACCCCGGCGCCTTAGTTGGTTCGGTGACCCGCGCCGAGACAGCGGGGCTGCGCACAGTCGCGCCCTGGGCAGCCGGTGGAAAGATGTCGCGGCTGCCCGGCCGGCGGGGCGGCGCAACCGCCTCAAGGGACGGCACATCCCGCTGCCCATCCATTCTCAGGCCGGCCTGCCCCGCTGCCGGCGCACGCCTCCGGATGGCCGCAAGCCGCACAAGATCATAGACCACGCCGAAGGCGCCGGTCAGAGTGAGCGCAAACCACATCGCGACGCCCAGGTTGAAACCAATCGAGGGCGCGACACCGCTGAGCCGGATGAGGGCCGCCAGCATCACATAGCCGAAGTAGTAGTAACTGATGGCATAGCCTGAGAGCCACGGGTCCTGCGGCGGAAAGAAACGACTGCCGAGAATGCCGTTGATGAAAGCGAACTCCATCGGCTTCTCGGTGCCGGCGATATCACCGCTATAAGCACGAAAGACCGTCCAGGCGGCGAGCACCGCCAGGAAGAGCACCTCGGTGGCGAGTATGAGAGGCCAGTTGGCGCGCAGCCAATCGATCAAAGGCCGGCCCGCCAGGCGCGCCGGTGGCTGCGCGCCGTCGACGGCTGCGCCAACCGGAGCCTGGCGGAGACCTGTGCGGCCCAGCCAGGCGGATACTCCGGCAACAAGCAACAACGCAAACAGGATACCACCCACGCTGTTCGCGAGGAGGCGGAACTCGGCTCCCAACCAGAGCACGTAGCACACCAGCAGCAAGCCCCACGCTTTGGCCAGCGGATAACCGCGGCTGGGCAGCCGCCGGAACAGCCGCCATGCCAGCGGCAGGACGGCCAAAGCGAAAAGCTGAATGATCAACCACCACGAAATCATTGGAAGCATAAGCGACAACTGACTGGTGACAAACACCACCGAGACTCAAACTTCACATCCGCGCGCCGTGACCGGCAAGACGGCAGCGCAAACCAAGCGGTTATTTTAGCACGTTGCAGAAACGACGCCAAACTACCTTTCAAGGTTCCGACTGCGGTTCCGACCGCCGTTCCGACCACCGGAGCCGGCTATTTCACCCGGTAAATAACCACCTGCGGGTTACGGTACGCCACCTGCAGGTCCCCCGTCGCTACCAGCGCGTCGAACTTGCGCAAGCTGGCGTCGCTGAAAAGGATGCGCTCCAACTGGCCGACATAAATATAGCCAACATGCATTTGCTTGATAAGCGCACGCGTCCGCCCGAGATCCTGGGTGAAGAAGAATTCCTGACCCAGCCTGGTCCGTTCCCCGACATCACTGCCCGGGCGCTGTTCATACTGGTGCTGCCCCACGAAGGTTGGCAGGCCGGTCAGGCTGGCCACGCGCAAGCCGCCCGCACGGTAGTAATCGTAGCCCACCGATTGGCCGGCGGCATCATAGCCGCCTGCCGGCGCTTCGGCTACCACGGGAGTGCCCTGCACGTGGTCCAACAACCAATGGATGGCCTGGTAGTCGTAGTACAATTCGATCGTATGCTTATCATCCGGCCAATTGTAGCGACCGGTCGTCATGTAGGCGGAGCCGTCCAGCGTGCCGAAGGCCGGCCGAGACCCGGGAAAACGGTTGGCGACCCGCGCCGGGGTGCCCAGCACGAGGAAAAAGGACCCGGCAAACAATAACAGGCCGGCGGCCACCCGCCAGCCGTGGGCCGCCAAGCGGGCAGCAAACGAGCCGGCCGGCGGCAACCCCTGCCACTCAGCGACCAAACTGGCCGGCGGGAACTCCTGCCACTCAGCAACCGGCAGGCCGGTACCGGCCTGGTACCCCGGCGTGCCACGCTGCAAGCCGGCCGGATCCGCGGGCGGCGGTTCCGCCTCTATGAGGGGTTCGGTTTCCACAGCCACGTCATTCAGCCCCGCTGCTCCATCGGAAGAGGGGGCACTGCCGGCGAGGGACAAATCCGCAGGCGCCTCCAAAGGCACCGTCCGGTGACCCAAGGTACGCCAGAGACGTGGCAACCATACTCCAGCGGCAATCGCCAGGAAAAGCCAGGCCGGCATGGAGAACTTGAAGACCGTATTCATGCGATACCAGTCGCCGCCATCCAGAAAATCTCGCAGATACAACAACTCGCTGCTTACCAGGAGACCAAGACCGGCCAGCAGCAACAGATTGCTGAAGGCATCTTCGGCTGCGACCCGTCGCCGGAAGAAAGCGGCAAGGGCCAGGACGGCCGGAACAGCGGCAATCGCAGCCGTAGGTCGCTGCAGGACGACCAGCGCGACGCCGGCGAGCAGAGCGACGGCCAGGGCCGCTACCGACGCCGGCGAGAACCGGCGGGAGGAGAAACAGCGCCAGATAGCCAGGCTGTAGGCCATGAAGAAGAAGAAACCCCAGACCAGCAGCCAGAAACCTGGCGGGCTGGAAGCGTGCACCGGGGCGAAGAAACGGGACAGCAACGGTCCGCTGCTGCCCCCGACCTCGACGTGATAGTGAATGTAGAAAGGCCAATAGGCGAGCACCGCCAGCGCCATCACCCCGCCGGCCAAGAGCAGAGCCTCGAGCAGAGCCAACGCGCTCCGGCGGCGCCAGGCGACCAGCCAGAAGGTCCCACCCACCAGCACGGCATAGACCGGGAGGTCCCAGGTGTTGGTCGGCCCCAGCGCGCCAAGGGCCAGGGCCAGCAGAAGCAAGAGCCCAAGCTTTGCCAGGGCCGAGTGTCTGGGGTCAGCGCCGCTCGCCCGCCTTCCGGCTTCCCTCACGGCTCCTTCGTCGTCGTCAACCCCGTCAACCCCCTGCCCTGCCGCACCTTCGCCGCCGCCGTCGGCTGAAGGAGCTTCGGCTTCGGCCGGCATCAACCACCCCAAAGCCAGGCCGGCGACGAGCATCCCCAACGGCATAGCTATCAGGTGCGGATGCATGTCGGCAAACAGAAAAGTCCAATAAGGGAATTCGTTGATGGTGTAGGGGATCACGCGGCTGGGCCCCCAGAAGTCATAGCCTGGCAGCGAGCTGCCCCGTATGACACGCCCGATCCCCAGGAGCACATTGAACAGGAAGGCCAGGGGAGAGGCGTCTTGGGACGTCCCGCCCAGGCCCGCCAGATTTTGCACCACCTGCCAGAATCCCTGTAAGTTGCCCATCAGGAGGGCCAGGAAGACGGGCAACAAGGCTGCGGCGACCGGCCGGCGGGCCGGCAATGTATCACGTTCGTCGGGCGAGACGCGGCCCCCGCGGCCCGTCACGAGGGTATAGGCGATGCTGAAGATCGCGGCGGCAGTCAGCGCGAACAGGCCGGGGATGGCGAGATTAAATGCCACCTCGGGCACGATACCGGTGAGCTTGACGAGCAGGCTGACCAGGTAAAGTCCATAGTAATAGTAGTTGATGGTCCCGCCGGCAAAGTAGGGATCGTAGGGCGGGAAATGCGGGCTGTGCAGGATGGCGTTGAGGAAGGAGAACTCCATGAATTTCTCGCCGCCGTTCCATGGCTGCCAGAGGTCGGGGTCCAGCAGGCGTATGCCGACGAAGGCGAGGAAAGCCAGGGCGAACACTGCCTCTTCGATGAGCAACAGGCGCCGGCGCCGCGCCCAGAAGGCGGCAATCCGCGCCCGCTGGCGCCTGTAGGCGACGAGGCCAGCGACCGCGAGGGCGCCGAACAGGGCCACGATCCAGACCGTCCGGTTCTCCCACAACCCCAGGCTCGCGCCCAGCCAGTTGGCCCAGGCAACCAATAGCCAACCCGCGATACGGGCCAGGCCGAAGCCCCGGTCGCGCAAACCAGACAGCAACGGGTAAAGCAACGGCCAGGTCAGCCAGCCGAACAGGCTCAGAACCAGCCACCACAAGAATACGGCAGCCGGCGGCCACTGGCTGGCGAACTTGTTCCAGCGGAAATCGGCGACGACCGCGAGAGTGTCGACAGGCTGGGACAGCATCAGCGGGGCAGGCGTTGCGCTGGCCTGCGGCAGGTTGCCGGGCTCGAAGGCAGCCAGTTGATGCGCGACGCCCACGCCAACCGGGCGGCCGGAAACCAGCGCTACCGTGCCGGTTCCGCCTGGCGCCGGCGCCTGGGCATGCGGCAGGTAGCGGCCCAGGCGTAGCTGCAGGGCGCCTGTGTCCAGGTGTTGGGTGTTGGCGTAGATGAAGACGTGGGGGTGGTCGTAGACGGTGAAGCTCTCGTCTGCGTTGTCATCCGGGATGGTCAGGCTGCCAAGGCGCGGGTAAACGGCGAATTCCGCGACCCGCGCATAACCCAACTGGCCGTCCTGCAGCATGCGATAGTACTGGCTGCTCATCGGATAGCGCCCGGTCAGGCGTCCGATTGGCCGCCAGAGGCGGTTGCTGGCAATGACGACGTAATCGGCGCCGCTGAGATCACTGGCCAACGTGTCGGCCTTGCCCGGCGTGTCCGCATCGTAGAGCGGCAACTCGGCCCGCCGGTACTCACGTGGCGGTGGCCCGCCACGCACCTGGTCCAGCGCCAGGGGCAGGCCATCATCCCACGCCTCGGTCAGCAGCTTGCTCCCATCCGGCACATTGGCATAAATCCACTGCGAAGCCTGCAGCCAGGGGTGCTCCTGGTTATAGACGCCGGCGAAACTCAGCGCCCAGCCGGCCGTGAAAAGCCCGACCGCGGCCACGGCAAGCGCCCAGGCCAACTGGCCGCGTCGCGCCCAGCGGCCTGCCAGCCAGCGGTAGGCGGCCAGCGCGGCTCCGGCCCCGAACACTAACAGGAACGGCACCAACGGCGCCAGGTAGCGCGGGAATTTGGCGAGAAATGCGCCCGTGGTGGCAAAGTAAGACAGAGCCCAGGCAAGCAGCACCGCCTGCCCTGGGCTAACGAGTCGGCGTAGGAATCTCACCACGGCCCAGGCGAACCCGCCCCAGGCCAGGATACCGAGCGGCCAACCAAGGCCCCATTGGCTGAGTTGCCGGATAAAGTACCAGTACGGCAGGCTGCCGATGAACTGGCGCGTATAAGGCGCGTCCATCGTGCCGCTGACCATCGCATTCTGCGTCAGGACGTTGCTCACATAGGCGGGGAGCTCGATAACCGCAAAGGGATTGGTGATGACGAAGGCCAGCAGGGCCGCTCCGCCGGCCGCGGCGCAGCGGCGCGCCATGAAGCCCCAGTTGACACGCCGCAAAAACTGCGCCGTTCCCGCTCCGGCGTCCGGGCCAAGGGCCCCCGGCCGGTAGGCGGCCGCGACGACCAATGGGATCACCAACAAAACCGCGCTGAATTTCGAGCCGACGGCCAGCCCGGCCAGCGCGCCCGCGCCCAGCCAGGCGGCCCGCCCTCCGCTCTCAGCGTAACGCGCCGCGAGCGCGACGCTGGCCACCACACAGAGCGTGAGGACCAGATCCACACCGTAAAAATGGCTTAGCTGGATAGGCAAGACGGCGAAGGCGTAGGCAGCAGAGGCGAGCAGGCCGGCCGCCCGGCCGTACGCGCGCCGGCCCATGAGATAAACGAGACAGAGCACCCCCAGGTCACACAGGCCGGAGAGCGCCCGGCCGACCAGCGCCAGGTAATCGTATGCAGCCAGGTGGGTCGCAAACTCCGCGGCCGGTCGCAGGGCAGCCGGCAAACCGGGGCCGGCAAACTGGCCGAGCGCCGCCGCGGCATGGCTTACGAGCACCAACAAGTAGAGCGGAAAATGGCCGTAGGCGTAGCCGCGGGACTGCCCGGCCAGATCACCGGCGCCCGGTGGCCAGCGGAACGGGTCGATGGTAGAGACGGCAGGATCGAACGCCGCCCGGAGACTGGCCGGTTGGGAGATGGAATCGGCGACCCAAACGATGAACCGTTCGTCTGGGTGGACATGCTGGAACTGGTCCCAGTTGAGGTTGGTGAAGCGCAAGGCCGCAGCGGCCACCAGCAATGCGAAAAACGCAAGGCGAAAAACGTAAAGCGTGGCACGCTTTGCGTCCTGCGTCTTGCGTTTTGCATCGACTGCGACGCTCGAAGTGACCGGGCTCAGTTCCGATCGCACATTCACCCTGCGGCAAAGCCCTCCCTACCAGTACCAACTTACGGACATGGCCGGAGCACCGGCCGTCCATTCACCCTGCGGGTCGGCCAGCACTACCTGTACCGCCTCCCCCGAGCGACGGGAAAGGTTGAGCAGGCGCGCGCCGCCCTGGCGCAGCAGGTCCAGCAGGCGCACCCTGGCAGCCGGGGCCGAGAGATCACCGACGTAGATGAGCAAAGCCAGATCGGCCGGCAGATCGCCCAGGTCGACCAGGCTGCCACCGCTCCCAGGCTCGGGCACGACGCTGCGTCCTGCCGCCTGGGCGGCAGGACGGTTGACTTCCAGTCGCAGGCCGGCCAGCGCCGGCTCCGCCCAATCGGCGAGGACTTCGTCCAACGCGGTGGTTATATCTCCCTCGAGCGGTGAGCTCGTCAGAAATCGGGCGACACCCCCGCCATGCTCGGCCAACTGGGTAACGAGGAACGAATTGGGCGCGGCGTCAATGCAAAGCAGGCTGATGCGGCGGCGGTCCTTCTGCCCGGCCTTTTCATCCGCCAGGCGCAGGATCCGGCCCGCGTCAGTCACCTCGGCATCCGTGACGATCAACACATGGCGGCTTTGCCCGGCGGCGTCTCTCGCATGCCCGGCCGGCGCGAGCTGCAAGGCCTGTTCGAGTGCGACCCCCAGCTCGGTGCCGCCGGAGTCCCGGTTTCGTTCCAGAAAGGATACGGCATCGGCCACGGCCTGGGGAGTGGCCGGTTGGATGTTTTTAGCAAACCAGTGCGTCTGGTTATGAAACAGGCCAAGGGCAAAGCTGTCGGCGGGCGTCAGATCGGATGGGAAACGCTTGACGGCCCAATCCGCCGCCTCCCACTTTGGCCCTGGCATGGAGCCTGAGTGATCGACAAGCAGGATCACCTCGCGCGCGATGCGTGGCAGAGCGGCCTTCAATGCCGGCGGGGCAGCCAGCGCCAGGAAATATACGCGACCGGTGGCCGTGTCCTCGTCCAGCCAGACTTTAAGACGGGGTTGGTGCTGCTCCTGGACCGGGCGCCAGCGCAGCACGCAATCCCGGCCGGGCACTACCTCGCCCGCCCGTAACCGTACCCGCAGACACTGGTCTTCCGGCGCAAGCAGCAGGTCATGGGTATCGCTCTCAGCGGTCGCCGCGCCCGAGAAGCTGACGTCGAGGGCAAAGCGGTGACCGGGATCGCGCAGCACGAGCAGGGGTTGTCCTTCTGCAGGCCGGCCCGTGCTTTCGTCCTGGCGGACGTAGCGTGGCGAGGTTGTGAGCGGGACGCGCAGCGACCAGCCGTCGCCCTCGGCACGCGCAAGCTGGCAATAGGCAGTCTCGACCGTGATATCCTGATCGGGCTGCAAGCCGGCTACTTGAAGAGTGAATACATCGGGCGATTCCCGCGTGGCAAGAGCCGCCTGTTGGCCGGCTGCCTTGGCGCGCTCATACTCTGCTTCGGCCTGCTGCCGCTCTCGGAGCTGCGCTTGAATCTCCACCTCGCCGAAGCGCACCCTGATCCCCGTGACCGCTGCGTCGCCGGGGAGGGGAAAGCGGTAGCACGCCTCCAGTAACTGATCGGATTGTTCACGGGTGTAGCCATAAGTCTGGATCAGCCGGAAGGCTGCCAGCGGTCCGGTAACCTCTCCCCGCAACTCCGTGCGGCGCAGAGGCACAAACCGGCGCGCGGTTCCTTCAGCAGGCTCCCCGTGCACTGCGATCTCGAGCACCGGAATCCCGTCGGGCCGCGAGTTCTCGAAAGCAGAACGGTTAAACATGGCTCCTCCTCGAGCCACTCAAGACGAGTGATGGCTCATTGTGCTGCGTTCGCCGGCTGACCGGGGGTCAGCAGGTCAACGCGCCCCTTCGGTCCCTGGTCTGCGGCAGTGCCGCGCCCTACCACCTCATAGATGCGCACCGAGGCCTGGTCATAGGCTACCCGCAGGTATCCCTGGCTCACCATCCGGTCGAACTTGGCCAGCCCCTGGGCGCTGTAATACAGCCTCTCCAACTGGCCGGCGACGACGTACTTCACGTTGTAGTAATCCAGCAGATGCTCGGCGCGCGCCACGTCATTAGTACTGTAAATCTCCTTGACCTGGTTGATGCGCCGATCGATAACGGTCCCCGGTACGACAGAGCGCTGCTGGCGCTCGTGCCAATCCCAGCCCATCACGGCGGGCAGCCCCGTATAGATCGCGAAGCGATTGCCCCAGCGGTAGCCAGGCGTATTCCCTTCGAGGATGACCGGCGAACCCTGCACGTTGCGCAACATCCATTCGATGGCCAGCTTGTCGTCCGGGATAAGGACGTCCTGGTTGTTGTCGAAGTAGACGGCGTTGTTCATGTAGGCCATACCATCCAGGGTATGTGGCTGGTCTTCAGCCGAGAAACGGTCGAGCACCTTGGCGCGCGCGGCCAGCGGTGGATACAGGGCCGCGCAGGCGAACAGGATCAGGGCAATGCCTCCCGCCAGGCGCCGCGTATTGCGCGACCACTTGCCCGCGCGAGGGACCCAACTGGCAAGGCCGAACGCCGCGCCGATGCCGAACAAAACCCAGGCCTGCATGTAAAACTTGAAGACCGTGTTCATGCGCCCGACGTCATCCTTCTGACGCACCACCTCGACACCCATGGTGATGGCGAAGGCCAGGGCGATCAGAAGCAGACCCAACCGGCGAGCCGGTGGGATATCGCGCCCGAGCGCAAGGATAAGAGTGAGTGCGAACAGCGGCAGGGCGATCGCCCAGATGGTGACGTGCAGGAGCAAGCCGGCGAGCATCAAACAGGCCACGGCTGCCAGCACGAACGGAAAGAGTTTCTGCAACCACTCGGGCGTCTGGCCCTCGCGCACCTGCGCCCACCATTCGCTGAGCAGGTAGATTGTCGTCATGACCAGGAAAAAGCCCCAGACCGTCAGGTAGTCCGGGATGTTGGTCTTCGCCTCGTTGTAGAGCTGCAGGCCGGCGTAGGCGGACGCATAATACTTCGTGTAAGGGTAGAAGACGATGGTGGCGACGGCTAACAACACAACCGCACGCCAGAGCACGGATACCAGCGCCCGGAACACGAAGCCCAGCCCGGCGTCCAATCCGGCGGGGAACGCCATGTGCCGGCGGCGCTGCAGCTCCGCGACAGCGAGGGCGGCCAGGGCAATGATCAGGTAGGTAGGGAAGTCCCAGGTGTTGGTTGCCCGCAGCGCGCCGGCGACAAGACCGAAGAGCACGATCAGGACCAACTCCGGGAGATGGATGCGCCACGGGCTCGGCTCTTCGTTCTGCAGCCTCGAGTTCGGGTTCGACTGCCCATCGGCGGCGGCGCCCCTGAAGTCCGCGATGCCGAGCCCGTAGTCTGTCAGCCGGACCAACGCCACGGCGGTCGCCAGGCCCAGCAACGTCAGCGGCAGGGCGATCATGTGCGCGTGCAGGTCGGCGTAGGTGAAAGTGAAGAACGGGAATTCGTTGATGGTGTCGGGAATGACGCGCGAGGCATTCCAGAACCACCAATCGTTGGGAAACGCCAGGGCCTGCTTGTGCAACAACCAGCCGAAAGCGCCATCGATCCCACGCATCAACCCCGCAAAACCGGGGACGTTGCTTTGCAGGCTGAGAACCGAGTGAGCCGACCACTGGTTCCAGATTAGCTTGGCCTCGGCCAGGTTACCGATGATGGCCACGAAGAAAACGCCACCCAACCCGGCCAGCAGAGGACCAATCCACAACCCGCCCTTTTCCTCGACCTCACCGGGAAAAACCGTAGCGCGATCGCCGGCAGCCAGGCTGTAAGCCACGGCGAAGGCTCCCGTGCCGGTGAGGGCGAACAGAGCCGGCACGGCGAGGTTGTAGGCAACCCACGGCACGATGCCGGTAAGCTTGATCAGTGTGCCCACGATCACGAAGCCAAAGTAATAGTAGCTCAGGAAACCACCGGCGAACCAGGGGTCGTAGGGCGGGAAAGACGTGGACTTGATGACTGCATTCAGGTAGGCGAAGTCCATCGGCTTCTCGCCGCCGCGGGCAGGGTGCCACAGGTCAGGATTGCCCCAGCGCACCAGGAGGAACAGCAAGAAAAGGGCCAGAAAGATCCCCTCTTCGGTCAGCAGCAGCGCGGCGCGCTCGCGCAAGAAGCTGCGCAGGCCGGCTCGCTGACGCCTGGCAAAGAAAGCGCTCAGCGCGGCGATCAACAGGAGCGCCAGGCCGATCTCCCAACGCTGATAGGGCAGGATCTTGAGCGCCGGTCCGATCCAGCTCAGGACGGCCAGCAAGAGAATACCGAGCACCTTGGCGACGCCGTAGCCCCGGTCGGCCAGGCCGCGCATCGCCGAGAAGGTGAGCGGGAAGGCGAGCAAGCCCAGGACCTCGAGCAGGATCAGCCAGACGATCACCGGCACCTTGTTGATCAGGTCATCGGGATTGAAGATGCTCGACCACGTGCCTCCGGCCTGCTGTGTCGCGGCCTGGGCAGGCGGCAACAGTAACGCCGTCGGGGCTTGGCTGATCTGCTTCGGCCACATCTGGATCGTCTCTTCCAGGTCGACCGAATCCAGATAGCTGCGCACCTGCGCATGGCTATATTGCGGCGTCTTCTGGAAGATATAGACGACCGGGTGATCGTAGACGCTGAAGGCTTCCTCGGCTCCCGAATCGTCGAACTGATGCCCGAAGATGGTCGGGAACGACGTGATCTTGGCCGCCTGCTTGAAACCCAGCTTGCCCTCGAACAGCAGGTTATAGTACAGGGTGGTCATCGGGTAGCGCATGGGCAGGCGCGGGATGGAGCCGTAGAGCCGGTTGCTGGAGAGGATGATGGTGTCGGCCTCATCCAGCCATTGGACGAGCTGCTCACGCTTCTCCGGCGTGTCTTCGTTGTACATCTGCATCATGCCGTCGCTGGAGCTGCTCAGCCCGTAATACATGCCAGACGGCTTGAAGCTCATCTTGCCGTCGATGCTGAACGGCAGCGGATCGTCCCAGTGTTCGTTCCCCAGGTGGCTGCCTTCGGGAACATTCTGGTAGATCCAGCGGGTGGCGGTCACGCGGCTCAAGGGCCGCCGGTAGATTGCCAGGAAGCCCCAGCCCCACAACATGGTGGCGATCACGACCAGGGCGAGGAGGCCGTAGGCGGCGGGCAGGTAGGCGGGGCTGAGGCGGGCCGCCAGGCGGCATGCCTGCCGGCGCGCGCTCGCTGTG
>JADGQF010000308.1 GCA_017882045.1 Anaerolineales bacterium
GCGCGAGCCCAAACGACTTGCTCTCTACGGCGCTATCCGCCGGGCAAAACGCATCAGGTGCCGCAAATGTTACAACTCTGCCCCGTGCCCTCCACGGTCACCTTGGCCTGCGTGAATAGCAACAGGTAGTCGCTGCCGCCCGCCTTCGAGTCCGTGCCGCTCATGTTGAAGCCACCGAAGGGCGCCAGGCCGACCGGCGCGCCCGTGCACTTGCGGTTGAAGTACAGGTTGCCCACGTGAAATTCGTGTCGGGCGCGTTCCAGGCGATCGCGCCGCATCGAGTAGACGGAACCCGTCAAACCGTATTCGGTGTTATTGGCGATGTCCAGCGCCTCGTCGAAGTCCGCGGCCTTGATAACGGCCAGCACCGGACCGAAGATCTCCTCCTGGGCGAGCCGGGCGCGCGGGGCCACATCCGCGAAGACCGTCGGCTGCAGGAAGTAACCCCCGGTCGCGCTCGGCGCCTTCTCGCCGCCAACCAGCAGTCTGCCTTCGCCCTTGCCGGTCTCGATGTAGGCCAGGTGCTTATCCAGGGCCGATCTGTCGATCACCGGGCCCAGGTCGACCGCCGGACCCGTGGCCGGATCAGCGACGGTAAGCCGGCGTGTACGTTCAACGATTTTTCCCAGCAACTCGTCATAAACTTGCTCGACAATGATCGCGCGCGAGCAAGCCGAGCACTTCTGGCCCTGGAAGCCGAAGGCGGAGGCGACGATACCGGCGGCTGCCGCGTTCAAATCGGCCGTCTCGTCGACCACAATTGCATCCTTGCCGCCCATCTCCAGGATGGTGCGCTTGAGCCAGATCTGGCCGGGCTGGACCTGTGCCGCGCGCTGGAAGATACGGATGCCGACTTCCTTGCTGCCCGTAAAGGCAATGAAGCGCGTCTTGGGATGGTCCACCAGCACATCGCCGACGGCGCCGCCGGGGCCGGGCAGGAAATTGAGCACGCCCGGCGGAAGGTACAACTGGTCGTTGAAGATTTCGGCCAGCCAGGCCGCAATCACGGGCGCGGTGCTGGCCGGCTTGAGGACCACGCTATTGCCGGTGACGATGCTGGCGGCGGTCATGCCCGTCATGATCGCGCCCGGGAAGTTCCAGGGCGGAATGACGGCGCCGGCGCCCAGCGGGATGTAGGCCAGTTCGCCGTCCAGGCGCGGGTCCAGGATCGTCGGCCGTGGCGGACCCAGGCGCAGCATCTCGCGCCCGTACCACTCCAGGAAGTCGATGGCTTCGGCCGTGTCGGCATCGGCTTCGGACCAGGTTTTGCCGACCTCGAGCACTTGCAGGGCGCTGAAGTCGTGCTTACGTTCGCGCATGATTTTGGCGGCATCCAGCACGTAGCGCGCGCGTTCCTCGTACGGCACTCGTTTCCAACTGTCGAAGGCCGCCGCGGCGACTTCCACGGCGCGTGCGGCGAGCTCCGGCGTTGCCTTGGACATGCGCCCGACACTCTGGCTGGGGTTGGCCGGGTTGATCGAGTCAAAGGTTTCCGGGGTGTAAATCTTCTCGCCGCCGATCACCAGCGGATAAGTGCGCCCCAGTTGCGCGCGGACCCGGTCCAGACTGGCCTGAAAGGCGGACGCGTTCTCGGCGCAAGCGAAATCCGTCAGCGGCTCGTTGCTGAATGGGTATCTCATCTCAGTTGCAGTCCGATTCCAGGCAGTGTCCCTGGTACTCGATCAAGCCCTCGGCGTGCTCGGCGTAATGGCCGGCCATCGAGTAGATGAAGTCGATCAGCGTCATCTCTTCGCCCCATGGCGCCCGGCCAACCTGGGCCAGGGCCTGGTCCTCGGCCAGATCCAACTGATGCACCAACCGGCGATGAACGCCGGTGACGCCATCGACCACGTTGATCAGCGGCAGGACTCGTCGCGCCGCCACTTGCGTTTCGTTCCACGCATCGTCGTACGCCACGCCCGCCTGCCAGGGCCGCGGCTTCTGCCAGTACTTGATCGTCTGCAACGTTTCGTCGCCCCATGACCAGACGTGCGCGATCACATCTTTGACCGTCCAGTTGCCGACACTGGGGGCGTCGGTGAGTTCTTCCTCCGTCAACTGCCCCAGGCAATCCATCAGTTGCTTAAAATTGCCATCCAATGCGGCCTGCACCTCGTCACGCGTTCGCATATCGCGGCTCCTCCTCGTCCTGCATGATGCGCTCCCATCCGGCGTACACGTTCAGGCTTTCCCGCCTCACGTAACCGGCGAGGGTCACGTTCCAGGCCCCGGCCAGGGCCACCGACAGGCTCGTCGGTGACGTCCGGCTGGCCACTACCGGAACGTGCATGCGGGCTGCCTTGTGCAGCATCTCAGAGCTGATCCGCCCGGTGCTGAGTAGGATACGATCCTGGGTCGGAATGCGCTCCACCAGACAGCGCCCCCACAGCTTATCGATCGTGTTGTGCCTTCCTACATCCTCCGTTACCGCTAACAGGTTCGCGCCGTCGGCGAGAGCCGCGGCGTGGGTGCCTCCCGTCTCGCGATGCAGGCTGGCTGAATCGATAAGAGCCTGCATCAGCGCGCTCAGTTGCCGCGGTGTTACCCTCAGCTCCGAGCGCAGCGGATCCAGGGCGCCGGCGAGGTCGGTGAATGTGACGCCCCCACCGCAGCCACTGGTGATGATCCTGCGGGTCGGCAGTTCGAAGTCTGCCCGCCGCAGCCAAACATCCACGCAGGTCGCGCTGGGACAGACCTTCAACAGCCGGACCTCCTCTGGTCCCTGAATGAGCCCCTCGCTGCACAGGAAACCCAGGGCCAGCAGGTCGAGATCGGCCGGCGAGCACATGATGGTAGCAAGCTCGCTGCCATTAACGAACAGCCTCACCGGCGCTTCGTTGACGACCGCGCCCTCCACGGACATCCGGCGCCCACGTTCGAAGCGCTCGTAAGTAGTTCTCACAATGGGCCCATTATAATCTAAGAGAGGAACATTGCAAAGGGGTTGTAGCCTGGCATAGGGACGTGTAGATTTGACAGCCAGTAATATCTGGATATTCTAGAACCTGAAGTTCACTAAGGAGTCATGGCATGATTCGCAAGAAACCAGTGGCGAACAGCAAAAAAGTGGCTGTCACCTTCGAGATGCCGGCGGAAGCCGCCTCCACCAGTCTCTGCCTCGTGGGCGACTTCAATAGCTGGGATCCGAATGCTACATCTATGAAGCGCCTCAAGGGCGGCGGTTGGTCGGCGACGTTGCGTTTGGACGCAGGCAACTACCGTTTTCGCTATCTGGCTGATGGCGCGAAATGGGAGAACGATCCGGCCGCGGATGCCTACGAGCCCTCGGGGATGGGCAGCGAGAATTGCGTTGTAGTCGTCGGCTGAGAGGCTCAGCCGTACGAACGCAAATAAAAAAACTGGCCCGCAGCGCTAGCAGGCCTGTTTTTGTTTGCGCCAGGTTACTGATTACGACTCTGCTGAGTTACGACTTCTTTTGCGCTTGCGCGGCGACGGCCGCGGCCGCTTTTGCAACGGCATCCGGGTCACCCAGGTAATAATGGCGCATTGGACGCAGGTCGTCGTCCAGCTCATAAACCAGGGGAATGCCGGTCGGGATATTCAGCTCGGTGATTTCTTCCTCGGAGATGTTGTCCAGGTACTTAACCAGGGCGCGCAGGCTGTTGCCGTGAGCGGCGATCAGCACCCGCTTGCCCGACTTGAGGGCCGGCACGATGGTCTCGTGCCAATAGGGCAGGAAGCGCGCGACGGTGTCTTTGAGGCACTCGGTCAATGGGACGTCGTTCGGATCGAGATCCTTGTAGCGCGGGTCGTGCCCCGGCCAGCGCGGGTCAGCCTTCGTCAGCGCCGGCGGCTGCACGTCATACGACCGGCGCCAGAGCTTGACCTGCTTTTCGCCGTACTGTTCGGCCGTCTGAGCCTTATTGAGCCCCTGGAGCGCGCCGTACATACGCTCGTTCAAGCGCCACGTCTTGGAAACCGGGATCCACATCTGGTCGAGCTCGTCGAGGGCGATCCAGAGCGTGCGGATCGCGCGCTTAAGGACGGAGGTGTAAGCGATGTCGAAAACGTAGCCGCCCTCGCGCAGCAGGCGGCCGCCCTCATGGGCTTCGACGACGCCTTTTTCGGACAGGTCGACGTCGGTCCAACCGGTGTACAGGTTTTCCTTGTTCCAAGTGCTTTCTCCGTGCCGCAAGAGCACTAGCTTGATCATCGAGAATTCCTCCTGACTGAGCTACGAACCCCAGACAAACCCGAAGGGCCGGCAAGGCCCTTCGGATGCAACATCGAAATATACCCCCGGTGCGACTCGAACGCACGGCCTAGGCGTTAGGAGTGCCTCGCTCTATCCCCTGAGCTACGGGGGCTTCTGCTCTATCTTAGCACAAAAGGCCCGGCGAAGGCAAAAGCTCGGCCAAGCGGGGTGCGTGCGGGTCCTGGTCAAGTCAGCGTAACGGCGCTTTAGCTGCCTCGGCTGAGAGCAGGCCGTGTGCTATTAGCCAGGCCCGCAGTTGAGCACGGGTGGGTTCGGTCAGCATGCTGCCCCGGTCGATGCCGTGCGGGCAGGCCCCGGGCGCCAGGGGCGCCGGCGCTTCCCCAGGCTCCAGGCTGCCCTGCTCGGCAATCAGCAGTGTAGGGACGCTGCGATAGCCCGTCCATGCGAGCACCCGGCGGGTCGCGGCGGCATCCTTTTCGCTATCGACGAACTCGACGGGCAAGCCCCATGTTTTCAGCGCCTCGCGCGTGTCGCTGCAGTTGTAGCACCAGGGTGAAATATAAGCGACGAGCCGTTTTGCCATCGTTTCTCCTCCTTATAAATAGCAATACCTTCGCCAAACGGGTTAACGTAAACGGGCTTTCGTAGTAGAGTTGATTTAACCAAATCCGACTCAGGAACTACGAAAAGCCCATGCCCGATATTGTAGCACTTTTACAATGTTTTCAGCCGTTCTTGGCGGCAACGACGCTGCGCCAATTTAGTAAGATTACCTTGGCGATGCTGGCGATGACCGGGCGCGTGACCATGCTGGGTATCTCGCGCTGGACAGGACAGGGAGGTAGCTACCGGACCGTCCAGCGCTTCTTCTACACCGCGCTGCCCTGGGCCACGCTATTCTGGGTGTTCTTCCGCCAACATCTGTATCGCCCAGACGAGGTTTACCTGCTGGC
>JADGQF010000309.1 GCA_017882045.1 Anaerolineales bacterium
AGGCTTCCAACTGGGTGTAGTTGGCGACCTGGTAATCGTCGCCAAGATTGAACCCGAGGGCTTCTTTGGGCGTGGTGATTTTGGGAGCCGTTTGTGCGGGCAGCAGGCAAGCGGACAGGGCTGGCAGTGGTGGGGCCATCTGGCCCTGCTGCCGGGCGCCGGGGACGGCTACGGCATCGGCTACCTAGACTTGCAGCCGGCGGGCCCGGTGCGCATCGACTGGGCCGAACGCCATGCCGACACCTATGAATTCCTCGCGCCCGCCGGCGAGGATTGCTTGCTCTATGTTGCGCCGGCCGACCATCCGGACGAGCTGAACCGGCTGCCCCCATTGGATCGTTTCCGGCTCTTCCGCGTGCGGCCGGGGCAGGCCGTTGTGTTGAATCCCAAGGTCTGGCACGGCGCGCCGCTTGCCCTGGAACAACCCACGAAGGTGATGGTGGCCCTGCGCTGGGATACGGGCCCGGACAACAGTTGCATCGTTCCCTTCGCGTCTGACGTCATCGAGGCGGCAGGCTAGCTCGTTCAGGTGGATCCCGGGGAGATACCGACGCCCTAACCATGCACCGGCATTTGCCAATCACGGGCCAGAGTCAGGATGTTTAACGATGAACCAATCGGTTTTGGTCGAACCACAGCACAGCCAGCTCGAGGAGCGTCCGGTACCCGAGATGGGCCTGCAGGATGTGCTGGTCCGCGTGCGGGCGTGCGGCGTCTGCGCATCTGAGCTGCACGGTTGGCACGGCGATAGCGGCGCCTATCCGCGGGAGTTTGGGCACGAAGTAGCCGGCGAGATCGTCGAGGTTGGGCGAGAGGTAGGCGACCTGCAGCCAGGCGTGGCGGTGACGGGCCTCTTCCAACGTGGCTTTGCTGAATTCGCATGCGCTCCTCGGGCGCGCGTTACCCTCATTCCGCAGGGCATAGGCTACGATATCGCCCTGGGCGAGCCCCTCTCCTGTATCGTCAGTGCGGCACGGCGCACGCGCGTGGAGTATGCCGACCGGGTTGCCATCGTCGGACTGGGCTTCATGGGCCTGCTGATGCTGCAAGCCGTCCGGTTGAAGGCCCCCAGGCGCCTCATCGCGGTGGATCCGCGGCCGGAGGCCCTTGAGAAAGCGCGCTGGTTCGGCGCCGACGAGACGTTGACGCCGGAACAGGTGGGCGATGAACTGAAGCTGACGCGCTGGAGCGACCTCGACAAGGGCCAGGGGGTCGACACGGCTATCGAAGCTTCGGGCACGCAGGCTGGCCTGACGCTGGCCGGCCAGATGGTGCGCGAACACGGCATGTTGTCGATCGTGGGCTATCACCAGGGTGGCCTGCGGCAAGTGGACATGGAACTTTGGAACTGGAAGGCCCTGGATGTGCTAAATGCGCACGAGCGCCGGGCCGACTACCAGATGGACTGCATGCGCCGCGGGCTGGCGCTGCTGGCAGCCGGCAGGCTCGATACGGCTTCCCTGGTCACCCATCGCACGGCACTCGACCGGGTCGACGAAGCTTTCCGGGCGCTGTATATGAAGCCTGCCGGCTTCATCAAGGCGGTCGTTATACTGGATTGAGAAAGGAGGCCATCTATGGCGCTTGAACCGGTGAGAACCGCGGTCGTCGGCTGCGGCTACATCAGCGACATCTATCTCAAGAACGCAACCACCTGGGGTATCCTGGATGTGGTGGCTTGCGCGGACCTGGACATGGCGCGCGCCGCCAGCCAGGCTGCCAAGTACAACGTCCCGCGCGCCATCTCCGTCGATGAGGTGCTGGACGACCCAAACATCGAGATGGTCATCAACCTGACCATCCCCGCCGCGCACAGCATCGTCGGGCTGGCCGCGCTGCGGGCAGGGAAATCGGTATACAACGAAAAACCGCTGGCCATCAGCCGCGAGGACGGGCGGCTCTTGCTGGAGGAGGCACGCGCGCGCGGGCTGCGCGTGAGTTGTGCGCCCGACACCTTTCTCGGGGCCGGCCTGCAGACCTGCCGCGCGCTGATCGACGAGGGCGCCATCGGCCAACCGGTGGGGGCCATGGCCTGGATGTTGACCCGCGGCCCCGATCACTGGCATCCCGACCCCGCGTTTCTGTTCAAGGTCGGCGCCGGGCCGCTGTTCGACATGGGACCGTATTATCTGACCGCGCTGATCTCACTGTTCGGGCCGGTGCGCCGCGTGACCGGCTCGACGCGCATCACCTATCCCGAGCGCACCATCCGCAGCGGGCCCAAGGCCGGCACCCCGATCACGGTCGAAGCGCCGACGCACATCGCCAGCGTGCTCGATTTCGCCAGCGGCCCCATCGCGACGCTCCTGACCAGCTTCGATGTGTGGGATGGGTATCGGCCGCACGTCGAAGTCTTTGGCTCACGGGGCACCCTGGGCGTCCCCGATCCCAACACCTTTGGCGGCCCGGTGCGGCTGCAGCGGGATGGAGACGAGGAAGGCAGCGAGATAGCGCTGCCATTCGCTCATGCGGAGAACAGCCGCGCCATCGGCGCCGCCGATATGGCCTATGCCATCCGTACCGGCCGTCCCCACCGCGCCAACGGCGAGATGGCCTATCACGTGCTCGACGTCATGCACGCAGTTTTCGAAGCGTCGGATACGGGACGGCACGTCGAGCTGGCCAGCACTTGCGAGCGCCCCGCGCCCTTGCCGGCGGGATTGCCCGAGTGGCACCTGGACGCGTGAGCTGGTAAGGAATTTGCGGTGGGTGGCTCTTGGTGAAGGCGAAGCCCTCTCTTAGAGCCCCCCACTTTGGGTTTATGGCATTTGGGTTTATGGCAGAGGAGGCAAACCGTATGACATGTGTTTATTACGGGTGGCAGCGGCAAGGTAGGCCGCGGCAGCCTGAAGGAGCTGCTCGAGCATGGGTACGAGGTGTGGAATCTGGATGTGGTTCCACCGAAGGAAGAACTCTGTCGCTTTACCAAGATTGACTTTACCGACTTCGGCCAGGTGCTTGAAGCGCTCTCGGAAATTGATGGGGGCTACAAGTTGGTAGACGCCGTCGTGCATCTGGCGGCGATTCCGGGGCTAATTATACTTCATCCCGGCCGTCCTGCTGGCCTGGGCGCTGCGCTTCGCCTGGGGCTATGCCCTGGCCCTGTTGGCGTTCTGGGCCACGCGCGCCGACGCGCTGCTCGCGGTGCAGGACTCGCTCGTGTTCCTGCTGGGCGGCCAAGTCGCGCCCGTCGCCGTGCTGCCCGGCGTCCTGCGCCTGCTGGCCGTGGCGCTGCCCTTCCGCTATATGCTTGGCTTTCCGGTTGAGGTTCTGGCCGGCCGGCTGGACGCCCGCACGCTGCTCGGCGGCTTCGCGCTCCAGCTTGCCTGGCTGGCCGTCGCGCTGACCCTGGCCGCCCTCGCCTGGCGGCGCGGGTTGCGACGTTTCTCGGCCGTGGGCGGTTGATGGGATGGGAATGAGGTAGGACCGATGCACTATCTACGCTTGATCGGCAGTTTCATGCGAGCCTCCGCGTAGCAGGAGTGGGCTTACCGGGCCAACTCCTTCATCAGCCTGCTGCACTCGTTGCTCAACCTCGGCACCGGCGTGCTGGGCATGGTGGTCGCCGCCTCGGCGCTGTTCCGCACCGGCTTGCGCCGCTACGCCAGCTCATCGAGCTGAAACCAGAAATATGTCCTCCGTGCAACCCAATAATATGCTATAATTGTGGCGGAGGATAACCCTATGCCTATTTTGGGCCCGTGGGCGGCGTGGACTCAACTGAACGATCTGACGGCGGACGGCCGGCCCGACGAGAACCGCTTCAATAACTGCGGCCCCGAATCGGCGGCCGAATGTCTGAAGTACCTGACGGGCGTTGAGCTGCCGGCCGACTTCATTAAAGATGTCATGTATGGCGAGGCGTTTACCGGGTATACGGACGTGCCGCACCTGGTCAACTTTCTCCAGAATCGCTGCGAGGTGCCCTGCGAAGTGCACGGCGGTGAACCAGACCTGAAGCCGGTCGTGCAGGCGGCCCTCGACGCCGGCCATCCGATCATCGTGCTCTATTATTGGAAGCTGGAACTGCCGGCCAGCGGCCATTGGTGCCCGGTAATTGGGTATGACGAGAAGGGCTGCACGCGTGCGAACGTCTGGAACCAGCAGTTTGAGACCTGGGACTGGGCGACCTTCCAGAAGTGGCAGAAGGGGGGCGTGGCCATCGTCCTCAAGCGCACCCGTCCCAGCGAGCTGGCGCCTGCCACCAGGGCCGTCGCCGGCGATCCATTGGTGGCGCGCATGTTGGTGATGCTGAGTGAGGCCCAACCCTACACCGAGCGCGCTCTGTAACGCCGGGCCGCGCGGCAGGCTGCGCAACCCTGAGTATCACACCAACACCTGAATCGCCACGCGCAACCCGGCCGGCAGCGTCGTGAACTTCAGTACAACTCCGGATTCTTAAACGGTATCAGCGCCAGCACTACGGCCTGCTCGTACAGCTCCGCCCGATCGATGACGTTCCCCGTCAGGATGCCCACCGCGCCGTTCTCCTGCTTGGAGTTCGACCGGCCGAACACGGCATCGTCGGCGTCTCCCAATTCCATGCCCTGTCGCACCAGTTCGGCCACGCGCCGGGGCAGGAAGAAGGTGCCCGTCCGTCCCTTGCCGGTCAATCCCTGCGCGCGGACAACTATCCACGCGTAGCCTGCCATTTCGCGGCCCCGCTCCTCGATGCCCCCCTCGATGCCGGCCCAATAATCGGCCACGGGCGCGGCAACGGCCGCATTGGCGGCTCGGTTGGACGCCTCGCGCAGCGTCTCCTCATCCGAGCCCGGCTGGTCCCCGACGCCGGACGGCACTGCCACCGTCTGCAATTGGAACTCCTCGCCGGGGAACATGCGTTGAAAGCCGCGCAGCGTCGCCTGCAGCTTGACCGGGTTGGCGGAGGCCACCACAATCGTCTTCACGTTACTGCCACGCCCCGTTCGGCCAGCAACCGCCGCACGTGTTCCACTTGCTCCGGTGCGACGAGCGCCAGGCCCAGCTTAGCTTTTGGTTCGAACGCCCGCATGTACCGCCCCAGCTCGTGGTCGGCCAGCAGTTCTTCGAGCACAGTGTGGTTCCGGAACTGCAGCAAA
>JADGQF010000010.1 GCA_017882045.1 Anaerolineales bacterium
TGCCCGTGTGGCTACTATGGCGATAGCGAGCGAGAATGCACGTGCAGCATGACCCTGGTCAGCCGTTATCAAAAGCGCCTCTCTGGGCCGTTGCTCGACCGGATTGACATCCACGTCGAAGTCCCGCGCGTCCCGTTCCAGAAGCTCAGCGACGAGCGCCGCGGCGAGACCTCGGCTTCCATCCGGGCGCGGGTGGAGGCGGCGCGGGCGCGGCAGACGACGCGGTTCGCAGCGGGGACCAGCGGACCGGGGACGAAATCCGGAGCGCGGACGGGCGCCAAACCCACCCCCACCTTGACATGCAACGCCGACATGGGGCCGACGCAAGTGCGCGACTATTGCCAGATTGACGAGACGGCCCGGCAACTACTCGGCACAGCCATGCGCCAGATGCAGCTCAGCGCTCGCGCCTACCATCGCATCCTGAAGCTCGCCCGCACCATCGCCGACCTGGCGGGGTCAGATCGGATTCAGATCGCTCACATCGCGGAGGCGATCCAGTATCGACCAAGGCGGCAAGAGTAACGCAAAACCCCCACGTATCGTTTCAACACGCGCTCGGTGCACACCCTGTTCTTGCGGGTCAGGCCCGCACCAGATACCGGCCTGGTCATAGGAATCTCTTACCTCATCCAGCGAGTAATGACCGGATTTGAGAAGCGACAGAAGACCAACAGCATCCCGCAGAGCCAGAATAGGTATTAGTACCTATAGGCGAGCACCCTGGGAGTATGTAGCATGTAGTATGAGATTCACCGCTGTGCAGCGAGACAAGGCCCGTCTATAAGCCTTGCATCCTCAATAAATCCGAACCCTCCTGAGGGCAAGACCCAAAGCAGCCATTTCAGAGTCTGCGACCCCCTCAGCCCGGACTCAGGTTTCGAACGACCCCCGCCAGAGGTGCAAGAATTCCCGGGGGGTCGTTCTGTTGGCTGCCGATCGCCATTGCTCTGGATGAAGGAAGGCGGTGATTATGGATGGAGACCGCAGTGAGAGAGCTTGTTGACCCGTTGCTGGGCATGATCGCCTTTTTCATACTTTGCGGATTCGATATGGCGAGTCTTGCCCGTTTGGCCGTCCTGAAGCGAGTGACCCTGTGTGTTGCTTCGGCTCTGTTCCTCTTTGCTCTTGTACGTGTTCTCATGCACCCGGCAATGTTACCCCTGCCAGCTTGGTGTGTGCCCCTGGGATGGCTTCTCAGCATTCTCGGCCTTATCTTGCTGGTCTATTCGCTCGCACTGGAGATCCCCTTTCAGCGTACTTACCTGACACCTGGTGCATCGAGCGAGCTGGTGACCACGGCAACCTATGCCCTGACCCGCCACCCCGGCGTGCTCTGGCTGGCCATGCTCCTCGTCGGGCTGTTGCTTACGATCCGCTCACGTGCCATGTTGATTGCGGCGCCAGCCTGGTTGTTGATGGACATCCTGTATGTCTGGCTGCAGGATCGAGTCTTCTTTCCCCACCAGTTCGCGGATTACCGGCAGTATCAGCATCAAACGCCCATGCTATTGCCTGATCTGGCCAGCCTCCGGCGCTGCTGGCAGACGTTGCCGTGGCGACGCGAGCGGTCGTGATCGCACCCATCATCTAATACAGGCCAAGAAAGGAAACGTGTCAGATGGCCACCGAACTCTCCGCCTTAGTCAGTCAGGGTAACTTCCAAGAGGTCTGGCAACACCTATGCAGCTTCCTGGATCTGACCGTGCCCGAGTTCATGACGATTCAGGAACGCCTGCTGCGCGAGCAATTGCAGATCGTAGGGCGCTCGCAACTCGGCCGGATCATCATGGGCGACCAGATCCCGGACTCCGTCGCTGCGTTTCGTCGCCAGGTGCATCTCACGAACCACGCTGATTACGAGCCCTATCTCGACGAGCACAATGAAGACGTGCTGGCGGAGAAGCCGGTGGCGTGGGCGCACACATCCGGACGTTCCGGCGCCTTCAAGTGGGCCCCTTATACGGCTCGTGCGTTCAAGAATATTGGTGTAGGCATGCTGAGCGCAACCGTGCTGAGCAATTCTCATGCCCGAGGAGATGTGCGCATTCGACCGGGCGATGCCTTCGTCTACAACATCCCTGCTCGGCCCTACATGAGCGGTCATGCGCTCTACAGCCTGGCCGAATTGTTCGATTTCAACTTCGTGCCGTCGCTGGACAAAACCGAGTCGATGTCGTTCGAAGAGCGAATTGCCGTCAGCTTCAAGATTGCACTCAGAACGGGGATTGACACCGTTGGCTCGATCTCGTCGGTGCTGATGAAGGTTGCTGAGAAATTCGCCCAGGGCGCAAGCCAAGGCGGACTGACGACTGACACCCTCCATCCGGCCGCCCTAGGGCGGCTGGCCGGAGGGTTCTTGCGCAGCAAGGCCCAGCGGCGGCGGATGTTGCCGCGGGATCTCTGGAAGATCAAGGGCATGCTGGTCGGCGGAACCGATGCCGATATTTATCGGGCACGCCTGCAAGATTATTGGGGCATCACGCCGCACGAACAGTATGCCTGCACCGAAGCGCCTGGGCTGATGGCCACGAACGCCTGGACGCGCCACGGCCTGTATTTCCTACCCGACACCTGCTTTTACGAGTTCATTCCTGAAGAGGAGTGGGTGAGGTCCCGTGGTGACCCCCTTTACGTGCCAACGACCGTGTTGCTGGATGAAGTCAAACCAGGATGCCGCTACGAGATGGTTATCACTAACTTCTTTGGTGGTCCATTCTTGCGCTACCGCCTCCATGATCTGGTCGCGTGCATCTCCCTGTCGGATGAGAAAGCAGGTATCGGGCTCCCGGCCGTAGTGGTAGAGGGACGCGCCGGTGACCTCATCGACCTGGCCGGGTTTACTGGCCTGATTGATGAGTCCGTGATCTGGCATGCCATCGAGGATGCCGGAATACCCTACGAAGACTGGCTTGTGCGCAAGGAAGTGCTAGATTCTGGGGATCCTGGGCTGCATCTCTACATCGAACTCAAAGAAGCTGCGAAAGACCAGCAAGTGATCGAGCGCGTTAACCAGCAGCTCATGGGCCAAAACCCGGGCTATCGCGATCTGGTCAACATGCTCGGCTACACACCGCTGCGGGTCACGCAGTTCAGGGAGGGCACCTTCACCCGTTACGTACAAATGCAGCGCGCGGCTGGCGCTGACCTGTCCCATTACAAGCCCTGTCACATGAATGCGTCCGATGAGATATGCAACGCGATTCTGGCCATCGGTGGCCCTCAGAGCTGAGATGACTCCAGGCTTCTATCTCTCCATCGTTGTGCCCATCAGCGCACTGTTCTGTTACGGAGCGCTGGCCATCATGATGGCGCGCCGGGATCCAGAGTCCCGAGTTCACCGGTTCTTTCGGGTCTATCTGCTCGTCATGATGGCCTGGAGCGGCGCGGCGCTCATGCTCAGGCTGGATTCCGGGCGGGCCCTAACCTGGAATCGCGTCTCGCTCGTCGCAGGTGGCGTGCTCATGCCGCTGACCTGGTTTATGTTCGTACAGAGCTTCCTCGGCAGGAACCCATGGAACCGCCGGATCCTGCCGGGCGCGCTGATGGCCATTTTGCTGATCATCGCTACGGCTCTCGGTTACATGGGGGTAAGCGCGGCAACCGACGCACAAGGTCGCGTGCAGATGCAGTTTGGCCCGGCACTCCCGCTCTATGCCGTGTACTGGGTCACTTATGTGGCCTGGAGCGCGGTGATTCTTGTGCAGGCTTACCGCGCTGCGCATGATCCCGCCTGGCGTAACCGCATCCGCTATCCTATGATCGGTACCGTGCTGGTACTACTTGGCGGGGCCACCAATTCTATCGATGCACTGAGCAGATATCCCCTGGATATCGCGGCCAATCTGGGCAACGCGCTGCTGCTGGCCTACGCCATTGCTCGCTACCAGTTGATGGATTTGACCCTCGTCACGCGGCGCCTCCTGGCGTGGTCGTTGGGCGTGATCGCAATATCGGCTACGTATGCAGCCAGCCTTTTCCTGCTGTATCAGGTCTTCGCCGCTCGTTGGATTGGCTTGGTGGTACTGGGGGTGGCGGTCTCCATTACCATGCTGGCCATCAATCCATTCCTGCGTGACCAGCTACAATTCTGGGTAGATCGCAGCCTGTTCCGCGCACACTACGACCTGCAGTCGATGCTGCAGGACTTGAGCCGGGTCACGACCCGGCTGCGGCCCTTGCCCGAACTGGCCGAGCTGATCCTGCACCGTGTGGCTTCTACGTTTGGCCTCAC
Source organism: Anaerolineales bacterium (assembly GCA_017882045.1). GTDB lineage: Bacteria > Chloroflexota > Anaerolineae > CG2-30-64-16 > CG2-30-64-16 > JADGQF01. The sequence continues at coordinate 4,235 of JADGQF010000010.1, forward strand.
CCACACTATCTTCCTTTGCATGGACGAGACAGGGGAGGCACTCACGGCAATTGCCGCTACCGGCCAACACCCCGGTGTTTCGTCGTTGCGCTGGCCACTCGACCATCCGTTGTTGACGATACTTGCCGGCAGTCACCAGCCGCGGATGATCGCGGAGCTTGTGTTGCTGCCCCACCTGAAGTCGCTCTGGACAGTCGAGCAGGAAGAACTGAGCGCGCTGCGCGGCGAGTTGTTTGTCCCCATGCTGGCTCACGGCCAGCTGCTGGCTGTGCTTGTGCTTGGCAGCAAACAGAGTGGTGAGCCATTCCTTAGTAATGACGTGACTGTCCTCAGCACACTCGCGAACCAGACCGCTGTAGCCATTGACAACGCACGATTGTACCAGAAACTGCGTCAGGACGCGGCTGCACTCGAACAAGCCAACATCGAGCTGCGCCGGCTCGACCAGCTCAAAGACGAATTCATCCAGAACGTGTCGCACGAGTTGAGGACTCCGCTGACCTGCGTACAGGCTTATGTAGAACTCATGCTCGATGGGACACTCGGGCCCTTGACACCTGGTCAGCGTTCAGGTCTTCAGACGGTTTTGAAGAGCGGCAAGCGCATCGTCTCAATGGTGAACGACATCATCTCGTTAACTAAGAACGAGCAAGACCTCCTTGAACTCGTACCACAGGATCTGGCGGCGCTCATCCAAAAGAGTGTGGAGGCCGCCAGGCCAGTCGCAGCGTCCTCACACGTCAACTTGTGTGTGAGGACCCCTGAGAAGCTGATCATGGCGGCCGGTGATGCACGCCGCTTGGGGCAGGTCCTGGATAACCTGATGGGGAATGCCATCAAGTTCAGCCCCAACGGGGGCGAGGTGGTTGTACAGGCCACCTGTGTGGGCTCCGAGATCCATCTTACCATCTCAGATCAGGGCATCGGCATCCCGACTGAGGAATTGCCGCGTATCTGGGATCGCTTCTACCAGGTGGACGGAAGCACAAAACGTCGCTTTGGCGGCAGCGGTCTGGGACTTACGATTGTGAAACGCATCGTTGAGGCCCACGGAGGGCGGGTGTGGGCAGAAAGCACGCCTGGTCAAGGGAGCCGATTCACCTGTGCATTCCCGATCGGCGCCCCTTGAAGGATGGCTCCCTGCCGAAGCGGGGAGGGATGCGAGGAGGGATAATTAATACCTCATGCCAAAAAGAATACTGATTGTGGACGACGAACAGGAGCTCCTGGACGTTATCCAACTCATTCTGAACGTGAACGGGTACGAGACTCTGACCGCCTATGGTGGCGCCGAATGCTTGAACGTGTTGGCCCAGCAAACGGTGGATCTCGTAATCCTGGATATCATGATGCCCGAAGTAGATGGCTGGGAGGTCTTGCGACAACTGAAGAGCCAGGGCAAGGCGGATGCAATTCCTGTGATGCTTCTGACAGCCAAGGCACAACCGATAGACAGAATGTTGGGGTTGAAGGTCTTCGGCGTCAGAGAGTATGTCACCAAGCCGTTTAACGTTAACGATCTTGTGGAAAAAGTCGCGCAGATTCTCGGATAGATCAGTGAGGAGCATGCCCATGCCAGGTGAAAACAGTTTTCAGCTCCGATATTACGAAAGCGTGATGGATAGCATTCTCTCCGGGACATTGGCGCTCAATTCGGAGCTGGTGATCGCCAGTATGAACCCTGCGGCAGAGCACATTCTAGGCTTCAAGATGCAAGAGTGCATCGGTTTCCCGCTGCAACGCTTGTTGGACCCCGTATTGGGGTCGGACGGCGCCCAGAGGCTGGCAGCCGGGCTGAAGGCTGTTTTGCGAGATCGATTCGCGCTCTCGCACGAACTCGTCATCGCCAACAGAATTATCGAGCTGAAGGCGTCACCGTTGGTCGACTCCCAGGAGGCCGTGATGGGTGTCGTGCTCGTGCTTGAGGACATCACCGAGCGCAAACAGGCGGAGGCAGCGTTGGCGGAGGAGCGCAATCTTCTGCGCACGCTGATTGACAACTTGCCGGATTTCGTCTACGCCAAAGACACGCAAGGCCGGTACGTGCTCAAGAACCTGGCGGACGGGCGGTTGATGGACGCGGCCTCGCCGGCGGAGGTCGTCGGCAAGACCGACTACGACTGCTACCCGCCGGAGGTTGCCGCCCGTTTCGCCGCCGGCGACCCGGCCGTCATCCGCTCTGGTCAACCACTCATCGACCAAGAGGAACTGATCACGACCGCAACGGGCAGTCAGCGGTGGTTGTTGACCACTAAAGCGCCCTGGCGCGATCACCAGGGGCAAATCGTCGGGCTGGTGGGGATCTGTCACGACATTACCGAACGCAAGGCGGCGGAAGAGATGCTGCGCAATCTGTCGCTGACCGATGACCTCACAGGTCTGTACAACCGGCGCGGGTTCTTGGCGCTGGCCGAACAGCAGTTGAAACTGGCCCGTCGGATGAAGCAGAGCGCATTGCTGCTCTTCGGCGACATGGACAAGGTGAAGACTATCAACGACACTTGGGGGCACCCCCAGGGCGACCTGGCCATAATAGAGATCGCCACTGTCTTGAAGGAAACCTCTCGCGAGTCAGACATCGTAGCCCGCCTGGGCGGGGATGAGTTTGCGGTTCTGGCCCTGGAGGCTCCTGAAAGTAGTGCTCAGACCATGGTGACACGTCTAATGGAGAATCTGGAGGCGCACAACGCACGTGGCGACCGCTACTACAAGCTAACCTTCAGTGTGGGCATCGCGCGCTATGATCCTGAGGCTCCTTGCTCTGTGACCGACCTGATAAAACAGGCAGATAGCTCGATGTATCAGCAGAAACAAGGCAAGATCTGAACTGTCCGTTTCGAGGAGACGCTCCTGTGCCGATCCCAGTACGCATCCTGATCGTCGAGGATACGCCCGACGACGCCGAGCTGATGCTCTCGTGTCTCACAGAAGAAGGCTTCCAGCCGGACTGGACGCGGGTGCAGACCGAGGCAGATTACCAGGCCGCGCTCGCAACGGCCCCCGACCTGATCCTGGCCGACTGGTCGCTGCCGCAGTTCAGCGGCCTGCGCGCCCTGCAACTCATGCGCTCGGCCGGCCTGGACATCCCCTTTATCATCGTCTCGAGCAGCATTGGCGAGGAGACCGCGATTGATGCCTTACACCAGGGCGCCTACGACTTCGTGCTGAAAGACCGGCCGGCGCGGCTGGGGTCGGCCGCGCGCCGCGCGCTAGCAGAAAAGCAACTGCGCGAGGAGCGGCAACGGATGGATGAAGCCCTCCGGCAGAGCGAAGAACAGTACCAGTACCGGTGTGTCGCCGAGATGGCGACCGACGCCATCATCACGGCCGACGCGGACGGGCGGATCGTCGCCTGGAATCGTGCCGCGCAGCAGATCTTCCAATACACCAAGGCTGAGGCGCTGGGCCAATCGCTCTCGTCGCTGATGCCTGAATCTTACCGCGCCGATCACGCGGCAGCCATGGCGCGGGTAGGCGCAGGCGGCGAGCCGCGAGTGATCGGTCAAGCCGTCGAACTACACGGACGGCGCAAGGACGGCACGGAATTTCCGCTCGAGCTTTCGCTTGCAACGTGGAAAACGCAGCAAGGCCGATTCTACAGCGCCATCCTCCGGGATATCACCAGCCGCAAGCGGGCGGAGGACGCGTTGCGCGAGTCCGAATGGCGTTTTCGCGAGATGCTCGAAACCGTCAGGCTCATCGCAGTCGGACTGGATACCGCTGGCAACGTTACCTTCTGCAACGACTTCTTGCTCAGCTTGACCGGATGGCAGCGTGACGAAGTGATCGGTAAGAATTGGTTTGAGCACTTTCTGCCGGACGATGTGCGGAACCAGACCGGGCAGGTTTTCCTGACAACCATTCTAACAGGTAGTTTCCCGCCTTATTATGAAAACGAGATTCAGACGCGGCAGGGAGCGCGACGTCTGATCGGGTGGAGCAATAGATTGCTGCGCGATCCGAACGGCGCGGTCACTGGCACGAACAGCATCGGCGAAGACATTACCGAACGCAAGCAAGCGGAGGATAGGATTCGACGGCAGCTTGAGCATCTTACCGCCCTGCATGAGATTGACCGGGCCATCACTGCCAGTTTCGACCTGCGCCTCAGCCTCGCGATGATTCTCACCCAGGTGACTGCGCAATTGGGTGTCACTGCGGCCTCGGTGCTGCTATCCAACCCGAGTTCCCAGATGCTGGAATTTGCTGCCGGCCGCGGCTTTCGCACTAAGGCGATCGAACGCACGCGGCTGCGTCCAGGAGAAGGCCATGCCGGCCGGGCCGCCTTAGAGCGTCACCTCGTCCAGATCTCGAATCTAAGCGAGCCGGGCAACCAGCTCACTACACCGCTCTTGGCGGAGGAGGGTTTTGTCAGTTATTTCGGCGTGCCGTTGATCGCGAAGGGAGAGGTCAAGGGTGTGCTGGAAATCTTCCATGCTGCGCCACTCGATCCCGATGAAGAATGGCTCGACTTTCTCAATGCCATGGCCGGGCAGGCAGCGATTGCGATCGATAATGCGAAGTTGTTCGAAGCTCTGCAACGTTCCAAGATTGAACTCACCCTGGCCTACGACGCCACCATCGAGGGCTGGTCGCGCGCCCTCGACTTGCGCGATAAAGAAACCGAAGGCCACACCCAGCGCGTGATGGACATGACGGTCAAACTGGCGCGCGCCTTCGGTCTGAGCGAGGACGAACTGATGCGGGTCCGCTGGGGTGCGCTGTTGCACGACATCGGCAAGATGGGCGTTCCCGATAGCATCTTGCTCAAGCCCGGCCCGTTGACAGACGAGGAATGGGCCGTGATAAAGCAGCACCCCACCGTTGCCTACGAGATACTCTCGCCCATTCGCTACTTGCGCGCTGCGCTGGACATCCCGTATTACCACCACGAATGGTGGGACGGCACGGGATACCCGTTTGGCTTGCGAGGCGAGCAGATCCCTCTCGCGGCGCGCATCTTTGCCGTGGTGGATGTATGGGATGCGCTGCGCTCCGACCGTCCATACCGCAACGCGTGGCTGCAGCAAGCGGTGACAGAATGCCTTCGCAAACAGGCGGGCACGCACTTTGACCCCCAGGTAGTCCCGGTATTCCTCCAGTTGCTGGCGACCGAAGATCTGAGCATGTACGAAGCCAAAGCGCACCTGACCAAGACGAAGGAGTGAAAGAATGGATTTCCGCGTCGATCAGAAAGGCAAATACTACACCGAGCGCGTAACTAAGAAGACGCTCCAGGTTATCATCGCGACCGCAACCAACATCATCCGCGGCACGGTGCACGTCATGCGGAACTTGCGCCTCAAGGACGAGCTGAACAACGATGAGCGGTTCATCGCGGTCACGGGCGCCGAAGTATACGACATGAGCGGCCAGACGCGTCTGCACAGCAACGAGGTGCTCCTCTTGAACAAAGACCTGGTTGTCTGGGTATTGCCGCAAGAAGAAAGCCAACCTGCCGATGAGGAGGAGCGCAGTGAATGACCCTGGCCGCTGCCTGCCCGAGCCCCGTTCCATCGCGGAGACCGGGTTGAGTTTCGGCTTCCTGGTCGACCTTGTCCTCAAGGTGGTCTATTTTGCCAACGAGCTGACCGGCCAGGGAGTGGTCGATCATCTCAAGCTGCCGTTCGCGCACGTCGTCGAAGAATTGCTCGCGTTCCTGATGAAGGACGATATGCTCGCCATTACCGGGAGCACAGGCTTCGGCGAACGTGCCTACAAGTATGCTGTGACGAGCAAAGGGGTCGCCAAGGCCCAAGAAGTCCTTGCGCGTTGTCAATACGCCGGGCCTGCGCCCGTGTCGCTCAAGGCCAGCAGCGCGGTGACCCGCAGCCAGTCCATCGGTGAAGTCCGTGTCAACCAGTCCCAGATGCGCGACGGCTTCCAGCATCTTGTGATCTCGGACGAAATGCTGTCCCGGGTGGGTCCAGCGGTCAACTCGGCGCGTTCGATTTTCCTCTACGGCCCTCCAGGCAATGGCAAAACGACCATCGCGGAAGGGATTTCGAAACTCCTGGGTGGTACAGTCCACATACCCTACGTCGTAGAAGTAGACGGGCAAGTCATCAAGGTTTTTGACGAGGTCAATCACAAGCCACTGCCGGAACCGGCTAGTACACCACCAGGTTTTGGCGCTGATCCACCCTCGCACGATCGGCGATGGGTGCTATGCCGGCGTCCCTTCATCGTGGCCGGTGGAGAATTGACGCTCGCGGGCCTGGACCTGGTGTTCGACCCCATCTCGAAAACCTACGAGGCGCCCTTTCAGATGAAGGCGAACGGCGGCATGTTGCTGATTGACGACTTCGGGCGCCAGCAGGTCAGCCCGCGTGATCTGCTCAACCGTTGGATCGTGCCGCTGGAGAAGCGCGTGGATTACCTGACCTTGCAGACAGGCAAGAAAATCGAGATTCCCTTTGACGCATTGATCGTTTTCGCGACTAATCTCGATCCATCCCAATTGGTGGACGATGCGTTCTTGCGGCGCATCCGCCACAAAATCCTGGTGCCCGATCCGACCTGGGAACAATTCCGCGAGATCTTCCGTCGCCTCTGCCCGAAGCGGGGCGTGGAGTACAGCCAAGAGAACCTGGAATACTTGATACAGGAAAGCTATCTGAAGGCGAAGCGCACACCCAAGATGGTTCATCCGCGCGATCTCCTTGATCAGATTGTAGACGCAGCACGCTACCTGGACGTCCCGCCGGCCATGAGCAAAGACTTGCTCGACCGGGCCGTGGAAGCCTATTTTGTAAAACTGTGAGGCGCTATGAGCAACCTCTTTGAGCGGGTGGCGCCCGCGCAGCCAACTGATCCCGCAGCCGTCTCGCGCCTGGCCGGCCCAGAGTCCGATCCTCTTGAATGGGCCCGATTACGTCGCTCGATCACTGACCGGATACTGTCGGGTCTGTCGGCGCCTGCCGAACTGAAGCGTGACGCTGAAACAACCCAGAAGGTGCGCGAGCGGTTTGTCGCGATTCTACAGATGGGCGAGCCGCTGGCGCCCGCTGCCGAAAAGCTGATGGAACGCCAAGTGCTGGACGAGGTGCTGGGGTTTGGCCCCCTTGAATCACTGCTTAGCAATCCGAGCATCAGCGAAATCATGGTGAACGGTCCACAGCACATCTTCATCGAACAGAAAGGGCACCTCACCGAGACCGCGGTCAAATTCGATGACGAAGCCCACTTGATGCGTGTCATTGACCGCATCATCCGCCCGCTGGGTCGCCGCGTTGATCGCAAGTCGCCGATGGTGGATGCACGGTTGCCGGATGGCTCGCGCGTCAATGTCATCATTCCCCCGGCTTCGATTCATGGCCCCACGGTCACGATCCGCAAATTCTCGCAGAAGGCACTTCAGATCGAGGACCTGATTCAGTTCGGCTCACTCACGCCGCGGATGGCCGAGTTCCTGCGAGCATGTGTCGTTACGCGGCTGAACACCATCGTCGCGGGCGGCACCGGCTCCGGCAAAACGACGCTGCTCAACGTTCTCTCCAACTTTATCCCCGACGACGAACGCATCGTGACGATCGAGGATTCTGCAGAGCTGCAACTCAACAAACCGCATGTTGTGGCGCTCGAAGCGAGACCGCCAGAAGCTGACGGTACAGGTCGCATCACCATCCGCGAATTGGTCACCAACTCTCTCCGCATGCGTCCCGACCGCATCGTCGTGGGTGAGGTGCGCGGCGGCGAAGCTTTGGACATGCTGCAGGCCATGAATACGGGCCACGATGGCTCTCTGACGACCATCCACGCGAATACTCCGCGCGACGTCATCTCACGTTTGGAAACGTTGGTGCTGATGGCGGGCATCGACTTCCCTATCAAAGTTGTCCGCGAGCAGATCGCCGGAGCGATTGACCTGATCGTCCAGCAAGCACGCCTGCGCGATGGCTCCCGCAAAATCGTGAAAATCAGCGAAGTGCAGGGGATGGAAGGCGACGTCGTCGTTCTTCAGGACATTTTCCGGTACGTCGAGAAAGGGCTCGACATGAGCGGCAAAGTTGTGGGAGAGATGCAGGCGGTTGGGATTCGCCCGAAATTCACGCCGCGCCTGGAGACCGCCGGCTTCAAACTCCCGCCAGAGGTCTTTAGCGCCGGTCTGGCCGACGACCGTAACCGGAGGCGCTGAGATACAGGTCAGCTATCTTTGTGACACATCGATCGGTTCTACCGGGCGGACGCGCGCGACAACCAGCAGGCCTACGGCGCCGGCCTGGGCCTCTACACGGCCCGCCGGCGGGTAGAATCAATGGGTGGACGTATCGGCGTAACCAGCGAGCCCGGCCGCGGCAGCCGGTTCGCTACCACCTTGCCGGCACTGGACACTGCCGCCCGCACGACAGGTCAGACGAAGGGTAACGTATGACGAAGCTGCTGATCATCGAAGACGACGCGACCTTGGCCCGCGGCCTGGCAATCAGCCTGGAGTTGCAGAGCTATGAGGCCCGTGTGGCGGCCAACGGCGTGGCCGGGCTGCAACTGGTCGCCAAATGGCAGCCGGACCTGGTCCTCCTCGACGTGATGATGCCCGGCATGGACGGCTGGGAGGTGTGCCGGCGGCTGCGCGAGGTAGCAGACATCCCCATAATCATGCTCACCGCCAGGGGGATGCGGCAGGACGTCATCCAGGGGCTCACATGCGGCGCCGACGACTACGTCAGGAAGCCGTTCGACCTGCAGGAGCTGGAGTTACGCATCAAGGCGCTGCTGCGCCGCTCACAGCCCCAGAGGAACGGCGATGTCGACCTGTTCGATGATGGTCGGTTGCTGATCGACCTGGAGCGTCGGATTGTGCTGTGCCGCGGGCAGCCGCTGCATCTGACCCCCACCGAATTCCGGCTGCTGGCCTACCTCGTACGCCACATTGGACGGGTAGTAGCGCACGAGGAGCTAGTGCGCGCGGTTTGGGGGCCGCGCTATGCCGATGAGACGGCCAACCTGGGGGTGTACATCCGCTACCTGCGGGAGAAGCTGGAAGAGACGCCGAACAGCCCGCAGTACATCTGCACGGAATGGGGCATCGGCTACCGGTTTGCGGCCGCGGCCAGGCAGGATTCCTGAAGATCTCGGACCTCTCCGCGCGGAGCCATTACGTAGGTTCTTTAGGGAAGCTCTAAGACACAGGATCGCCGGACCGTGCTATGCTGGCAGCGTGGTCAGGCAACAGGACAGAGGTTGCGGCCACACATCCCACCCCAACAAGCGCTTTATGGGACTATAGCATTGTGCCGGGAGTGAAGTGGACTATGAAACAGGTGAAGCAAGAATCTGGCCAGGCGATCGTGGAATTCGCGCTGACAGGGCTCATATTCTTGACCTTGCTCGTGTTCATCCTGGACGGGAGCCGGATCTTCTGGCACTGCCTCACGGTAACCGAAGCGGCGCGCGTGTGTGCGCGCTATGCGATTGTCCACGGTGCGCATTCCACGGGGCCGGTCGGACCTGGCAATTATACGGCCCTGACCAACCAGATCAAGAGCACAGCCGTCGGCCTGGACCCAGCCGCCCTGACGGTGACCCCCACGTGGCCCACCGGCAATGGGTCTGGCAGCAGCGTCACCGTGATCGTCACGTACCGCGTACAGCCGATCACTCGCTTGTTCTGGCCGGATCAGACATTTACGCTGAGCGCCCAATCAACGATGGTGATCCAAAACTGAAGCGCTATGTAGATTCTCGGCTCCCCAGCCTATAGCGGGAATGCTGGCGGAAGGCCACAGAATCTGGTAAAAGGGAACTGCCATGCAAGCCACCGCCGTTCGACATCGTCCCGTGTCTCCCACTTTTTGGCGCGTTTCTGACATCATCCTGGCCCTTGCGCCCGTGCTCGCGCTTGTCCCTGGCACAGATCCCGATCTTTGGGGGCACCTGCGCTTCGGCCTGGACACACTCGCTGCACGCGCGTTGCCCGCTGTTGACTCCTACCAAGCCTTCTCTCAGGGCGGGCGGAGACGCGCCGCGGTGTCGCACGAGCAGGTGGCAACTGCGGCCCTGCGGACATTCCTGGAGGATGTCTTTCCGGCACTTCAACCGCCGGTGCACTGCCTGGACGCGCTGCCCGACACGGCCGCAGAGCCGCCAAGCTGGAGCAGCGTGGATTCGGCCGGCGCGGGGAGGGCTGAAAATCTGGCCGAGGCCGTGGTGCGCATCCAGGCCGCCGATGGCCCGGTCCTAAGCACCTCGGAGGTGCGGGATAAGTTAGCGGTCGCGCTGCGCGATCGCCGGTTCACAGCGAGCCAGCGGGCGACGCAGCCTTTCGTGTTCCGGCGGAGCGGCCTGCTGGACGCCCGATCCGGCGCCTGGACCATCCGCGACGCGGTCAAGCGCATGGGCCGTTATCCCCTGGACGGGGTCTATCACCTTTATAATGGCACCCTGGAATATTGGCTGGAGGAGCAGGGCGCCGCCGACCTGGCAGAGCTGGCGCGGGTCGCTATGAACGAAGGTCGCGCCGACCGCCGCAAGGCGTTGGAGATCTTCTTGAGCGGTACGGGGCTGGTAGCGCGGCCGAGCCTGGTGGCGCGGCCGAAGGTCCTGGATATGGGTTACGCGATCACCGGCGAGACGATCGTGGGTCATATCCGCGTGAGCCGCGGCCAGGGGCGGGGCTACCTTTTCGGCACGATGAAGCCGGGCGCCCCGTGGCTGAAGGTGTGGCCGGGAGCGTTGGCGGGCGGCGCGGTGAATCTGGCTGTGACGGCCGATACGCTCCGGCTGCTGATCCGCACCGATCCCTACGAAGAGCACGTCATGGTAGATTGCAGTGCGGCGGCCGAGCCGATCCTGCTGCCCGTGCGCGTGCGCGTGATGCCCAACCCGACGCCATTAAACCGCTTCCTGTTCCGGCCGTTCGTCGGCTTGCTACTGGGCCTGATCCTGGGGGTGCTCGTCGCCTGGCCGTGGGCGCGGGTTGCGCCGGCGCTGCCGGCGCCGCTCACCGCCGCCCTGCACATGGGGTCGGTGCTCGCCTGGACGCTGGCCGTGACGGCCCTCTGGACCCTCGCTGGACTGGTGAGGGGCCTGCTCCAACCGCGGCCCTGGTCCGTGCTCTACGCCGCGCGGGGTTGGCTCATTCGGTTGGCGCTCTGGGCGCCGGTCCTGGCGTTGGTGGGCTTCGGGTTGGCTACTTGGTGGCAGAACGGCTTCGGCCCGCCGGGGGAGGCCACGGGCTTGCTCCGTGCCCAGGCCGCGCTGGCTGGGCTGGTCCTGGCCACGGCGCCCGCCGCCGCCTTCTCGTTGCGCCGGCATCCCGCACCGGTGCTCGCGTCGCCTGCTCGCTTATTGTACATCGCGCCCGAAGACCCGTCGCCGGGGGCCGGAACGTTGTGGGTTCCGGAACATGCCCGGGAGATTGCCTGGTGTACGCTGGGGGTGGTCCTGATGGTCCTGGTGCTGGTCTTCGCACCGAGGCTGGCTCACACAGACTGGGCGGTGGTCGGATCGGAAGCCCCGGCGACGGCCGCGCAGAGTTGGATCGAAACGCGGTGGGGCGAGCTGAACACGGGCGCCAATGATCTGCTGGACCGGCTTTACCTGCGTTACTACGACCGCCGTGCGCCCTTGCCCCCCACGGCCGGGCCGACCGCTGTCCCGCAGGGGACGCCCACCCCCACGGGTGGCGGGAAGGAGTAAATGTTGGCAGCGTTTGGCCCCGGTCCGATTCTGGCGGCTCTGCTCGGCTGGCTGGCGGGCGGGGCAGCCAACTGGGCGGCCGACGCATTGCCTTCGCGCGGCGCGGTCGCTACCTCGGGCAACGGCCCTGCGATAGGCGCAGGGCTGTTTCGTAGGCTGGACGCGACGTTGCATTATCTGACCTTGCCGTGGTATCCGTTCCGTCGCGGCATCTGCCCACATTGCGGCGAGCGGCGGTCGATCCGTGCGCCGCTGCTGGAGGCGGCCGCGATCGCCGCCTTCGGGTTAGCGTGGTGGCGCTTCGCGGCCAGCCCGCTGCACCTGGCGGTCGTCTGCCTCTACGCCGCATTTCTGCTGGCGGTCCTGGTGATTGACTTCGAGCACCGCCGCGTGCTCAATGTCATGCTGGCGCCGGCCGCGGTTGTTGCGCTGCTCGTCAGCCTCCTGCCCGGCCACCCGGATCTGTCCCAGGCATTGCTCGGCGGAGGGCTCGGCGGCGGCATCTTCCTGCTGCTGGGACTGATCGGCCGCGGAGCCATAGGCGCCGGTGACATCAAGCTGGCGGGCGTCATCGGCCTGCTGACCGGCTATCCGCTGGTCATTCCGGCGCTGCTCTTGGGTGTCGGGTTGGGTGGCGCGTCGGCCTTGACCTTGCTCGTCACCCGTCGCGCCGGCCGCAAGAGCAGCATGGCCTACGCGCCCTACCTGGCGGTCGGCGCGATCGTTGTGTTGATGATGGGAAGTTAGGACGCCTCCTACTCTTCGGCTCTTCGGCGATTTGCCATTTGGGATGTGCCATCTGCCTATGCCATACAATCCTCCCTCCCCAATACGTGTTGAAAACGTGACCCGCGGTGCCCCGGTCGTCGTGTCTGGACGCGTCGCGAGCACCTTCTGGTCCCGTTTTCGCGGACTGATGGGCGTCTCATCGCTGGCCCCCGGCGCGGGGCTGGTCATTGAGCCGTGCAGTTCCATCCATACTCACTTCATGCGCATCCCGATTGATGTGCTGTACGTTAACCAGGATCACGTGATCGCCGGCATTGACCGGAACCTGCGGCCGTGGCGCATCGGCCGGTTCTATAAGAAGGTGCACTACGTAGTGGAGCTGCCTGCCGGTGGCGCCGCGGGATGCCAGGTGGGGGATCGCCTGCAGATCAACGGAGTGTAATGGACCGCTAGCGCGTCGAGCGCAAGCAGTTGGTGTTGAATGTATGCCACATGTAAGGAGAGGTTGACCGGACGGGGTTGATCTCGTTGGCGATGGCAGAAGTAGGGGCGAGCGCGTGGGGAGAGGTTGTAGGCGCCCGCGTCCAAGAGGTGATGGATGGCAAACTATCAGCGAATGACCAAGGCAGAACTGATCCCGGCACTCCGCGGCCTTGAGGCCCAGGTGGCGTCGTTGGAATCCATCGCTGCGGAACGCGATCGCCTGTCGCACGAGCTCTCGGTCCATCAGATCGAGCTCGAGGCGCAGAACCAGGAACTGCGCGAAGCGCAGCGGCTGGTGGAGGAATCCCGCGATCGTTATGCCGACCTGTATGACTTTGCCCCTGTGGGCTATGTGGCGCTCGACGCCGGTGGGCACATCCAGGAAATTAACCTGACTGGCGCAAGCATGCTGGGTGTGGAGCGGTCGCGGCTGATTGGGATACCGTTCAGCCTATATGTCGCCAGGGGCGATGCCGGCGCGTTCCGCGAGCACCTGCGTCAGAGCGGGCAGTCCCAGGAACCTGTGACCGGTGAACTCCAGGTGGTGGTGAAAGAGGCGCAAGCGATCCGGGTGCAAATGGTGAGCCTGGCGCTGCGAGACGGTGGGGGAGGGATCTCACGCTACCGCATCACCATGAGGGATGTCACCGCGCACAGACGGGCCGAACAGGCGCTGCGCGAAAGCGAAGAGCGCTTCCGCGCGATATTCGAACAGGCTGCGGTGGGTGTGTCGCAGTGTGTTTCGCACACAGGGGAATACGTGAGGGTCAACCGGAAGTACTGCGAAATCGCAGGTTACGCTCGTGAAGAGCTGCTGACCTGGAGATTCCAGGGCATTACACATCCGGATGACCTGGAGGCCGAGCTCAATCTCATGCAGCAGTTGATGGAAGGCAAGATCCGCACTTTCTCAATGGAAAAACGCCTCCGTCGCAAAGATGGTGAAATCGTCTGGGTCAATCTGACCGTCTCTTCCATGTGGGCAAGCGGCGAAGAGCCCACGTACCACATTGCGATCATTGAAGACATCACCGAACGCAGGCAGGCGATAGAAGACACCAAGCTCCGCCTGGCCGAACTTGAACCGGTGAGCGAAATATCTACCACGCTGCGCGCCGCCCGAACCTTGGGCGAAATGCTTCCGATGTTGCTGGATCTAACACTGGAGGCGCTGCACGCGATGGAGGGAAGCATCTGGTTGTACGACAGTGTCGAGGATGTGCTGCGTCCGGCGGCCTCACGTGGGGAGAGTGAAAAGGATGGAACGTGTCCCCACCCGCTAAAGCCCGGTGAGGGGATTGTCGGCGCCGCTTTTGCGACCGGGCAGCCTCACTTAGCAGGCGATTTTCGTCTGGATCAGGGCGCATCAGAAGCGATGTGCCAGCGAATTCCGCCCGGCATTGGTGGAGCAGCCATCCCAATTCGCGCCGGGGAGAAGGTAATCGGCACGTTCGTGATCAACGTGTCCTTGCCCCGGAAACTGACGCCGAGCGAGGTCCATCTCTTGACCACCCTGAGCGAGCTCGCCGGCACCGCCATCCAGCGCATCATGCTCCGCGAAGAGGTGGAGCGCCGCGCGGCCAAGCTGGAGCAGCGGGTGATCCAGCGTACCGCTGAGTTGTCCCAAAGGGAGGCCGCGCTCGAGGCAGCCAACGCGAAGCTCACAGAGCTCGATCGCATGAAGAGTCAGTTCGTCTCCAACGTCTCCCATGAGTTGCGCACGCCGATCACGACGATCAAATTGTATGCGTCGTTGTTGCGGAGAGGGCCGCCGGAACGGCGTGATCAATTTCTGGACGCGTTGGAGCAGGAAGCCAACCGGCAAGCCCACCTGATCGAGGAGATTCTGCAAGTCTCCCGTATCGACTCCGGGCGGCTCGATCTCCACTACGCACCCTACGCCCTAAACGACCTGGCGGAGGCATCGGTGGTCAGCCGGGAGCCACTGGCTGCAGAAAAAGGGGTGACGCTCGCCTGCAAGCCGCTCAAACCGGGGCCGACGGTGTCGGTGGATCGCGTACGCACGCTACAAGTGATTGATAACCTGGTCGAAAACGCACTGTGGTATACACCGACAGGGGGACAAGTAAGCGTCGCCACCGGCACAGCCGAAGCCGATGGACAGATCTGGGCGACGTTGAGCGTGACCGACACCGGCATGGGCATCCCGAAAGACGAACTACCACGGATCTTCGAGCGCTTCTTTCGCGGGGAAAAGCCGCGGGAAATGCAGTTGCCCGGCACCGGCCTCGGCCTGGCAATCGTGAAGGATATTGTCGACCTGCACGGATGGCGAGTGACGGTGGAGAGCCAGGTGGGCGGTGGTAGCACATTCACGGTCTGGATGCCGCTCGCGTAGACTGCAGCATTTGATTGTCTAAACAAGGGAAGTGTATGGACGAGCCCCGTATTCTGGTCGTCGAGGATCATGAACCACTGCGGGTAGCGATCCAGACCATTTTGGAGGCAGAAGGCTGGAGCGTCCTGAGCGCGGGGGATGGGCTGGAGGGGCTCGAGGTGATGAGCCAGGTCTGCCCTGACTTGATCCTGGCGGATATCATGATGCCGCGGATGGACGGGTTGGCATTCTACGGTGCGGTCCGCGCCCGCAGGGAGTGGATGGCCATCCCCTTCATTTTCTTGACTGCCAAAACGAGCCGGGAAGACGCCCTGAAAGGGATAGAATTGGGGGCCGAGGATTACATCACCAAACCCTTCGAGCCGGAAGAGCTGGTGGTCGCGGTGCGGGCGCGGCTGAAGCGGGCGGAGGCCCTTCGGGCAGTGACAGAGGCTGAGTTCGACCGACTCAGGCAGCAGATCATCGCCATCCCGCGTCAACTCCTGGAAGCACAAGAAGCCGAGCGGCGTAGCATCGCGCGCGAGCTGCACGATGAGATCGGCCAACTTCTTACCGGGCTCAGATTGATCCTGGAAATGGCCGGACGCGAGCTACCTGGCGCCCGAGCGGACAGTCTCACCCAGGCGCAGGCGCTGGTCGGCGAATTGCTCGCGCGTGTGCGCGAGATGTCGCTCCAGCTCCGGCCGCCGATGCTCGACGATTTGGGGTTGCTGCCGGCGCTGATGTGGCATTTCGAGCGCTCTGCCGCGCTGACTCAGGTGCGCGTGAACTACAAGCACATGGGCGTCGAAGACCGCCGCTTCCCGCAGGAAGTCGAAACGGCCGCCTATCGCATCGCGCAGGAAGCGCTGACCAATGTCGCGCGCCACGCCCAGGTGATCGAGGTCACCGTTCGCCTTTGGGCTGTCCAGGAAATGCTCGGCCTGGAAATCGAAGACCGCGGTGTGGGGTTCGATGCCGCTTCCGTGCTCGCCACGCATAGCTCCAGCGGAATTTCCGGCATGCGTGAACGCGCGTTTCTGCTGGGCGGTCAATTCACTGTAGAGTCAGCGCCGGGCAAAGGCACTCGGATTCTGGTCGAATTGCCGTTCGGTGGAAATACTATGAGGGAACAGCATGAGCGTGCGTATTCTGCTTGTGGATGACCATCCGATTGTGCGGCAGGGCTTGCGGACTTTGCTGCAAGCCGAAGCGGGATTTGCCGTAGTCGGTGAGGCGAGCAATGGGCTCGAGGCCCTGAGACTGATCGAGCGCTACAAACCCGATGTGCTGGTCGTTGATCTGATGATGCCCGGCGTGACTGGCCTGGAGGTCGTG
Source organism: Anaerolineales bacterium (assembly GCA_017882045.1). Taxonomy (GTDB): domain Bacteria; phylum Chloroflexota; class Anaerolineae; order CG2-30-64-16; family CG2-30-64-16; genus JADGQF01. The sequence goes on from JADGQF010000010.1 coordinate 20,763, forward strand.
CACCAAACCACACAACTCTCTCCCCAGACGCGTGTGATCGTCCTTTCGATGCATTCGGACGAGGCGTATGTGCTGGAGGCATCGAAGAGCGGGGCCATGGGTTACGTTCTCAAAGAGGCCAATCCCACCGATCTGATCCAGGGCGTGCACGAAGTAATCGCTGGTCGGCGCTATCTAAGCGCACCACTCTCCGAGCGCGCCATCGAGGTATACTTCCAAAGGGGCCAGGAAGCCGGAGAAGATCCCTACGAAACGTTGACGACGCGCGAGCGCGAAGTGCTGCAGCTCGCCGCACAGGGACTTACGAACCATGGGATCGCTGCGGCGCTCTCCATCAGTTCGCGCACTGTAGAGATCCATCGTGCGAACATGATGCACAAGCTCGGCTTGCGTCATCAGGCCGACTTGGTGCGTTATGCCGCGCGGCGGGGGCTCTTGCCCTTGGAATGACGTGGTTCTCCGTCCGGTCGGGTGGTCAGGCATAGCTCAGGATGAGGAGGTCTCCGCCTCTAGACGCTTACTCCAGTAGCGCGATAGACCGTCGACGGACATGAAATGCGGATTGGTCGCCGCGTAGGCCTGAAATTCCTCTTCGCCGACCTGCCAGGCGTTCGCCCGCGCACGGTCCCAGGCCGTGTATTCGGCGATCAAGTCTTCGCGAGCGGCCCCGGCCTGCAGGCGCGCGCGAACGAAGCCTGCCGCTTCGTCTAGGAGTCTATCCAGCGTGTCCAGGTGCTCTCGCACGTCGCTCACCACGCCAAAATGGGTTGGATAGACCGCAGCCAATTTTTCCGCTGAAAGGCGCTCGAGGCTGCGGCGCCAGGCTTCCAGGTCAAACTCGGGCGGTGGTGTCGGGACGGAAACCAGGCGGCTGCCGGGCAGACGGATGCCGGCCACATCGCCGGCAAAGGCGATGTCTTCGAGGCGGAAAGCATGGTGGTGTCGGGCGTGTCCGGGCGTATCCAGGGCCGTAAAACTCAGGCCACAGGCCCGCACCTGGTCACCGTCATAGAGCGCCGTCAGGCAATCGACGGGAACAGCCAGAACCTCACCCCACAAGCGCTCCATCTGCGGGCCGTAGATGCGGGCCGCGCTGGTCAGAAGCTTCGACGGATCGACCAGGTGTGGGGCGCCCAGGTGATGGACGTAGACGTGCGCGCCCTGGCGCGCCCACCAACCGGCCGCTCCCGCATGGTCAAGATGGATGTGCGTAAGTAACACGTGACGAATGTCGGCAGGCTCGTAGCCATGCGCTGCGAGGCCAACCCGCAAACTCTCCAGTGTTGTGCTGGGGCCGCTCTCCACCAACACCGGTCCGCCAGGGCCCACCACGAGGTAGGCCGCGATCACATGCGGCAGACCCAGGAACTGCAGATCCAACGTGTAAACGTCCACTAGCACCTCTCTTACGTGCTCGGTGATTATTGGATGCGCCGGCACGGAATGAGGATACAGCGCCCGAGAAGGATAGGCTGCCTGACCCAGCCTATTCAGCTTTGGTGGTCAGGACGAGCCGAGTAGGATAGCTTCGAGATCCAGACTGCGTATCGCGTCTGCCGCAGCCTCGAAGGCGCCTTCGTGGCACAGACCATCCGTCGCGGCCTGCTCGTAGCCCTCCAGGGCAGCCTTCACACATGCGTCGCGGATTGTCGTGGCCAGGCGGCGGCGGGCGTCGAGTCCGGCCGGTCCTTGCTCCATTCTATGCCTCTCCGATCACACGCGCGCCAGGCGGCTCATCTTTGCCGGGCGCAAGAATCACGCCCCCACCGGCAGCCCCGGTGGCTTTGGCCGGCAGCGGCACGTGGGGTGTCTGGTCGAGGCCCTGAATATAGCCGGTCAAGGACTGCATCTCGGTCAGCGTCACCCCATAGCGCTCCCCATGACGCAGCAAGAAGCGCCCGACATCGCGCACGAAAGCGCGCCGCAGGGCGCCCAGATCGGCAAACCCCGTCCATTCCAGGTCCGAGTTCGCCTGCACGAACACCTGCCCGGCGGGCGTGCGCGCTCTGGCCGACCGGTAGGCGAGGATCGGCTTCTCGGTCCGGCGGGCCCAGAATAACTCCAGGCCGACCGGCGCCCAGATGTCGCTGCCAAACATAAGCAGGAACAGGTGGCATTCCGCCACGGAATCCACATCGGGCGTGCGCTTGATGACCCAACCGACATTGACGGGCAGATCGGCCAACGCCCGGCCGAGCATCTCGCGGGCCGGCTCCAGTTCGGGACCGGCGCTGACGAACAGGCGAACTTGCGTGGGCATATATACCTCGCACAGATCAGACCACAGAAACTTGTCTGTGAACGGCTACGGGCAAGCATTTCGAGCGCTTGCGGCTGCAACACGGGCACTGCCGGCCTATTATACCATGGCCAGGTGAGGGGGTTAGCTTGCGCGGGCGTGGGAAACAGGGTAAGATCGGGCCTACCACAGAAGGAGAAAGCGCATCATGCCCTCAATCGACTTTTCACCCGTACGCGCGCAATTCCCGGCCCTGCAGATGCAGGACGCAGGACGGCAAGCCGTTTTCTTCGACGGGCCGGGCGGCACGCAGGTGCCCCAGCGCGTTATCGACGCCATGACGCACTACCTGATCGAGACCAATGCCAACCATGGAGGAGCGTTTCGGACCAGCCGGCAGAGCGACGCCATCCTGGCCGCGGCCCACGAAGCGATGGCCGACCTGCTCAACGCACCCTCGGCGCGGGAGATCGCTTTCGGGCCGAACATGACCAGCCTGACTTTCCAGTTCAGCCGGGCCATCGGCCGCTTGCTCGAACCGGGTGACGAGATCATCGTCACGCGTCTGGACCACGACGCCAACCGGGCGCCCTGGCTGGCCCTGGCAGAGCGCGCCGTGACGGTGCACGAGATCGACTTCAACGCCGCCGACTGCACGCTGGACCTCCAGGACCTGTCGGCGCATCTGAACTCCCACACGCGCCTGGTGGCCGTCGGTTATGCTTCGAACGCGGTGGGCACGATCAATCCGATTGCCCAGATTGCCCAAATGGCGCACGCCGCCGGGGCCTGGCTGTGGGTAGACGCGGTCCATTACGCCCCCCACGGCCCGATCGACGTGCAGGCACTGGATTGTGATTTCCTGGTCTGCTCGCCCTACAAATTCTTCGGTCCCCATTCAGGCGTCGTTTGGGGCCGCTACGACCTGCTCGAGGCCCTGCGCGCCTACAAGGTGCGGCCGGCAGGCGATCTGCCACCAGACAAGTTCGAGACCGGCACGCAAAGCCATGAGGCGCAAGCGGGAGTTTTGGCAGCCGTTGACTACCTGGCCGATCTCGGCCGGACTTACGGCGGCGCCTATGCGGCGAACTTCCCGGGTTTCAGCGGCCGCCGGCTCCAGCTCAAACAGGCCATGGCCGCGGTGCGCACCTACGAGCGCGCTCTATTCGAGCACTTCGTGGACGGCCTGCTGGCCATCCCCGGCCTGAGCTTCTACGGGATCTGCGACAAAGCGCGCTTCGGCGAGCGCACACCGACCGCGGCCTTCCGGCTCAGCAATCGTTCGCCCGAGCAGGTGGCCCAGGCGCTGGCGGACCGCGGAGTTTACGTCTGGTCCGGCAACTTCTATGCGCTGGCGGTCACCGAGCGGCTGGGAATCGAGGAGACGGGCGGGGTGGTGCGCGCCGGGCTGGCGCATTACAACACGCTCGAAGAAGTGGATTACTGTCTCGGCTGCCTGCGCGAGTTGGCGGAGTAGGGTGTCATACGCGCTAATGGGATTATGAGCGCGTCGGAGGGAGAGCTTGCGTGAGCCGGGTGCGCTAGAACGCGGACGAACGCCGAAAGAAGCGGAGCCGGCCCGGGATAGCAGTCGCTCTCCGCTTCTGCGCGTCCCCTATCATTGGCTGGCCCGCGCCTGGGCGCGGCTGTCTGCAGGCGGCGGGCAGTGGCTGGCGCTCTTATTGCTGCTGCCGGCCCTGTTGCCACTGGCTGCGCCGGGCTACTTCTTCCATGCCCACGACGCTCCGCACAGCATCTTTTACCTGGTTGAGTTCGACCAAGCGCTGCGCAGCGGGGCAATCTGGCCGGTTTGGGCGCCCGACCAGGCGATCGGCTTTGGCTACCCGCTCTGGCTGGTTATCGCCCCACTGGATTATTGGGCGGCTGAGTTGTTTCATCTGCTCGGTCTGGGCTTTGTCGTCGCCGTCAAGGCCACCTGGGCGCTTTACTTCATCGCCGGCGCGCTCGGGACCTACCGGTTGGCCCGGCGCTGGTGGGGACCGGCGGCGGCCCTGGTCGCTTCGGTCGCCTACACTTATGGCCCCTATCACCTGGTGCAGATCTATGTACGCGCCGATCTCGGGGAATTTGCAGCCCTGGCCGTCTTCCCCTGGGTCCTTCTGGCGTTCGCCGCGTTGTGGGACGACCCCCGACCCCGCCGGCTGGCATTGGCCGGCGCCGCCCTGGGCGTGCTCCTGCTCAGCCATACGGTGTCGCAGTTGTTCTTTGTTCCGGTGCTGGCCGGCTTTCTGGCGCTCAAGTTGCTGGCCGGTCTCTGGACAGAGCGCCAACGAAGAGATAACCCACAAAGTGAGACAGATAGTCGGGGGGCGAAACGCCTGTGGATCGCGGGCGTATATGCGGTCGCGGCCGGCGTGCTCGGCCTCTCGCTGGCAGCCATTTTCATGCTGCCCGCCTTCATCGAGCGGAATTACCTGGTCCAATCTCAGTTCGTGGCCGGTAACTATAGTTATCTGAAGCAATTCGTGTACCCCAGCCAATTCCTCAGCCCGCTGTGGGGCTTTGGCTATGCGGTAGACGGCCCAAATGACGGCATGAGCCTGCAGATAGGTATCCTGGCTTTCCTCGGTGCGTTCATCGGCACACTTGCCGCCCTGCGGGCGCGGCGCGACGCGCTGCCCCATCGACCGGAAGCACTATTTCTCGCCGGGGTCACCATCATCACCATCGTGGCCATGACCCCGGCTTCAGCCGCCCTCTGGCGCGCGCTGCCGCTGGTCGGACTGATCCAGTTTCCCTGGCGCTTGCTGACGCTGACCACCATCACGCTCGCTCTGCTGGCCGGCGCCGGAACGTACTGGCTGGACAAACAGGCTCCGGCGGGCACTGCTTCCGGCCCATCTCCTTATGTCTATATTACAGCGCTGCTATTTGTGGCCGGCAGCTTCGCCTACACGCGCCCAGACATGGTCCCGGTCAGGCCACAGGACGAAGCACCTCTCTCCGTGATTGACTTCGAGCTGCGCTTTCCGGATATGCGTGGGATGACACGCTGGTCCGAACGCGTGCCCCTGGACGGCGACTCGCCTCTGCTGGCGCAGTACAAGGCAGGTCGGCCGCTACAGCGCGCCGCCGTCGACAGCGGCCAGGGCAGGATCCTCGAGCAAGGGGCGGACGCCATCTCAGCGTATGCGCGCGTGCAGGCGGACGGCGATGTGCACCTGCGCTTTTACACCTACTACTTCCCCGGCTGGCGCGCAACCGTTGACGGGCGCCCGGTCCAGATCGTGCCTGACCCGCCAAATGGCCTTATCGGCCTGACGGTGCCGTCCGGCACCCACCAGGTCAGCGTACGGTTCGGCGCCACTCCCCTGCGCGTGGTCGCGGGCACGGTCTCGTTAGCAGGTCTGGCATGCGTCGTCACGCTGCTGATCCTGGACCGGAGGCGCGTGGTCGCCAGGTAGGTATTGTGCGAGCGGCACGCGTGCACTACGTCGCGCCGGGTCTATGTCTCCGCGACTCGCGGGATTTGCTAAAGGCGCGCATTGCACCTATAATCACGCCCAACTATGAGCCAGTCTGATATAGCCAAGTCGCACTACGGTCAAGAGCGGACTTGTCCTCACTGTGGCGCCCGTGTTGCACAACGGGCGAGAGTCTGCTTTTTTTGCGGCGCCTCTCTGGAAGATGCCCCTCGGCGCCGGTTTCCGATCCCTTGGGCAGACATCATGCTTTTCGCCGTCATCGGCGGATTGGTCGTGCTTTGGTGGTTACGTCCAACCAATGGCACTGCTCGACCGCGCATCGCGTTGCTGAACACGCCTACCGTCCAGCAGCAGGGGACCAGCGTAAGCCGAGCCCCAGAGACGAGCACGAACCAACAGGTCTCGCTCTCGGCCGGGCAAGTCGGCGCGGCAAGGGCGATAAGCGGCACGCTTGCCCTGACGGCCACCTTGTCGACGCCTGCTGCACCCCCGGCCTCCGCCACGCCCGCCGCGTCGCCGACCGTCACACCAACGGCCAGTGCCACCCCGGTGCCGTACAAGGTCAAAGCCGGCGAAAGCGTAGGACAGATCGCCGATCGTTTTAGCACGACCGTCAAAGCGATCGTCGACGCCAATAACCTGTCAGCCAATCTGCTGATCTTCCCGGGTCAGGAGCTCATTATTCCGGGACCCGGTGGAACGGCGAGCGCGAGCCCACCTGTCCCCACGCCCACTCCAACCGGCGGGACCCTGATCTACCGCGTTTCAGCGGGCGATACCGTCGGTAGCATTGCGGGGCGTTTCGGATCGAGCACAGACTGGATCCTGGCCGCCAACAATATGAAGGCTACCGATTTCCTCAGCATCGGGCGGGCGCTCACGATTCCCTTGAGCAACAGCACGCCCCAGCCAACGCCGACGGCAACCCCTGGCCCGGCAACCGCCACGCCGACCGCGGGGCCGCGTTTCAGGATGCCGGTGCCGGTCGGCCCGGCCGACGGCGGCCTGATCGCGGGCAATAGCGATCTTCTCCTGACCTGGACCTCTGTGGGTGTGCTGAGCGAAGACGAATGGTACGTGGTGACACTGGTTGCCTCGGACAGCTCAGTCGCGCCGGTACCGCCTTACTGGACGAAATCCACCAGTTGGCGGTTGCCGCGCGACACCCAGAGCGGCGGGGCAGGCACCATGCAGGCCGCCAGCGCTGGAGAAGCCGGCGCCGCTAGCGCGGCCAGCCTGTCTGCAGCGACGCCTCCCGCCATTGAGTATACCTGGCAGGTGCAGGTTCTATCGGGGACGCCGGGCAAACCCGGACCGCTGCTGAGCCCACCCAGCCCGGCGCGGAAGGTTGTTTGGCAATGAAGGTGTGACGTTAGAGTTTGCAGGCCTACAGCGCGCAACGGGAAGGTCTCCGGCTTAGGAGACCTTCTCTTTTGGCGTGAAAACGCCGTACAGGTTCAGGTTCCCTTCGTGGCCGTCGGCGTAGAAGGCTTCAACTGCTTCCAGACCCGCGGCATCGGCCAGGGCAACCAGGTCATCGAGCCCGATCGCCGCGCAATAGCGTTGCCCGGCGGCGCCTTGGCCCCACGAGAGCAGGTAGTCGCCCGGCTCAACTTCGCTCTCGCTGATGCCCGCGACGCGCCAGGGCAAGATGCGCGCCCGCAAGCGCGTCGAGCCGAGGAACTGCCAGGTTGAAATCACCAGCTTGCCGGCGGGCGCCAGCAGGGATGCACAAGCGGCCAAGAAGCGCGCGCGCTGGGCAACGCCGGGAATGTGGTGCAACACTGCCAGCGCAGCGATGCACCCGAACGACGGCTCAAGGGCGGACGGTCCGGCGCCACCGGCCAGGCGAGACGCCCAGTCCGGGCTGAGTAAGTCCGCCAGCACAAAGCGAGCGAGGGTTCCGGAGTTACGCCCGGCGCTGAGGCCGGCATTGCGGGCGGCAATGGCGAGCAGAGCCTCGCTTCCGTCCAACCCGGTGTAATGGCCGCTCCAACCATGTTCGAGCAGAAAGGCGAGCAAGCGCGCGTTGCCGCAGCCAAGGTCCAGAAGGTTGATAGCGGAGCGCATATAGGGTAGAATACGTTCGAAGCTGGGAGGCCAAGCACGCCGCGTGCGGGCGAAGTCCCCGGCAAATCTTGTATAAAAGGCACGATTCAGCTCGGCAAGCGCCGCGCTGGTATTTGGATCCATGTCTCAAGTCAATTCGGATGCTACAAATTGGGTGCCGCGTGGGCGCGATTTTGACGTCCAGGCCCATCGCGCGGCTCTGCTGGCGATCTTCGAGGCGACAAGGTCCAGCCCCACCTGGGACCAGGACGAGATCATGCGCATCTTAGCACAGCACCCACGTGACAGCAAGGGCTATTTCTCGAAGATTGAGCTTGTGACCGGCTACCAGCAGTTGACGGCGGCCGGTGACTTACCTTTCGAGCGGCAAGTGCTACGACGCCTGCAGATGAAACCGATCCGCACTTCCTCAGGTGTGGCGCCCGTCACGGTCCTCACCAAGCCCTCGGGCTGCCCAGGGCATTGCATTTTCTGTCCCGACGATGTCCGCATGCCGAAGAGCTACCTGCCGAACGAGCCCGGCGCCCGGCGCGCCGCGCAATGCGACTTCGACCCTTATCTGCAGGTCCGCACCCGGCTCGATACCTTCGACGCGATGGGGCACACGGCTGACAAAATCGAGTTGCTGATCCTCGGCGGCACCTGGAGTGCTTACTCTCGTCACTACAGAGAGTGGTTCGTCAAGCGCTGCCTGGACGCGATGAATTGGGAACCTGCCCAGGGAGACCCGCTGGAATCCCGGTCGCTGGCCGAGGCGCAGGCGATCAACGAACGGACGCGCCGGCGAAACGTTGGGCTGGTGATCGAGACACGCCCTGATTGGGTCACGCCCGCCGAAGTGGTGCACCTGCGACAACTGGGGGTCACGAAGGTGCAATTGGGCGTACAGAGCCTGGATGAGCGCATCCTGAGCCTGAACGAGCGCGGACACGGCGTGGCAGAGGTGCGGCACGCGGTCAAGCTGCTGCGCGCGGCCGGTTTCAAATTGCATCTGCATTGGATGCCCAATCTGCACGGCGCCACGCCAACCTTGGACCGCGAGGACTTCGCGCGTTTGTGGGCCGACCCGTGCCTGCGGCCCGACGAGCTGAAGATTTACCCGTGCTCGATCATTGCCGGCACCGAGCTGTACCGGCTGTGGCAAATGGGCGAGTACCGGCCGTATACGGACGAGGAACTGATCGCCCTGGTGGCGGACTGCAAGACCCTCATCCCCCCGTACTGCCGCGTCAACCGGGTCTTCCGAGATATCCCGGCCGATGACATTGTAGCAGGCAGCAAGCGCTCCAATTTGAGACAACTTGTGCACGAGTATATGGCAGAGCACGGCCAGGCTTGCCGCTGCATTCGCTGCCGAGAAGTGCGCGCCGCGGCGGTGGATGAAGCCGAGTTGCGCCTGGTGGAACACGACTACGAGACCGATATCACGCACGAGCAATTCTTGAGTTATGAGACGGCCGGCGGCCAACTGGCCGGCTTCCTGCGCCTGTCATTGCCCCAACATGAGGCTGCCTCTCTTCCGGGCACCTCCGAAATCTGGCAAGCTCTGCCCGAAATCGCCGGCGCGGCGATGATCCGCGAGCTGCACGTCTATGGACCGGCCCTGAGCATCGGCTCGACCAGCGCCGGCGAGGCGCAGCACATGGGCCTGGGTCGACGCCTGATAAGCCTGGCACAGGAACGAGCACACCAGGCAGGGTTCAACCGCCTGGCCGTGATCTCGGCCATCGGGACGCGGCGCTATTATGAGGGATTGGGTTTCGAAAGAGACGGTCTGTATATGGTGGTCCGCCTCTGAGGTAGCAGGCGAGCCACAAGGAGCACAAATATGCCAGCGGAACTTAACCTTTTCTCGCCCATTGAGTTGCGCGGCGTCACAGCACGCAATCGGCTGTGGGTCTCGCCGATGTGTCAGTATTCGGTGTTCGCGGAGGACGGCGTGCCGGCAGCCTGGCACATGGTCCATCTGGGCAGCCGCGCAGTGGGAGGGGCCGGGCTCATCATCACCGAGGCGAGCGCGGTAGAAGCGCGCGGGCGGATCAGCGCGCGCGATGTGGGACTGTGGAACGAAGCCCAAGCTACGGCCTACGCGCCCATCGTACGCTTCTTGCGCGAGTACGGGGCTGTGCCTGCGGTCCAATTGGCGCACGCGGGGCGCAAGGCGCAGGTACCAGGCTCGATCGCGCCAAGCGCGCTCCCTTTCGACAGCATGCCGGTACCCAAAGAGATGGGGGCAGGTGAGATCGCGGCGGTCGTTTCCGCCTTCCAACGCGGCGCCGCGCTGGCTTTGCAGGCCGATTTCCAGGTCGTCGAGATCCATGCCGCGCACGGTTACTTGCTGCACGAGTTTCTCTCGCCCCTGTCAAACCGGCGCACAGACCAGTACGGCGGGAGTTTCGAGAACCGGATCCGCTTCCTGTCGGAGGTAGTTGTGGCGGTGAGGGGTTTCTGGCCCGCAAATCTGCCACTCTTCGTCCGCATAAGCGCGACGGATTGGCTGGAAGGTGGCTGGGACGTAGACCAGAGCGTCGCGCTGGCCAAGCATCTCGCACCCCTTGGCGTCGATCTTATCGACGTTTCCTCAGGGGGTCTGTCAGCCGAGCAACGCATACCGCTGAGCCCCGGCTACCAGGTGAGTTTCGCCGAACGAATCAAGCGCGAGGCAGGGATCGCAGTGGGGGCTGTGGGATTGATCACCGGCGCAACGCAGGCGGACGCGATCGTGAAAGAGGGGCGGGCGGACGCCGTGCTCATCGCCCGCCAATCACTGCGCGACCCATACTGGCCGTTGCGCGCGGCGCGCGAACTCGGCTACGACGTGCCTGTGCCGTTCCAATACCAACGCGCCTGGTAGAAAACGAATTCAGGTTCATTTGATGAGGACGGGAGCGGCGAGCCTATACGGCTGCACGTGAACGGGCCACTGCACCGACACAGAGCTCGGACAGGCATTCTGCGCGTTGAGCGTCACCGCATAGTCCTGATCGCCAATCGAGGGCGGGAAGACATGTGGAGCTGTCGGGCCGCTCGCGCCGGCCAAGCCGTCGCCGAAGTCCCAGCTAAACGCAACCGGCTTGGCGCCGCCCGCGCTGGCGCTGAAGGTGACGACCTGGCCACTGAAGGGCCTGGGCGGTGCGTAAGTGAAGAAAAGGTAGTTGACGGGGATACAAGCCGAGGTCACCGTCAACGTCAGCGGAATGTACACGGCAGGTCGCGCCAGATCGTCGCTGCCGATACGCAGCGTGCTGGTGTAGCTCCCGACCGGCAGGCCCTGGGCTTCGAAGGTGACGCTGACCGCCGTCTTTGCCGCCGGCTCGGTGTCGCCTGCAGCCGGTGTGACGCTGAGCCAGGCGCGGGCCGGCTGCGCGATAAGCGCTGCGAAACGCGCCGGGGATAACTGGGCCACCAGGTAGCGCTCTGCCGGGTGCGCTTCCCAGATGTCCAACGAGCGCGCAAGCTGCGCCAGGTCAGCCGCATCGGCATAGTACACCCGGCCGACGACCGGTCCGGCGCCGGTCTCTGATGGCCCGCTATTGGCGGCCTGGACGGCACGCGCCGGGGGGAAGTTTAGAGCTGAACCGGCACACAATGCAGCGAGGACCAGGGTGACGACGATGGCTCTGGATGTCGGTGACATAGCGTCTCACTGGGATGGATCGGACCGGCGCCCTTATGGCCCCGAAAGCTTGATCAGGACGGGCAGATAACTGACGTAAGGCACGGTGAGGGTGACCGGCACGTCGATGCGCAAGGTGATATCTAACAGGTTCGTCGCGTCGGCAAGGACCGATAGCCCGGTCGTGAGATAGGGCAGGTAGCCGGGGGCCGTCGCGGTGACGGTATACGTGCCCCCGGCCAGCGCCAACGAATAGCGCCCGTTTGAGCCGCTGCGCGTGGTGGCAAACTGGCCCGCGGCCGCGGTCGCGCGCACTGACGCGCCCACAACGGGCGTCCCGGCGCCGTTCGTGATTAGCCCGCTCAACGCACCGGCGTCAGATGGTGTCTGGTCAACCGCCTTCTTGACGTCCAGGCGCCCATAGCCATAGGTGTTGTTGGGCCAGCCGCTGCTGCCGCAATCGGCAGCCGGGATATGCGTGGCAGCGTTATTCAGCGCTTGCTCGGTCGCGGCGATCTGGTGCCGCAGGGCAGGACGAGCCGACCAGAGCAGTGCCACGGCGCCGGTCACGTGCGGGGCGGCCATGGAGGTGCCGCTCCAGCCACCCTGGTAGAGCCCGCCCGGAATGCTCGAACGGATGTTGGTACCCGGGGCGGAAATATCCGGCTTGCGGCGGTTGCTGCCGTCGATGGTGACAGGGCCGCGGCTACTGAAGGAGGCGATGCTATCGGTACCGCTATTGAGCGCGCCGACGGTGTAAACAGCGGCATTGAGGGCCGGGGAGTCGCCGACACTCGAACAGGCCGAACCGGAGTTGCCGGCTGAGACGACTGTCATTATTCCCGCTGCCTGCTGGTTGTCCAGCGCAGCCTGCAACGTGTCCGGCGAGCAGCCCTCACTGCTGGGGCAACCCCACGAATTGTTGGTGACATCGGGCGCGCGGTCTGGGTCACCCTGGGCAGGAGTGCCGCCGACGGGATAGGGCGCGAGAAAGAACTCGAAGCATTCAAGGTAAGTCGAGGGCTGGCCTACGCCCACGTTCATATCGCGGCAACCGATCCATTTGGCTCCGGGCGCCATACCGATCTGGTTGCCCGCGCCGTCGTCGCCGACGGCGGTGCCCATGGTGTGAGTGCCGTGATCGTAGTCGTCGCAGGGCTGCGGGGAGTCGTCCCCGCAGGACCCGCCTCCTGAATGGATGCTGTCATGCCAGTTGTAGTCGTGGGACACCGTGGAACCATCCCAGCCACGATAGTGGGGCTTGAGGGCCGGGTGGTCCCACTGATAACCGGTATCCTGCCCCCCGATCACAATCCCCTGGCCGGTGAAGCCCATGGCCCATACTTCCGGCGCGCGTGTGTAAGTGATGCCCGGTTCGGCCGTAGCCGGCTCGGCCATAGCCGACTGTTCGGCTTCCACAGTATTGGCCGCACCGCCAAAACTTGTGACCGGCCTGGGCAGGGCATTGCGAATGTGCGGATTGCCCTCAATGCGGGCGACGTCCGCACGTGCGGCCAGCGCCATCACCAGGGCACGATCGCCCGTCAGGACGACAACGCTGACGATGTAGTACGAGCGATAAGCAATCCCGCGTTGGCTGAGCCAATTGAGCAGCGGGCGCTGGCCGGACTGGGCCTTTTGCCATAGCGCATCGCGCACGTAACGCCCGCGCTCGATCTTTCCCGGCAGGCGGGCAGCGGCCGACACATCCGCCTGTTCGTTGAGGACGACCAGGAAATCCGCCCGAGCGCCGTTGGCAGTATGCTCCAGCACCCAGGGCGCGACCTTATCGATGGCCGCCGGCGGGAAAGCGCCGGCAGCAGGCGCCGAAAGGGAGGATATCGGCAAAAGGGCGATGAGTATGAGAGCCAGTAAGTGGCGCGAATTAAACACCATGTCTCTCCCGAACTTGCCTACAGGAGGAGGGGCACCGGCCGCGAAAATCCGTTGCACACCACCGGGCGAGCCGCTGGAGAAAAGATGAGGTACGTTCGTCTCGCTAGGTGGGATGGAACGATGGGAATGATTAGGCGGTCGAATCGTAGCATAGGTTCTTGCGGGGCGCAAGTCTTTTTTGCCGGAGGCCGCCGCGCTACTTTACCCGTGGTCCGTAAAACGACCTACATCCCGCCGCGCTCTTATCGTATACGCTTGTGATCCAGGCGGGACCTCACGCCTGGCATCTTCTTCCGGCGAGGTGGCATTTGAGTGGCTTCGAAGCAGATCAAGAGCAATCCGGCTTAGCGCGCCAGCATGCCAAGCCGAAGGTGCACGAGGACGAGCCCCGCACGGCCGAGACCCCCCTGGCCCTGCTGGGCGAACCGCTCACTCCCCAGGGCTCATTCTACGTGCGCAACCACGGGCCGGCGCCGGCTCTGGACATTGGCGCATGGCAGTGCCTGGTCGACGGTGCGGTCGAACGGCCGCTGGCTCTCTCTTGGTCGCAACTCCGGGCGCAAGCGCCGGTAACCAGGCGCGTTACGCTGGAATGTGCCGGGAACGGGCGCGCGTACATGGCACAGCCGGCTGAAGGGACACCCTGGCAATATGGCGCAGTGGGAACCGCAGAGTTCACCGGCGTCCCTTTGCGCGTGGTGCTCGGGCAGGCCGGCGTGCGTGCCGAGGCGGTTGAGATCCTTTGCGCGGGGGCCGACGAGTGTCAGCCAGACACCGGCAGAAGAAGCCCTTTTCAGCGCAGTCTACCGTTGGAGGCGGCCCTCCAGGGAGACTGCCTGCTGGCCTGGTCGATGAACGGGGAACCGCTGACCCGCGAACACGGCTATCCGCTCCGGCTGGTCGTGCCCGGCTGGTACGGCATGGCATCAGTCAAGTGGCTCGTGCGCGTCACCGCCCTTGCCGGCCGGTTCGAGGGCTACTACCAGAGCGAAAGGTACATATTCAGGGGTGAACGGGGCACGGCGGAGGGCGCCCCGGTGACCCAGCAGCGCGTGCGCGCCGTGATCGCGTATCCGATGGATGGCGCCACCCTCCGATACGCTGAGATCCAGATCGCCGGCACGGCCTGGTCTGGCGAAGCCGCAGTCGAACGGGTGGAGCTGAGCCTGGACGGCGGCCAGTCATGGGTTCAGGCAAACGCTGAGCCCAGTTCGCCAGGCGCAGCGTCCGCCTGGTCTCTGGCCTGGAACCCGCCTGGCGCCGGTGCTTACACCATAATGGCCCGGGCGACAGACGGACAAGGCAATACGCAACCATTACAGCCGGGCTGGAATGTCTACGGCTACGCCAACAATGGCGTGCAGCGTGTCCGGGTTTCGATAATCGCATAGAGACCGCATGGGAGACCCAGTCAACTGCTCCCTCCATTAGCAACATTGACAATCGGAGAGTATCGGAGTAGGCTCACGCCATCCACGAATTGATGTACAAGGAATCGCTTTCCACGGCGGTTCGGCTGGCCGAAGGCATGCAAAGGATGAGCCAGAGATTATGACAAGGTATGTACCCCACGCCTACCGCGCCTGGCTGACGCACGGGAACACTTACCAGTTCGTACCCTGCGACAACGGCGATCGACTGGTAACCGTGACCGCCAGGCGCAGCGCAGCCGGCGCCGTCTGGCTGTTGTACGAGCACATAGGCGAGACGCTCGACTTGCGCCATTGGGTGATGCCTACATGAAGACGTTGACGTTGATCATCTACGATTCGTTCTTCGGCAACACAGAGCAAGTCGCCCGGGCGATCGGCGACTCTCTCGGCTCCCCGGGAGACGTCCGGATATGTCGGGTCGGTGAGGTGAACCCGGAAGAGCTGACGGGCCTGGAGCTGCTGATCGTCGGCTCGCCAACGCGTGGCTTTAGACCAACACCGGCGATCGCCGAGTTCCTCAAGAGCATTCCGGCTGACTGTCTGAAGGGCGTCAAGGTGGCCGCGTTCGATACCAGGATTGAAACCAGCGACATACCGTCGCCCGTGTTGCGCACTTTCGTTAAGATCGGCGGCTACGCCGCCAGGCCCATCGCAGACAGGCTCAAGAAAAAGGGTGGAGACCTGATCGCGTCTCCCGAAGGGTTTTTTGTGGCCGGGGAGAAAGGTCCGCTGAAAGAAGGCGAACTCGAAAGGGCGGCAGGCTGGGTTAGGCGAAACAGAATAACTAAAGACACCTTGCGGTCAAGATGACGCACAAGGTGTAGTGGTCCAGGTTCCCGACTTCAAGGCAAGACTTGTCGTGCATGACCTACCCATCCCAACCGGCGAGTGGTCTGCCCCGTTCGGCAGCATGCAGGGTCCCGAGGCAGACCACTCAGCTAAAGGACGACGGTCACTTGCCGAGGCCGGACACTCCGGAGCCGGTGACTTTGAGGGTGATGGTGGCGGGGCTACCGCCGGCCTGATCGACGACGATGTAGTAGGTGCCGGCCTGGTTGAAGTTGCCGGTCCAGACCAGGTCG
>JADGQF010000310.1 GCA_017882045.1 Anaerolineales bacterium
GCAGACCGCTACAGCTGGTCTCCAAAGGAGGCAACACATTTTGCAGGTTTCGACCTGCTACGGACTTGCGCGACGTGGAGCAGAATCGCGAAGATCCGCATGCCGTTAATTGTGCCGGGGCACACCTAATCGCGTGTCAGTGGCAAAACTCGCGGATGTGCGTGGGGCCCATATCGGCGTTTGCGGTCAGTTTCGTGCCCGCCAGACGCTGCGTCTGCCGCGTGCGTGCGGCCTCGACGCGCGCCCGGATGGCTGCCAACGGTTCGCCCCGCCGCTCGTCGGTCAGCTTCTGAAAGGGCACGCGCGGCACCTCGATGAGGATGTCGATGCGGTCGAACAGCGGGGCGGAGAAGCGTTTCTGGTAGCGGCTGATGAGGGTCATCGAGCAGGTGCAATCGTGCTCGGAGTCGCCATAATAGCCACACGGACATCCGTGCAGATAGCAATTGGGGTAAACTGGAGATCGAGCACGTAACATGGGCACGCCCAAGGCACGTTTGTCAACAGTGCGGGACGCCTCTAACGAATTGCAGATCGGATCGGCGGTTCTGTGATACATGTCAGACCGCACGTATCCGTGAGCGAACAAAGAAGAGAGGCGACAATAGAAAAGAAAGCAGCAACTAGATTCTCGAACCGCTTCGCCCTGATGTTATCACTCTGCGCCTTTACTGCAAAACGGCCAACGCGCTCACCCCTCGTGGGCTGATGGGCGGATAGAGTGTGTCGGGTGGCGTTATGTATAGTGGGCGCCAGTCCTCGCTGGCAAGAACGGTCGAAAGAAAACCATCATGAAGGCGGCAGTCTATCCCAGCACAACTACTGCGTCTCATCCTGACTGCTGGTAGGTCATGGTGTTCCTCCTTCGGTTGGATTCCTTCTTGCCGAAAGGATACACCAGACCTACCGCTTCGCGCAGCGGCTAAACCCTTTTACAGAAACAACGATACACTATTCCTGCGCCAGCACGGTTGCTCGCTTTACTTCCTTGTTCGTCAATGTCAGTCTCTCTTCACTTTCACTCAATGATAGCAAACCGGCCCTAAAGCCTTGACAAGCAACCATTTTTCAAGTATCATTTATTGGTAGATCGGTGGTTCTGCATTCCCCATGTTCGAAAGAGGCTGACCATGTGTTGGACACGATCGGCTAGGCGGGTCTTGGGCCTCGTCCTGCTTTGCGCTATCTTGCTCCCCGGCGCAGTTGCCGCGCAGTCCGGTACCCGCTATATTGTGCAGCCGGGCGACAGCCTGAGATCAATCGCGGAGACTTACCGGGTATCTGTTTCCAGCATTGTGCAAGCCAATGGCCTGACCGATCCCGACTTCATCTGGTCTGGTCAGGCATTGATCATACCTGGGGCGCCCGAGCGGTCGGTCGAGGCGGGGGCGGCGGAGTCCGGCCTGGCTGCGGCTGACCAGTTGGGCCAAGCCCTGTTCCTGCTTGGCCCGCTGGCAGAAGGGACGGCGCTGCCGGACGGACTACCGGTGAGGGCCCACGCCCGCTTGGCGCTGCCGGGTGGCACGGGATACATCGCGAGCGGGCCCGCCGATGCCGTGGACAGGCTGGCGGCGGCGGGCGTACCGGTGCGCCTCCTGGACGCGGATACGGCGGGGAAGGTCTACTACTTCCTGGACGCTGCGGCGGGTGACGCGCGCGGGCTGGCCGAGACGATCGGGGCCGCTGTGCTCTACGCCGGGGGGCGCGAGCTGCTGGTCGGTCTGCCGGCCGGCGATGAGCGCCGGCTGCTCGACGAAGCAGCGGCCGGAGTCGGCCCCGAGCGGCGCGCTGTGGCGCTGGCGCTCCTGCCGGCGACAGCCCTAGTGGCTGCCGAGCAGCCGCTGCCGGAGCGGCGGTCGATCCCAGCGGAGAGCGTAGACCCGATGGTGGCCGGCCTGCTGCCGCTGGTAACGCAGAGCGCGCTCTCACAGCGCATTGGCGAGCTGAGCGGAGTCTACCCGGCGCCGGTCGGGACCGGGAGCGTCAGCTTTTACTCCCGCTACACCTGGGGCGGGCAAATCCGGAGCGTGGAACAGTACCTCTACGAATTCTATGCGAGCCGCGGCCTGACCCCGCGCTACGCCACCTGGACCTATGGCTCGTACAGCGGACGCAACGTGGTGATGGACATCCGTGGCAGCCTGCATCCCGAACGCATCTGGCTGATCGGCGGGCACTTCGACAGCAACTCTAACCTGCCCTACTCTTCGGCGCCGGGGGCGGATGACAACGCCAGCGGCACGGCAGCGACGCTGGTGATCGCGGACCTACTGCGCGGCTACCAGTTCGCCGACACGATCCGCTTCATCCACTTCGGGGCCGAGGAACAGGGCATGTGGGGCAGCCGCAGCTACGCTGCCAACCTCAGGGCGCTCGGCGCGCAGGTGATGGGCTACATCGACCTGGACATGTTCGGCTGGGATAGCAATGGCGACCGCGTGGTGGAGTTGCACTCGGGGACCGGCACATACTCCAACTACCTGGCGGCGGCCTTCATCTCGGCCAATACCCGCTACCTGCAGGGATTGAACGTCGAGCTCAAGGGGTCGAGTGCCAGCCGCTTTTCCGACCACTCGTCGTTCTGGGACTACGGCTACCCCGCCTTCCTCGGCATCGAGAACTTCTACGACGACATGATCCCGCGCGACCGCAATCCGTATTATCACAGCACGGGG
Organism: Anaerolineales bacterium; assembly: GCA_017882045.1. GTDB lineage: Bacteria > Chloroflexota > Anaerolineae > CG2-30-64-16 > CG2-30-64-16 > JADGQF01. Next base: position 2,676 of record JADGQF010000310.1, read on the forward strand.
GACATCTTCGGCCGGGTGAACCTGGACTATGTCGCGCGCTTCACGCGCGCTGCGCTAGCCACCATCGCCGAGGAGGCCGGCATTTACAGCGGCGCCCCACCCTCGGCGAGCCCGACCGCCACGAGCACGGCCACGTTTACGCCGACGGCCACGCCGACGTCTACGCCGACGCGCACGCCCACTCCGACGCGCACGCCTACGCCGACGCGCACGCCTACGCCGGATGGCTCGCCGACGGCGACGGCAACGCCATCGGCGACGCCAACTGCCGCCGCCACGCTGCCCCCCGCCTGCGTCGACAAGGTGAGTAACGGCGGGTTCGAGGTGACCGGGTCGTGGACCTTCCCCACCACGGCCAGCACCGCCGGTTACACGACGGCGCAGGCGCACAGCGCGGCACGCGCAGCGCAGTTCGGGCTGCCGCCGGCCGCGCAGGCCCTGAAGACCGAGGCCGGGCCGGAGCGCTATCTGCTGGGCGGACTGGCGCCGCTGGGGGCAAGCTATTCGAGCGGCTACCAGAAGATCTACGTGCCGGCCGCGGCCGATTCGGTGGCGCTGAGCTTCTGGTACAAGCCCGGATCCCAAGCCGCTGACGGCGACTTCCAGCGCGTGCTCCTGCTGGAGCCGAGCACCTACGCCGTGATCGCGACGCTGATGCGGGTGCGCGAGAACAACACGGCCTGGCAGGAGAAGGTCTTCGACCTACGGCCCTACCGGGGGCGTTACGTGGTGATCTACTTCGAGGTCTACAACGACAATATCACCGGAACGGACCGGGCCTGGATGTACCTGGACGACGTGCAGGTGTTGGCGTGCAGCGGCGCCGGCCGCGATGGAGGCTCGCTCCTCGATCCGTCGGCCTGGCTGCCGGCTTTGATGCATTAGGAAGAGTTGCCGTCCACTCCCCTGACTCAAGAATCCGATGGTCAGACTCATCACTGCACAGGCACACCGTGGCGTATGGCACCCGTCCGGCCATCCTGCGTGGCATCAAGGCCAGCAACACGTAGGACCCGACCTGCATTCGTCCTCATGCGAGCGGACCTATTGTCCGACAGTAATGGCCTGGCCGTGCCGGGTGATCTCGCCCGCCACGGCCTTCGATGACACGAAGATATGGGGACACTCGGGGATCGAACCCGACACGGAGACAGCCGCCGAGAGAGTGCGTGCAGAACTGACCGATCTGGTCGTCGTGGCCCTGAACATGGCCGAAGACCTGGGGTTCGATGTCGTCGCAGCAGCGGTGGAGAAGTCGGGAGCGGACATCCAGCTGGGCGAACGTTGAGGCTGACGGTGATAGGGAACAGGTCCGGGTGGGTTCCAAACCTGTCCTCTATAACAAGACCGGGGAGACGCTGACGGCTCGCGATTCAGAGAACGGTTTCTGCCTACCCGTGCTGGCGACGCCTTATCGTGGGCGGGCGATTCCATTCAGTTTTCTCAGTTACTCGTCGCGGACCATTGCCCAGGAGGAACGTTCGCGCAACATCAACCACTGGCCAGCCTTCGACGAGATCAAAGCCCTTTTGGGCGACAAGCCCTTGGTGGTGGATCGCGAGTTTAGTTACCTGGAGATGATGCAGTACTTGGCCGAGAACAAGATCAGCTCCGTGATCCGGCTGAACCTGGGTAGCCATCCACCGACGTTAGTCGATGCTGCCGGCAAGCGCATTGCCCTCACGCTTGCGCCTGGCCAGCGCGTGATTTACCGGGACTTGCTCTACCGCGAAAAGGTCAAAGTGCACGTGATCGGTATCTGGCGTAAGGGCAACGCTGAACCACTCTGGGTTATGACCAGCCTGGAGCCCGAACAGGGCTTGGACATTTACCTGGCCCGCATGAAAATCGGGGAAGCATTCAAGGACCTGAAAAGCCCGCTGGGCCTCGATAAGCTCATGAACAAACGCCAGACTACATGGAGCAGATGGCGGCGCTGGCCATGGTGGCTTACACCATCGGCTATCTGATCGGCGAAGCTGTACCTGACGAGTTGTTTAGCCCGGCAGACGAGACCGAGTCGGCCAACACTCGCGGCGAGTGGCGGCTGTAGTCGGGCTTGTTCATCCTGCTCAAGCGCAAGTGGTCACTGTCTGAAGCCGTACTGTCCCGTCTGATCGGGCAAGTTCTCGACGCCTTTGCTCAGTGCGTTCAGCCGCTTGTCCGAACTCATGTCTGAAGCTCAGATCACAACACAAGGTGCTTTTGGTTGGTGGCAAGTGGCAACTATCAGAACCCCAGCCCGCGCTCCTTCAGGCTCACCCAGCGCTGCTGCCCGATCACCAGGTGGTCGAGCACCTCGATGTCCAACAGCTTGCCCGCCTCCACAATCTGGCGCGTGA
>JADGQF010000089.1 GCA_017882045.1 Anaerolineales bacterium
GAGACACCGGCTACAGCCGCCGGCCAGGTGACGACCGTGACGTGCCCCAACTGCGGCGCGGAACAATCTTCGACCACCAAGTTTTGCACCGAGTGCGGCACGCGGCTCAAACCATAAGCTGAGCAGGTGATCAGGGCTTTGCAGCCAACCTTTTCCGTCGTGTGCAGGTAGCCGTCCAACCGCACTGGACGGCTACCCTATTGTCAGTTTCCTACTCGACCCCCATCTTCCTCAGGTTGTTGTAACTGATCTTCAGGCTCTCAAACGGATCGCGCCGGCAGGTATCCTGCTCGACGGTATACCATTCAACACCGGCCTCGCGGCAGGCGCCCAGGATGGCCGGCCAGTTGAGATTGCCCTCACCTATCTCCGCCATCGCTTGCTGCCGCTCAAAGATGACCATGTCCTTGAGGTGCACGGTCGGCATACGCAGCCCGAGCTTGCGAAGCCAGGCGGCCGGATCACCGCCGCCGTGTTGCACCCAGTAGGTATCCACCTCTGCCTTCAGGTAACGCGGATCGGATTCCTCGTAGATCAGATCGAGGCCGGTGCGCGGTCCGAAGCGGACGAACTCAAAGCTGTGGTTGTGATAGCTGAGGGTGAGGCCGGCCTGATCCAAGCGCTCGCCCACGGTCGACGCCTCCGCTGCGAAGCGCTTGAAGCCTGCCTCGCCTTGCTCACGGTATTCGTTCGGCATGATACTAATAGCCACATGCTTGCAGTTCCAGAAACGTTGTTGCTCGATGACGCGGTCGGCGTCGTGCGATAGCGCTTCGTAGGCCGTGTGCGTGCTGCAGATGGTCAGACCCAGGTCATCGACCATGGCCTTAACCTCCGCGTCCGGAATCGGCCCGATGGCTGAGACTTGCACCGCCGTATAGCCGATGTCGCGCACCCGGCGGAGACTGCTTGCCAGGCCGGCTGCAGTCTGGATGTATTCCCGAACGGTGTAGAGTTGGGCGGCGAGAACAGGATGAGACACGTTATCCTCCTTGAAACGAATTTGGAAAGTCAAACACGACCGGGCCAAGCGCCCGATTCAGTCAGTGATACGAGCTTTCATCCAATCATTGCTGTTGTGGAAGTCGGCGACGGCATTGCCGGGATGAACCAGGGCGTCGAACAGCGGGCGATCGGCGTCAGCAAGGTGCATGTCCAGCACAGCCAGGAATGACTCGAGGTGCTGCAGCGTGCGCGGGCCGATGATCGGCGCGGTCACGCCGGGCTGGTCCTTAACCCAGAGCAGTGCCAGTTGCGCACCGGTGATGCCCCGTTCCCTGGCCATGGCGCCAACTTGCGCGGCCACCTCGCGTGCGTGGCCTGTTATGCGCTCGCGGAACATCGAACCGGAACGGGCGCCACGTGAGCCTTCGGCCAAAACTTCGCCGGGCGGATAGCGGCCGGCCAGAATGCCGCCCGCCAACGGCGACCAGGGCAGGATTCCCAGCCCATATTTTTCGCACAGCGGCACCAACTCGTTCTCGATCCGCCGGTCCAATAAGTTATAGGGCGGCTGCTCGCTGACGTAGCGCGCCAGCCCTTGGCGCTCGCTGATGTTCAGCGCCTCCATCACCTTCCAGGCGGGGTGTGTGGAGCAGCCGATGTAGCGGACCTTGCCGGCATGGACGAGGTCGTCGAACGCCCGCAGGGTTTCGTCCTGCGGGATAGTCTGTGAAGGCCGGTGTAGCTGGTAAAGGTCGATATGGTCGGTCTGCAAGCGGCGCAATGAGTCTTCGCAAGCCCGCAGCAGATGGTAGCGCGAGGCGCCCTCGTCGTTCGGGCCTTCGCCCATCCGGCCATTGAGCTTGGTCGCCAGTACGACCTCATCTCGCCGGCCGCTCTCTTTCAAGGCCGCGCCCACGATGCGCTCGCTCTCGCCTGCGTTGTAGACGTTCGCGGTATCGATGAAGTTGATGCCGCCGTCCAGCGCCCGCTTGATGATGGCGATGGACTCTTCTTTGCTCGTCGGTCCCCCGAAGTTCATCGCGCCCAGGCACAGGGGTGAGACCAGAACGCCAGTACGGCCCAAGGATCGGTATTCCATCTTCGCAATCTCCTATCAAACCTCGCTACACTAGGTGGTGTTCAGCATGCGGTGTCCGACCGCCATCTGCCCCACATAGGCTCATATGATGATACCTTTCCCGGCCGGAAGAGGCAAGCGGAGTGAGTTACGTAGTTTACCCGTAACCGAGCGCGCCAGACGCCCTTTGTCTCCGTAGTTTCCGACAGGAAAACGCGGGCGAAAAATCCGCGCAAATTACTCTTCACGCCGGACACGAGTTGTACTAGAATCACAATCAGATTCTTCCTCCTCCTTTGCGCACGAGCGCCGGGAAACCCATAGGGGTCCCGGCACTCGTGTTTAAAGGCCCAGTTAGCCGGTCCCACCAAGCCGCGCTGCCGGCCTGTGATATTGACATGCCCGACCGGGGCTGCAAGGTGGTAAAATAGTAGTTGCTGTAGTTGACCACCCGTGGGGGATATCCATGACCTCTTTCTTTCGTTCGCAAGCGATTGTTCCGGCCCGGCCTGCCGGGGATGCTGCACTGCCATGCCGCTACCCTGGTAGACACTGTCGGCAGCGCCCTACTGGCTGCGTGGTTCGGCGGGACGCGCCAGGGTCATGCGGACGTTGGCATCTGGTTAGCCCGCTTCCAGGCAGATCAGTGGTATCCGCCAATCCGCATCGCCAGGGTGCCCGGCGTCCCGCTGTGGAACCCGGTTCTCTTTCGCGATCGCCTCGACGCCATCTGGCTGTGGTACAAAGCGGGCCCGACCGTCGCCGCCTGGACGGGTGCGCATATTCGTTCTACGGACGACGGCTACACTTGGTCGCCACCGGTCTATCTTCCCGCCGGCCTCCTCGGCCCGTCCAAGAACAAGCCCATCATCCTCTCAAACGGTGATGTCCTCTGCGGCACGTCGGCCGAGACGTGGAATTCGTGGGCTTGTTGGCTTGAGAGGAGCAGCGATGGTGGAATGACCTGGCAGAAGTACGGTCCGATCTGTGCGCCCCTGCCATCCGACGGTGCGCCGCCTGCCGATCGTGCCGCAGCCGAAGTCAGCGTCCCTCAGGTCATTCAGCCGGACAACTTTGCCGGCGTGATCCAGCCGGTCATCTGGGAGTATGCGGCGAGGCGGCTCAAAATGCTGATGCGGGCGACGCGGCGAGTCGGGCGTATTTGCCAGTCCACCTCGGACGATATGGGCTATACCTGGAGCGCGGCGCAGCGGACCGATCTACAAAATCCTAACAGTGGGCTGGAGGCGACAACTGGTGGTACTGGCGTTGGTGGCGCTCCTTGTGTTGCTGCCGCTGGCGACCTTCGCCTACCACAACCGGAGCGCGCTGGTGCAGCGTGCGCAGCAAGTTACCATCTTCGCCGGGGGCAAGGGCAGCGACCGCCCGGCTTCTACGCTGGCGCAGAACATCCTCAAGGTCGCCGGCGTCTTCGTCTTGGGCGGCGATGCCAACCTGGGCGATAACGTCCCGGGGCGGCCACCTCTGCCTGTGGTGCTCATGCTCGCCCTTGGGGCCGGCCTCGTGGTGGCCCTGCGCCGCAGCCGGCGGGCTGAGTATGCCCTGTGCCTGATCTGGTTCGTGTGGCTGTTGGCGCCGTCAGTGCTTACCGAGGCCGCGCCTTCTCTGCGCCGCGCTATCGGCGCCACGCCCCCGCTGGCGCTGTTGGCGGCCGTCGGACTGGCATGGGCAGTCGATGGAGTGCAGGGGCTTGCCGCGCGCCGGAAGGCGCCCACCGCGCTTGGGCCGGTCCTGGGCGGTTTGCTGGCTGTCGGCGTGCTCGGCTACGCGCTGGCCTGGGGATACCAGTACTATTTCGTGGATTGGGGTGGGGACAAGGCGCTGTACCACGAGTTCGACGCGGGGTTGGTCGAGCTGGGGCAATATGGCGCCGTCGCGCCGGCCGGGACCGGGCTTTACTACACCCCCGCGGCGCTGGGCGATGTCCTCCATCTGCCGTTGACCTGGCAAGTGCGTGACCGGGACCTGCGCTCCTTTGACGGGCATTGGGGCCTGGTTTTGCCACCCGTCCGTCCACAGTCGAGCTTCTACCTGGTGAGAACCTTCCTGGACGGCGCACGGACTCTGCCGTCTCTGCGGGCATTCTACCCGACCGGCCGGGTGGCTCACGAGGTGCATGACCTGTCCGGGTCCACGTACGGGGTGGTTTTCGCGGTGGATACCAGCGCCAGTCCCACGCTGCAGATTCAGAACCGGATCGCGGCGAACTTTGACAACCAGGTCGAGTTGCTGGGGAGCAATTTCTCGCAGCCGGAGCTGCGGGCCGGCGATACGCTGACGGTGACATTGTTCTGGAGGGCAACCGCCGGTCCGACTGAGGCCAGCCACACGGTCTTCACGCATCTCCTCGGTGCGCCGAATCCTGCCGATGGGACAGCGCAATGGGCCGGCCAGGACAGTCCGCCCTTTCACAACTCATACCCCACTATCCATTGGGCCCAGGGTGAGATCATCGTCGACCTGCATCCCATCCTGATACCACGGGAAGCGCCGGCCGGTGAATACCGGGTGGAAGCGGGGCTTTATACGCCGGAGCGAGGCTCCGCCCGCCTGAGCATCATCGGTCCCGACGGGAAGGTTGCGGGCGATAGCCTGCAGTTGGGCTCAGTGACGATCGGGCGCTAGGCCGGGGCCATGCAGGCCCTGCGGCCCGTGACCCGTGGGCGGCCGGCGCTATCCCATGACCACTTCGACGGTATGCTCACTGCCATCCTCGAAAATGGGCAGCAGGTTATCTGTGCGCTCCTCGCCGTCCACCACGCAGCGTTTGATGCCTTTGCAGACGCCGTCAGGGTTTGAGACGACGATATGATAGACGGCGCCGCGGAAGCGGCGGACAACTCGGAAGCCCGGCCAGGTATGGGGGATGCAAGGGTCGATCTGCAGGCCGCGATAGGTGGGGCGGATGCCCAGGATGTATTGCGTCGCGGCCTGGTACGACCAGGAGGCCGTCCCCGAAAGCCAGCTGTTGCGCGCCAGCCCGAACTGCGGATGTTCGTCACCCAGGATATTCTGCGCATAAACGTATGGTTCGCACTCGTATTCGTCGATCGTGTCGTTCTTGCTCGCCGGGTTGATCTGGCTGTAGTACTCAAAGGCCCGATCACCATGCCCCGCGAGCGTTTCGGCGATGATCACCCAGAGGTTGGTGTGCAGGAAGATGCCACCGTTTTCCTTGGCTCCCGGCGGATAGGTCGTGATGCCGCCTTTCAGCGGGTCAAAACCATTATAGCCCGGCGCGCTCAGTTTGATGCCCTTGGAAGTGTTCAGGCGGGCGCGCACTGCCGACAGGGCCGCCTCCGCCCGATCGTTGGGCGCAAAGCCGGACAGAATCGGCCAGGACTGCCCGTTGACATGGATTTGCCCGGCCTGGTTCTTGCGTGAGCCCAGGGGCTGCCCATCCGCGTCGAAGTAGCTCACGTACCACTCGCCGTCCCAGGCGCATTCGTTCACGCGCAGCTTCATCTCGCCGTGCTGAGTGCGATACTGGCGCGCCAGTCCTCTGTCTCCCCGCTGTTCAGCCAGGGCGATCATCTCCTGCAGCGCACGGCCGTACAGGTTGGCCGTGAAGAGCGATTCGGCGCCCTTGCGCAGGTTGATTGTGTCGTTCCAGTCGGCGAAGCCCAGCAAGGGCAGGCCGTGTACGCCCAGGTCTGCATGGGTGAAGGCGATCGCGCGCCGCAGGTGATCCAACACGGTCCCGCTCTCGACCGGCTGCCCGTCGCGGCCCTTCTCGAAGTATGGGATCACCTCATCCAGGAACGCGAAGTCACCGGTCTCTTTCAGGTAAGCGGTTACCGCCAGGATGCTCCACAGGTGATCGTCGCTGTAATACTGGGGCGCTTCGGGCCGCTCAGCCGCGTCGCCAACCTCGGCTGCCATTGTCAGGGGGTTGAACTGGTGCATGGCCGCGCCGCTGCGTTTCTGCACGCCGAGCAGCTTACGCAGTAAATCCCTGGCCTCGCCCGGCGCGCTCGCCACTGCACCCATCACGTCCTGTGAGCTGTCCCTGAAACCGATGCCGCGCGCGCCGTAACCCAACTGGTACAGGGATAGATAGCGCGACCAGGTCAGCGTGATGTAACACTGGTGCGCGTTGTGGATGTTGACCATGGTGTTCATGGCCGCGTCGGGTGTCTCCGCCTGGTAGGCGGCCAGATAGCGATCCCAGAAGGCATGCAGTTCAGCAAACGCCCGGTTGACCTCGGCCGGCTCTCGGTAGCGCCGGATGGCAGGCAGGGCCGCGCGCAAACTGGCCGCCTGGCCCAACTGCGTGATAAGGCGCACTGTCTGGCCGGGCTTCAGCCGCCCAAGGTGATGCAGCAGGGCGCCGATATTGTCGCCGCGCAGGGCTTCGTAGCAACTCAGCTCGTCTTCCTGCAAGCTGAGCGGCGCCGCCCAGGCGCCGTACTCATGATCGCCCAGGAAGTGAGCGCGGTCGCTCTCAAAACAACGGACGACTAGGTTCGACGTCAAGTAGTTGACGCGGCTATCGCGCAGCATGAAGGGGAATTGCACCAACACAACCTTGCCATCCGGTTCGCGATGCGCGCGGCTCTGCATCGTCTGCGGAACCCAGTCGGCGTTGGTGAACTGCTTGAGCGCATCGGGATGGGTGTACTCCACCACCGGAATGGCATCCAACACGAGCGGCGATTCCCCGAGGTTGGTGATCTTGATGTCCTGGATAAGTTGTTGCCCGCCGAGGGGCACGAAGAACGTGGAGTCGGTGCGGATGCCGTAGAACTCGGAGACGACGCGCGTGTAACCCAGTCCGACGTGACATTCGTAGCGGTCATAAGGATCGAGTGTCGGCACAAAGTAGGGTGAGAAAACCCGGTAACGCTCTCCCTCACGGGTGCGCAGGTATAGGGTAGTACCTTTAAATTCGCTGCTCGGCAACTGGGCCACATAGCGGCTGATGCGGTTAAGCGCCGGATCCTGGGCACAGATCAGCGCGCCTCCGGTGTGGTCGATGAAACCGCCAAAGTTCAGCGTGCCGACATAGTTGATCCATTTGACCGGCGTGCGTGGATCGGTGATCACGTATTCACGGTTTGCGTCGTCGAAGTAGCCGTAGGTCTTCATGATTTGGCTCCCTCGTGGAAATCAGGCGAGTATGGCGTGGACTACCACGGTTTTCTGGCCAGGCGGCGGCAGCGGGACCACTTCGCCGGAGACCGGTCGCCCGTCTACGACGAGCGAGACCTGGTTGCCGGGGCCCTGGCGCTCGACGGTGATCTGGTAGGTGACGCCGCGGAAAACTCGGCTGGCGGAAAAGCCGGGCCAGCCGGCGGGGATCACCGGCGCCACGCGCAGGCCGAGGTAGTCGGCGCGGATGCCCAGCAGCCAGTGAGCGATTGCGACGTAATTCCAGGCCGCGGTGCCGGTCAGCCACGAATTCTTGGCCTCACCATGTGTGGGCGCATCCCGCCCGGCGATCATCTGCGCGTACACATACGGCTCGCAGCGGTGAAGGTCGCTGATCGCCTCGCGAGCAGAGGGGTTGATGCGCCGGTAATAGTCGTGGGCCTGATCGCCGTGCCCGGCGATTGCTTCCGCGATCATCATCCAGGGATTCGTGTGGCAGAAAATACCGGCGTTCTCCTTATAGCCCGGCGGATACGAGGAGATCTCGCCCAACTCAAGGTAATAGCGGGAGTAGGCCGGTTGTTGCAAGACGATGCCGTGCGGGGTCGAGAGGCGCTCGCGCACTGCCTCCAGCGCCTGTCCGGCCTTCCCGTCTGCCAGACCGATGCCGGCCAGGATGCAGATGCCCTGCGGCTCGATGAAGATCTGGCCTTCGGCGCACTCGTGCGAGCCGACCTTATGCCCGAAGTCGTCGTAGGCCCGCAAGAACCATGCGCCGTCCCAGCCGTGCTCGAGCACGGTGGCTTCCATGCGCCGGGAGGCGTCCAGGTAGCCCTCCGCCTCTTCGCCATGGCCCAACTGAGCAGAGAGCTCTGCCATTTGGCGGGCAGCTAGAACGAACAGGCCGGCGATGAAGACGGATTCGGCCACCTGGCCGTCCTTGTTGGTGGTTGTTTGGAACGAATCGCCCGGCGTAGACGAGAAGCAGTTCAGATTCAGGCAGTCATTCCAATCGGCGCGCCCGATGAGCGGCAACCCGTGCGGGCCGAGCCGGTCCAGGGTGTAGCGCAGGCTGCGCTGAAGATGCTCGAAGAGCGGCTGCTCGCTCCCCGGCCGGTTGTCATAAGGCACGCGCCCGGTCAGGATGCTCCAGTCACCGCTCTCCTTGAGATACGCGACCACGCTTAACACCAACCAGAGCGGGTCATCGTTGAAATTGCCGCCTACCGCGTCGTTACCCCGTTTGGTGAGAGGCTGGTATTGGTGGTAGGCGCCGCCCGACGGCAGTTGGGTCGCGGCCAGGTCGAGGATGCGTTCGCGGGCTCGCTCAGGAACCATGTGCACGAAGCCGAGCAGATCCTGATTGGAATCACGAAAGCCCATGCCCCGCCCGATGCCCGATTCAAAGAAGGACGCCGAGCGCGAGAGGTTAAAGGTGATCATGACCTGGTAGGCATTCCAGGTGTTGACCATGCGGTCGGTGTGAATATCCGGCGTCTGCACCTGGAACTTGCCGAGCACGCCGTCCCAGTGGGCGCACAGCGCGTCGAGCGCCGCAACGACGTTGGCCGGGTCCAGGTAACGTGCGATAACGGGGCGCACGCCTCGCTTGTTGATAATGTCCGAACCCGGCGGATCGAACTTGTCATGGACCGCATTCTCGGCATAGCCGAGCAGGAAGATGATTTCCCGCGTTTCACCTGGGGCCAGCGACAGTTTCACCTGCTGCGAGCCGATGGGCGCCCAGCCGTGGGCCACCGAGTTAGCAGACTGCCCGTGCTCGACGGCCTGCGGCGCATCCCAGCCGCGATAAGCGCCCAGAAAACGCTCGCGATCGGTGTCGATCCCGGCCGGCTGCTCTGAGCAGGCAAAGTAAGCAAAGTGGTCGCGCCGTTCGCGGTACTCGGTCTTGTGGTAGATAACGCCGTCGTCGACCTCTACCTGGCCGGTGCTGAAGTTGCGCTGGAAGTTGGTCGCGTCGTCTTGCGCGTCCCACAGGCAGAACTCGATCGCCGAGAAGAGCGAGAGTTGAGCCTGCCCTGCCCGCTGGTTCGTTACCCGCACACGCCATACTTCCAGGTTCTCGCCCAGTGGCACGAAGTAAGTGGTACTGGCCGCGATCCCCTGGCTGGTCGATCTAATGATGCTGTAGCCGAGACCGTGGCGGCAAGTATAGCTGTCCAGCGGGCGACGTACCGGCTGCCACGACGGGGACCAGAATGTGCCCGAATCGTCATCCCGCAGGTAGATGTAGCGGCCGCCATAATCGAGCGGGACGTTGTTGTAGCGATAGCGGGTGATGCGTCGGAGGCGAGCATCCCGGTAGAAGGAGTAGCCGCCCGCGGTGTTCGAGATCAGGCCAAAATACGCCTCACTGCCCAGGTAGTTGATCCAGGGCAGGGGCGTGTCGGGCCGGGTGATCACATACTCGCGCGCGGCATCATCGAAGTATCCGTAGCGCATCGTCTTCCTCCAACACGCAGAAACGTCGCAACGACGAATTGTCGCACATTGGGGCGGGAAGGCGCAAGTTCCCTGCCGGTGTAGTATAATTGCCGGGCAGTGGAGAGAGGTGCTGATATGCTGATCGCGTGCGCGCCGACTACCTGGCCGGGCGAGGCGCCGGAGGAGCAGATATTAACGGAGATCGCGCGGGCGGGCTATGCCGCCGCAGTGGCCATGCCGCGTGAAGGTCGCACTGCTCATGAAACGGTCAGGCTTTATGCCAGGCATTGGCTGTTTCCCGCGCCGGGACTCTTCTCGGCCGATTTTTGGCGTGCCGAGCGCCGTGAAGCAATCCTCGATGAGGCACGCCAGCAAGCGCGCTTCACGCTTGACGTTGGCTGTAACGAGCTTTTTCTCAGTACGGGCGGGTTCCAACAGTATGTGGGCCTGCGCGGCAAGCATCGAAGCCAGTTGGCCGGGCGCATCACCGCCGAAGACGGAATGAACTCTGCGGAATGGCGGCGTTTCGCGGATCTGCTCAACCGGGTGGGCGAGATCGCCAACAGGGACAGCGTGCGCTGTTGTTTCCGTAATCAGGTGGGCAGCGTGATTGAGACGGCGCAGGAGATTGAAAAGCTGCTGTCGCGTACCGATCCAGCCCTGGTGTATTTTGGCCCAGATACCGGGCATCTGGCCTGGGCCGGGGTGGACCCGGTCGAATTCTGCCGGCAGCACGCGAAGCGTATCCGGGCGATTTGTCTGAAGGACATAAACCCGGAAGTGCTGCGCCAGGGGCTGGCCCGCCGATGGGACTATGACGGCTTCGTGCGCGGCGGCCTGTTCGTCGAGCTAGGCGCAGGCTGCGTAGACTTCCCCGGAGTTTTTGAGGTCGTCGAAGCGGCCGGGTTTGAAGGCTGGGCAATCGTTGAGCCGGACGCGACGCCGGCCTCGAGCGCGCCCGAAGTTGCCGCTGCCAGCCGGGAGTACCTGGTAAAGATAATCCATTCAACTCAGTGAGGAGAGGGCTGCTATGCGTTCTACTGACCAGGCCGAGACCGAAGCCTCGGTCCGAGTTCCGAGGATCGAGGACCTGCTCGGCCAAATGACCCTGTTGGAGAAAGTTGCCATGCTGTCGGGGCGCGACATCTGGTGCACAGTGCCGATCCCGCGCCTGGGTATTCCCTCGTTGGTGATGACCGACGGCCCGCACGGCGTGCGGGCGTCGAACCCCGAAACCGGCCGCCCGGTCGGGCCTACCACCTGTTTCCCGACCGGCGTTTCCATGGCGGCGAGCTGGAATCCCGAGCTCATCCAACGGGTGGGGCAGGCGCTAGGCGAGGAAACCCTGGCCATGGGCTGCGACATCCTGCTTGGACCGTGTGTGAACATCGTGCGCGGGCCGTTGGCCGGGCGCAACTTCGAGGCCTATTCTGAAGATCCCTATCTGGCGGGGCGCATCGGCGTGGCTTTCGTCAAGGGCGTGCAGAGCCGTGGGGCAGGCACGTCCCTCAAGCATTTTGCGGCCAACAACTATGAGATCGAACGTTTCCGCGCCAGTTCTGACGTCGACGAGCGGACATTGCGTGAGATCTACCTGCCGGCTTTCGAGGCGGTCACCAAAGAAACCCAACCCTGGACGGTGATGTGCTCGTACAACCGCATCAACGGGGTTTATGCCAGCCAGAACCACCATCTGTTGCGTGATATCCTCAAGGACGAGTGGGGTTTCCTGGGCTTTGTGGTGTCCGACTGGGGCGCCAACCACACCACGCTCGAATCGGTGGAAGGCGGCCTGGACCTGGAGATGCCGGGTCCGGCGAAGTACTATGGCCAGTTGCTGGTCGAGGTCGTGCGGAACTGGCAGCTCGACGAGAAGTGGGTCGACGACGCCGTGCGCCGGATCCTGCGCATCATCGTTAGGGCCGGCAAGCTTGACGGTCCTGCGGAGCCGCCTATGGGCTCGGTGAATACGCCGGAACACCAGGCGCTGGCGCGAGAGTTGGCCGAGGAAGCCATCACGCTGCTCAAGAACGACGGGCAAGCCTTGCCGCTGGACGCCGGCAAGATCCGTTCCATTGCGGTGATCGGCCCGAATGCCGCCGAGGCACGCATCGGTGGAGGCGGCAGCTCGTATGTGGCGCCGCCTCACCGCGTCAGCCCGCTGGACGCGCTGCGCGCTAGGGTGGGCGATCGCGTGCATATCGAATACGCGCTGGGCTGCGACAACTACGTCGAGCCGCCCGCCGTGCGCGAGGAATGGTTGGCTCTGCCCGACGGCAGCGGCCAGGGCTTGACGGTGGAGTTCTTCAATAACCCCAACTTTGCCGGCGCTCCGGATGCCGTCACTACCGCCAGGCAGCCCGAGCACTTTTTCTTTGCTTCGCCGCCCTTCCCGGGAATCTCTCCGGAACACTTCTCGTTGCGCGACACTGCCCGGTTGAGCGTGCCGGAAAGCGGGCTTTATGCCTTCAGCCTGACCAACACGAGCGCTTGCCGTGTTTACCTGGATGGCGAGCTGCTGCTCGAAAACGAGTCGCCGCTCGAGGCGGGCTACGAGACGGCGCAGACTTCGGTGTCCGTAGGGAGGAGCCTGGAGGCCGGGCGGCCGTACCCGGTCAGGATCGAGTACGTAAAGGACAACCAGATGCCGTTCGGCGGTTGCCGCCTTGCCCTGGCCTTTGCCCCCGCGCCCGAAGACGATCATCGCCTGGAACAGGCGGTTGAGCTGGCTCGGCGCAGCGATGTCGCGCTGATCTTCGCCGGCATGCCCGAGCACTACGAGACGGAAGGGTGGGACCGGCCGCACATGGACCTGCCCGGGCGGCAGAACGAGCTGATCGCCGCGGTGGTTGAGGCGAACCCGAACACGGTCGTGGTGCTGAATACAGGCTCACCGGTGACGATGCCCTGGATTCATGAGGTGCCGGCGATCCTCGAGGCCTACTATCCCGGTCAAGAAGCCGGCGATGCCGTGGCGCGGGTTCTACTGGGTCAGGTCAATCCTTCTGGCAAGCTTCCAGAAACCTTCCCGTTCCAGCTTCGTGACAACCCGAGCTATATCAACTCGACCTATCCTGGCGCGCGCCATGTGCACTACGGGGAGGGCATTTTCGTCGGCTATCGCTACTACGACGAGCAGGGGACGGAGCCGCTGTTCCCGTTCGGGTTCGGGTTATCCTACACGACCTTTGAGTATGGCCCGCTCCAGGCGCCGGCACAGGTCAAGTCGGGCGAGCCGGTGGAAGTTTCGCTGACGGTAAAGAACACGGGTGATGTGGCCGGCAAAGAAGTCGTACAACTCTATGTGCAGGACAAGCAGTCCTCGCTGCGCCGGCCGCCCAAAGAACTGAAGGGTTTCGCCAAGGTGGCGCTCGGGCCGGGCGAGAGCCAGGCCGTCAGGTTCACGCTCGATGAGCGCGCCCTGAGCTTCTACGATCCGCAGGAGGGACGTTGGGTGGCCGAGCCTGGCGAGTTTGTGATCCTGGCCGGCAGCTCCTCGCGGGACATCCGGGCGCAGGCGACTTTCATGCTGCAGGGCTAAAAGCGGGGTGGTTCTGTCCAGTAAGGCATCAGGCGCCGGGAGCGAGGCGTGTTCTCGGGCCGGGCAGGGCGGCAGTTGTGTGCGCCACGAGACTCAGCCGGCTTCCTCATCCACATGGCCGGGGTTGTTACTGTAACCGTCCGCGGCCGGCAGGGTAAAACTGAAAGTGCTTCCCTGACTGGGAACGCTCTCAACCGCGACCTGGCCGCCCAGCCTTTCTGCAATGCGGCGAACGATCGAGAGACCCAATCCATGACACAAGGCGCGGGCCTGGCTCAAGCGCTCGAAAGGCGCGAAGAGCCGGGTCCGCTCTTCATCTGTAAGACCTCGGCCATTGTCGCGTACCCAGAAGTGGACACAGCCGTCCGCCTGGGCTGCCGCGCCCAGCTCCACAGATGGCGGTACGTACGGCATCCGGTCGGGCCGGCCGCCATACTTCAGCGTATTGCCGATGTAGTTGACCCACACTTCCTCGACCCATGGCCCATAACCGACTGCCACCGGCCAATCCGCTGTGTCTGGCATGCTGACGTAGGCGCCGCGCTCTTCCGCCACCTGGGCCGGGCGAGTCATTGCCTCGCGGACGATGCCGGCCATTTCCAGTGGAGCAATAACCACATCGGCCTTGCGGACTTCCGCCAGCAGCAGCAACTCATGGATGATGCTGTTCATTTTCCAGCCCGTGCGCGCGATGATCTGCAGCGAGGTCTGGATTTCCTCTCGGGTCAGGAGATCCCATTCCGTGCTCAGCATGTCCGCGTAACCCAGGATCTGCGCGAGCGGGTTCTTGAGGTCGTGAGCCACCGTATGGGCGAAGGCTTGTAGTTCTGCGTTGTCGACCTGCAGCCCCATATTCGCGGTATCTAGCTCGACGAGGCGGCGAGCCAACTCTTGATTGGCGGCCTCCAGGGCTTGCTTGGCCCGGCGCAGCTCAGCATCCACCTGCTTGCGCTTGGTAATGTCGCTGAACACGATCGAGCGCCCGGTCAGCCGTCCGTGCCGGTCATAGAGCGGGGAGATGTGTAGACCGAGGTAGCGCGGCGGATTGCCTCCAAGGCATAATTCGGTCCTCGCCTCGGACACGTCTCGATAGCGCGCGATGAGATCGGGTAGCGAGCGTTCGATGGCTTGGATATTTTGGCCGATGAGCCGGGCAGATCCGCCGATGTAACGCCGGCCGGCAGGATTGATATCCACGATGCGGTTTTGGGCGTCGAGCACCAGCACGCCGTCGCTCATACCCTCAAACAGCGCATCCCGGGCGGCGGGCGCCAGGTCGAGGAGCTGGAAACGCAGGATGCTCCAGGCCGCTAACAGGCCGCTGAGGGCAAATGCGGAAGGCGTCAGGTCCAGGCCGCGGACGGGAACCAGACCGGCGATGTAGAGCAGGTTGGCCAGCCAGGGGAAGCTGGCTCCGACGAGCAGCATGGTGGCCTGGCGGCGGTAAAGATATGCCGAGCGGACGGCGAACTGCAGAAGCAAACCAGACGCGGCAAGCAAGAGCAGGTACGTGTGCCCTACCCAAAGCCAGAACCAGGGACCGTGTGAGAAGACGCCTATGACGCCCAGTAGCCCCGTGTCCAGGCTGATCTTGCTCCAGAGCAAGCCGTGCCGCTGGTTGGTGGCGGCCACGATCACGGTAACGATCGGCAAGAACCACAACAGTGCCCTGTAGCGGTAGCGCAGTCCCCGGTCTTGCTCGGTGTAGAGGATTACGAACAGCAGCCAGAGCAGTGGAACGCAGACGATGCCGATGTAGCTCAGGGTTGCCCACAGCACCTTATCAGTCAGTCGTACCGCCATCAACTCGAGCGCGTTGCACAGGGCCCATTCTGCGACCATCAGCATCAACAAGCCGAGCATGCCGCTGCCGCGAGTGCCACGCTGCAGCCACGCGACGGTCGCCACACTTACTGAGAGGACGGCAGTTGCGAACAAAACCGCCGCGTACGGTGCCGATTGCCAAATCATGGTTCCACCACGAGTAGATTATACAGTAAACCTGGTAAGGTGCGTAAAGTCTGATAGTGGCTGCAGCCGGGTGTTGCCAGCGCCGCCATAATCCAGGTATACTCGACTGCAGACGAAGAATCAGGAGCTAAACCATGAACGAACCCACATTTCTGGACGTACTGCGAGCGCAGCAGGTCATCTCGCGCTATTTGCGCCCCACCCCGTTGTATCATTACCCCGCCCTCGACCGCCTGCTCGGTGCGACCGTGTATGTGAAACACGAAAATCACCAGCCGATCGGGGCCTTCAAAGTCCGCGGCGGCATCAATCTCATGTCGCAGTTGACGGCAGACGAAAGGGCGC
>JADGQF010000311.1 GCA_017882045.1 Anaerolineales bacterium
GTTGGCTTAGATGTGCTGGCTGACGTTCGAGTACGTCGGGCTGGCTCTCACCGGCGGGTTACGGCAAGGCCGGGCGGAGGGTGGGTGGCTGGCAAGCCAGTCAGTGGGCAGGTGGCAGGGGTCTCCATACTGCTGGGGGGAGGCTGCCTGGTCTGCGGCAGCACAGAGCCGCCGGTCATGGTTGAGCAGCAGGCGGATGGCAGCTATCACGGTGTGCGGGCACTTCACGCTTGGCGGGGTACGATATCAGCATCAGCCAGTTGCCGATGGCCACCATCTGTTCCGGCCGGAGCATCCTCTGGCCCACGGAGACCGCCCATGTCCCGAGCACTTGACGGTCTCAATGGAGTGAGAGCGCAAGGGGCTGGAGACAAGAAGCTGGGTTGATCAAGCAGGATGGGTGGCATTGCATGCGCAGGCGGGGCGAGCCGCGTCTCGTAGCCGGCGCGGCGGTCTGGCTGACTGGCCGGGCAGCCCCAGACGGCAGTGTATTGCTGCCCGGCCCGCGAAATCATGGCTCAGACGCCCGCTCAGCCCGGGAACCAGCCAGCCTCCGTCTTGGAGCATTTGTACTCATGAGACGTGTTGTCGGGCCCAGTCAGGAAAGTCATGATCTGGTCCGCGTTGCAGTTGCCCCAGATCTGGATCGCCGGCTCCATCAGAATAGACCCCAGGTTGGGCGAGTTCTCCTGGTTCGGCACGAAACAGTTCGCCTGGTGAAGCCCCTGCTCGACGCAGCGCGTGTAATCGCCGAACGGAGTGACGATGCTGCTGGAGGACGGGAGCTCGGAGGAAGTTCCGGTCTCCGGCAGCGTGACCGGACCAACGGATGACAGGGGCGTCCAGTCCACGTAGATGTAGGCGCCCAGGGTGTATTGGCGGAAATACAGAACGAACTGGTGAGTGCCCGCCGTCATCGGCGCGTCGATGGAAACGTTCTGGCCCGATCGGCCCTGGCCGAGCGTATCGAGCACGGTGCTCCCGTCGACCTGGAGCAAGACCTCGTCGTCGGCCAGCGCAGAGAAGTGATAGACACCTGAGTTGAAGGCGGCGGCCGTCGTCATGAGCGCGGTGAAATTCTCCGCCGACACACCCGGCCCTGGTGAGCCGCCGTTCCAGTTCAGGTTGAGGCCGAGCACATCCTGGGCGAAGACTGGAGCGCCGCTCCAGTTAAGGTTGGGGAAGTACTGTATGTGCCATACGTTTCCGCTCTGGGCGTAGACGGGCCCAGCAGCCGGCAAGGCCACCGCGGCGCAGAGAACCACTGCGGCGATCAAGTATTGTATTCTTTTCATAACACAGATCCTGTATAACACTCCTATAAGTATATTTTATATCAACCTACAACGAGGTTCTGCAACTGCGCATCCAGATCAGGAAAATGGGGCGGGCGGATGTTTTCGCCTGTGAGAAGCTCTACCGCTTCACACCCTTCTCCCAAGATGCCCAGCCCAGCATCCGCGGCAAGTCGCCGCTGCAACCGGCCGGCTACGACATCGCCGGCTTGAGCATCATGTGGCCCATGCAAACTGGCAAGGCAGATCATGTTCCTAACCGGTCACGCCAACTCCATAGCTCCGCCCAACGATCTACAGATGTGGTAAAATAGGGGCACTCGAGGAGGAGCGCCCATGCACGAAGTGATCACCGACCTGGCCCAGCTCACAGCCGAGCGCCTGAACGCCATTTTGCGCGCCAACGGGCACCTGCTGGAAGGGGAAGTCAGCGCGCTGCGCGAGATCGGGCGCGAGAGCCTCCCCAACTCGACCGTGTTACACCTCGACGTCGCCTACCGGGGCTACGTGCGCCTGCCCGGGCGCCTGTTCCTGAAGCTCATCAACAATCCCGACCCGAGCTTCGGCGGCCACGAGATCGCGTTCTACCAGGACGTTGCTCCGTCCATGCTGACCGCGCTCCGCTGGGACGAGCTGCCTTTTGTGCGCCATTTCGATGCCGCCTACTCGAGCGAGACGGGGCGCGGCCACATCCTCCTCGAGGACCTGTCGCTCACCCACGGATCCTCCCATCCCGCTCTGCCGCCCAGCGTGCTCCAGTGCGAGGGCGCAGTCGATTCGCTGGCTTCCTTCCATGCTTTCTGGTGGGAGAACCCCCGCCTGGGACAGGACCTGGGGACCCGCTACAGCGAGGCCATCCTGCAGGATCTGCTTTTGCAGGCGCAAGGCAACCTGGCAGCCTGGTTGGACTTCATGGGGGATCGCGTGTCGCCGGGGAGGCGGGCCACCTTCGAACGCATCTGCGGCGCGTGGCCCGCCTGGCGCGTTCAGCGCCTGCTGGCCGGGCGCGGCATCACGCTGGTCAACGGCGACACACACGCCGCGAATTTCCTCTACCCGCGCCACTCAGAACGTGACCGCGTGCGCATCGTCGATTGGCAGAGCTGGCGCGTGGACACGGGCACCGATGACCTGGCTTACATGATCGCCGCGCACTGGTACCCCGAGCGCCGGGCGCGTCTGGAGAAGCTCCTCCTACAGCGCTACCAGCAGCGCCTGCGCGAGTATGGTATCCCCTACACCTGGGAGGAGTGCTGGCAGGACTACAAGGCCTCCGTGATCCGCGTGCTCTTCTTCCTCATCGGCGGCTGGCAGCGTGCAAATGTGCAACCGGGTTGCCCCGATTCGCCGCGCTCGCCGGCGCTCTGGTTTGACCGCGTCGAGCGCGCCACGCTCACCTACGAGGACCTGGGCTGCGCCTGGCTGCTGGCCTAAGGGAACCAGGTTCCTGAACCAAGTTCCTAAGGTAAAGAAAGCCACTGATTTAGCAGCGCCGCCCCATTGCCTTGCGTCTCGGACACTTCGCCGCATTCTGATGCGCTGGTTGCCAGCGAGCGCCCATCTGAGCCCAGCTCCCACATCCCGCCGCGCAGGAAGACGTTTATGCCGTGGCGCGCGCCGGACCCTGCCATGCGCCCGGCCAGCGCGTACTTGCGCCAGGCCTGGCCTTCGCTCAGCGTCCCCACATCCCGCAGGTCAACATCCACCGGAGCCGGGCCGCCGTCGTAACCGGCCCAGGGCCGGTCCCAACTGCCATCCCCCTCGGTGTATGACGGCACGGCGATCAACTCGGCGCCCAGGGCCTTCAAGCGGGCATAGGGGGCGGGATACCAGGAGTCGGCGCAGATCAGCACGCCCAGCCGCCCGGCCGGGGTCTCGAACACGGGCAACGTCTGGAGGGGCGCCGGGGTGACGAACGGCAGCTCGCTGCTGATGGGGTATATCTTGGCGGCGAGCGCCGGGTAAGCGCCGCCTTCAGGCGATCCGCCGATCGCACATTCGCCAACCGCCGGGCCGAAGACCGCGGAGACGTTGTAGAGCGGCCCGTCCCCCGCCCTGATCACGCCGTTCCGCACCTCCGGCGAGGGCAGGACGATGGAGCCGGCCACCATCGTGACCGACGCGCGCGCCGCCAGGGTCGAGAACACCTCCTGGTAGGCCGCGGCCATGCGGCGGGCCTTCGTCCGGAATAGCCCGGCCGCCATCCGGTCCTTCTCGCGCGCCCGCAGGGCCTGCCCGGCAAAAGGCAGCAGATGCGCCAACGCCAGCCCGCGCATCCCGTCGGCCAGGGTGGGCGCCCGGAACACCGCCGGCCCCTCGCCCGCCACCGCCAGCCAGCTCCCGATATATTCCGGCCAGACGACGACTGTGCGCTCTGTCAGCCAGCCCCGCCGCCCGGCCTCGGCCAGGTAGCCCTCCAGCCGGGTGAACAGGGCCTGCTCCGTGGCATAATCCTCGGCGGTCAGGCACGGTTGGATGCCCAGCAGATTACCCTGGCCGCAGTCCCGCCCACCTTCAACGAACTCTTCGATCTGCAGGTCGCGCATCGCTATCGCCCTCCCACGCAGCTCGATTGTCGCCCGCCTGGTGGTTTATGGCAAGTTGACGCCGCACGAGCGGCAGATGGTGAGCGACCCCTTGACAGTCAGCCCGGCCGGGTGTATAGAAGTGCTAGAACAAAAGTTCTATCGGAGCCTGTATTCCAGGGTTGAGGTGATTTAACGGATATTCGGAACAATACAACCAACTCATTCAGCCATTTGGGCTGCTGAGTGAGCTGCCAGCCATTTCGCGATCTCGTCCGCGTCTACACCGCCTCGGGCAACTCGCAGAGTAAATTCTTCGAGTTCAACGTTGGTTGCCGTCAGACGCCACTTGTTCAGTTGCAGGAAGATGCCAGCCGACGCCGCGCCGAGCCTTTTATTGCCGTCCACCATCGGGTGATTCTCGATGAGGGAATGCATCAGCGCGGCTGCTTTAGCGTGGACGCCTGGGTAGAGATCCTCTCCCTGGAAAGTCGCCTGCGGTCGGGGCGACCGCCGCGGTCGGGCAACAGCCGATTGCAGCAGCGGGAGATCGCGGATACCATGTGTCCCTCCTGTCTCTTGCACCAACCGCATGTGCAGAAACAGGACCTGTTCGACGGTCAGGTAGATCACTTCGCCAGAGCTTCCAGTGCTGGACGGTAACGCTCGATGAACTCAGACACCTGGCGTGCAAAATCCTCGCCAATCACCGATACTTCGGGCTGCGCTGGAGCAATGATTAGTCGTTTCCGCTCCTTATCTAGCTCGACCCTAACTTCCGAGCCCTCCGTGATCCCAAGGAAATCGAGGGCATCCTTAGGCAGGGAGACAACGATACTGTTACCAGTCCTGAATACCTTGCGCTGCATTTCAAGACCTTCCCACACATGCAGTGTAGTTTCCTATAGTTGCGTACTTACAGTGTAAGTATACCGCGAATCGGTGCGGAGTCAACAGTTAGTTCAAGCTAACCCTGGAATACAGGCTTAGCGAACGAAGTTTCTTCTTCAGTCGACAGGGAGTTGATATGTCCCGCTTATTCGCAGCCGGGGAGCCGATTGAGGTTAAACTGAACGCCGCGGGTCTGCCGCAGCGCTTTGGTTGGCGCGGCGAGTGGCATCCGATTGATGCCATCGCCAATCGCTGGCGCGTGCGCGCCACCTGGTGGTCCGT
>JADGQF010000312.1 GCA_017882045.1 Anaerolineales bacterium
AAAGAAGAAATTATGAAAAACAAAATGTTCGCACTCATCGGCGTGGCGGCTCTGCTGACCACGGTCACCGGCTGCAACCTTGCCATCACGCCGGACTCGCGCGACGCCTGCCTGGCGGCCATGCACGCGGTAGACGCCGAGGCCATCGTCAGTTTCGATCCCAATATCCGCGCCGAGCTGCTGAGCGCTGACGTCGAGCAGATACGCGAGCTGGTCCGGCCGGTGATCGAGCGCGCCAACCTGATCTTCCCCAGCCGGGGCGAGGCGGCCATGCTGACCGGCGAGGCCGGCGGCCAGACCAGCGGCCAGGACGACGGCCAGGCCAGCGGCCAGGACGACGGCCAGGCCGGCGACGAGGCGGGCTGCCGGCGCTGGGCCGCGCAGGGCAAGACGGTGGTGCTCAAACAAGGCGAGAGCGGCTGCCGGGTTTTCACCGCGGAGGGCGATTTCGCTGTGCCGGGCTTTCCGGTGCAGGAGGTCGATCCGACCGGGGCCGGCGACACATTCTGCGCCGCCTTCACCGTCGCCCTGCTTGACGAGCTGGAGCGCGGCCGGCCCGACCTGGTCGCGGCCGCACGCTTCGCCAACGCGGCCGGCGCGCTGGCCGTCACCCGGCTGGGGCCGATGGAAGGCGCGCCGACGCGCGCCCAGGTGCTGGACCTAGTGCAAAATGCGCCGGCCGGTCATGTCTGAATGGACGCGGGATTTCTGGAATTTGCGGGCTGCCGTGGTACAATCCACCGGTACGATCCCAAACGGAGGGCTTGATGGCGGATTTGACGGCAAAAGACATAATCGCCGGCATGCCGAGGCATTTTAACCCGGCCCATGCCGACGGCATCAACGCGGACGTGCAGCTTCACCTGACGGGCAACCAGGGTGGTGACTGGGTGGTGAGCCTGCGCAGTGGTCACTGCAGCGTGGCGCCGGGCACGGTGGCCAATCCCAGGGTGAACCTGTCCGCCGACGCCCAGGACTTCGTAGGCGTCGTCAGCGGGCGCGTGAACCCGATGCTGGCTTTCATGATGGGCAAGCTCAAAGTGCAGGGCGACATGGCCCTGGCGGCGCGTTTCCCGAGTATGTTCGGCAGCGCCTGAGCCGCAGGGGAAGCCGAGTGGCGAAACCAGGTTCCGGGCCTGACGGCCGGCGGTCAACCTGGTTTTTTTCGTTTGGAACGGACGATAAGGCCATGGGCAACAACGAACAAGCAAAGACCGTAGTAGTGATGCAGGGCGATCAGACCGGCCAGGAATTGCTGGTGGAAGCGCTGCGGGTGATCGACCCGGCGGTGACCGGGGTGCCGGTCAACTACCAATACTTCGACCTGAGCCTCTCGACGCGGCGGGCCACGCAGAACCAGGTGGTCTACGAGGCCGCGGCGGCGCTGCGGGCCGCGGGGCTGGGCTTGAAGGCTGCCACAATCACGCCGGAAACGAAAGGCGACGTCGGCAGCCCGAATGCGATCCTGCGCAAGGAGGTTGATGGGCAGGTGATCGTGCGCACAGGCCGGCGGCTGCCGGGAGTCCGGCCCATCGGCGGGGTCTACTCGCCGATCACCGTGGTCCGCATGGCCGTGGACGATGCCTACGGCGCCAAGGAATGGCGCGAGGGCGAGGGCGAAGACGAATGGGCGTTCCGCACCGAAAAGATCAGCCGGCGCACCTGCCGGGCGGTCGCGGAGTATGCCTTCCAGCGCGCCCGGCAGGCCAAGGCCAAGGTTTTCGGCGGCCCAAAGTATACGGTGTCGCCGGTCTATGAGGGGATGCTGAAAGAGGAGATGGATGCGGCCGCGAGGCGCTACCCCGATGTGCGTTACGAGCCGCAATTGATCGACGCCACCTACGCCCTGCTGCTTTCCAGCGCCGGCGATCCGATGGTGATCCCGGCGCTCAACCGCGATGGCGACCTGCTGAGCGATATGGTGTTGAAGATGTTCGGTTCGATCGCCGGGGCGGAGTCACTGCTGCTGGCGTTCGACGCGAACTTCAGGCCGAACGTGGTCATGGCGGAGGCGCCGCACGGCACCGCGCCGGGGCTGCAGGGCAAGAACGTCGCCAACCCGTTGGCGATGATCCTGGCGGGCAGCTCGCTGCTGGACGCGATGGGAACCGAAGCAGCGCGGGCCGCGGCGCGGGCCATCCATGAGGCGGTGTTTGAGGCGGTGTATGAAGGGCTGGCCACCGCGGACCTGGGCGGCCACAGCAGCACCAGCGAGTTCACCGACGAGACGATCCGCCGCGTGCGCGCCAAGCTACAGGTGTGGGCGGACATGGGGTGATGATCGATAGGTTTTACCAAGAGAGGAGGGAGCTGCCCGGCGACGGACAGTCCCCTCCTCTCTTGTTTGACGAGATAACAGATTAAAAACTATAAAAATAGTATGATTAGTAATCACCGTGACTGCAGGGCGGCCCGGCCTGTGACAGGCTGATCAGTGAGACAAATCAGCCTGAAAACAGAGGCAGCAAGCATGATGCGCAGCGCGAAAGCATTGATAGGGTATGCGGTAGAGGCAACGGACGGGATCGCGGGGCGGGTGGTCGACGCCCTCTTTGACGACCTGTCGTGGACGACCGTCTATGTGCTGTTGGAGGTTGGCCAGGCGCTGACGCCGCGCCGTGTTCTGATCAGCCTGTCTGACATCGAGTACGCCGGGTGGACCGAACACAAACTGCGCGTGTCCTGGACGCGGCGGCAGCTAGAAGACAGGCCGGGCCCCAACTCGGGGCATCCGGAAAGCGGGCCACAGGCCGATGCAACCGACCTGCACCTGCGCAGCATGCGCGACATGATGGGCTATACAATCCAAGGCCGCGACGGCCGGATCGGCCGGGTCGCGGACCTGCTTATCGACGACGGGAGCTGGGCGCTGGTCAGTTTTCTGGTTGAGACCGGCGAGTGGTGGCCGGGAGAAAAGGTATTCATCTCGCCCGGCTGGGTACGAATATTGGAGCCGGGCGAGCGCGTGGTGCTCAGCGGGCTGGACCGGCGCACGGTGCGCGAGGGACCCGCGTTCAGAGCCCAGGAACAGTGGCTCGGGTGAGGCCATGTTACACGGCTGACGCGTATAGAGAAACCGGGTTTCAGGCCGCAATAGCCTGAAACCCGGTTTCTGTTTGCGTCGCGGCCGCTTCTAACTCAAGAGTTAACCGCCTCCAGCATGGCGACGATGTTCTCCGGCGGGACGTCGGCCATGATGTTGTGGATCTGCTGGAAGACGTAGCCGCCGCCGGGCGCGAGGACCCGCATGCGCCGGCGCACGTCGGCAGCCACCTCCTCAGGCGTGGCCTGGCCCAGCACGTCACGGGTGTTGGAGCCGCCGCCCCAGAAGCACAGGTCCTGGCCGAACTCCCGCTTCAGCCGCTCGGCCTCCATATCCTTGCAGGTCGTCTGCACCGGTTGCAGGATATCCAGCCCGGCGTCGATCAGGCCGGGCAGCAGCGGGTAGAGGCCGCCACACGAATGCAGCATGATCTTCACGTCCGCCAGCCGCTTGACCTCCGTCCAAAGGACCTTTTGGCGCGGCTGGATGAACTCCCGGTAGGTGCGCGGCGAGATCTGCGGGCCGGTCTGCATGCCCAGGTCGTCGCCAAACAGGATGATATCAATGTAGGGGCCGGCCGCGGAGAAGAACTTGCGCAGGTTGTCGAGGTGCATCTCGAGCAGCTTGTCCAGGAAACGGTGAGTGCGGGCCTTCTCGCCGGCCAGCATGGCCAGGAAGTTGTCGATGCGGAACATGAACTGGCCGATCTCCAGGAAGTTGCCGCCGAACAAGCCGATGATCGCCCGGTCGGTCGACGCGCGCAGCGCCTGCGCGCCGGCCGCCAGTTGCTTCAAGCCCTGCGGGTCGTAACCCAGCGGCGCGGGTGGGCAGGCGATGTTGGACCACATCACCCGGTCCAACCGTTGCGCGACGTCGTCGAACTCCTGCTGCTCGCTGCCCAGGTAGGGCCAGTAGGCCTGCTCGAAGTACAGGCAGCCCTCCTTTTGGATCGCCATCAGCGTGCCGTCGGCATGGTAGACGTGCCAGTCCTGGCCGACCTTCACGGGGTGGAGGAAGGCCGGGATCTGGCAGGGCGTGCCATCCGGCAGGACCCAAGCGTGCCAGTCTGCGGGACGCAGGGCGAAGCCCCGCCCCAGCTCGATCACGTCTACCCCGAAGCGATCCAGTACCTCCGGCTCGATGATCGCGAGCTGCTGCACGAGGTCGTAGACGTAGATGTCGCCACCGGTAATGCCCAGGTGTTGCTTGAGCTTGTGGTAGGCGATGGCCATGATGCCGGAGGAGCGGTGGCCGCCCAGGTCGATCGGGATGCGGTCCGGCTCCCGGTGGTTGACGGACGTCATGACGCGTTCTCGGGATGTTGGCATGGGGCACCTCAATGGTTGGTTGGTCACTCGGTGGGTTGGCAGGTGCGTCGCCGGCGCCTGGGGAGCAGTATAGCATAGATCCGGGTGAACGGGGGCCTGCGCCATGTGGACCAAGGTGCGCCGCGGGCGAGGTTCGCCGGGGGCCGAGGCCACCCGGCTAGGCGACGAAACCCCCGTGAAACGGGGCTCCGGAGCGGCCGGCGCCGCCTTCCGTAGCTGGCCTCGGCCAGCTTGCCCACCTTAGCCGGGTGGCCTCGGCCCCCGGCGGCGCCGCCCCCAGCGCACCTTGACCCCTCCCGGCGGACCTCGCTGCCGGACCCACAGGGCGACCGCTTTACATTTGCCATTCCTGCTCCTGGGTTGACAAAGATGCGATGTGGCTTTAATCTAACTTCCCTGAACCCCACCACTGCACCCCCAATGGAGGAGCGATGCTAGCGATGCTAAAGAAGCTGCTGACCCTGGCCGTCGTGCCCGTTGTCCTGTTGGCCTTTGCCCAGTTCGGCGCCCTGCCGATTATCGAGCATACCTGGAACCAGGTGGTGGACTACCAGAGCCCTTACACGCTCCCCTTATCGCCCGGCCAGGGGGGCGCGGCGGCGACGAACCAGGTGGTGCTG
>JADGQF010000090.1 GCA_017882045.1 Anaerolineales bacterium
TAACATCGATGAGCACATTCTACGTCCCAGAGAGTGCCATGGCCATCGTGGCGCATCCAGATGATATCGAATTCAGCTGCGTAGGTACTGTGGCCCGTTGGGTCAAGGCCGGCGCACGAATTGCTTATGTCCTATGTACTAGCGGCGACGTGGGGATAGATGAACCCGGCAT
Source organism: Anaerolineales bacterium (assembly GCA_017882045.1). Taxonomy (GTDB): domain Bacteria; phylum Chloroflexota; class Anaerolineae; order CG2-30-64-16; family CG2-30-64-16; genus JADGQF01. The sequence goes on from JADGQF010000090.1 coordinate 173, forward strand.
GACAAAGTCACGAGCGACGGAGATCCGAGAGTCCGAATCGCGCGCTGCCGCCGAGGTCGCGGGCGTCAAGGAAGTGATCTTTCTGCGCGAGCCAGATGGCCTGCTGCAAGCGACGCTCGAACTGCGCAAGAAGCTGGTGCGAGAGATCCGCCGCTTCCGCCCCGAAGTGGTGATCACGGGCGATCCCACCATCCTCTGGGCGGGCGATGACTATATTAACCATCCCGATCACCGGGCAGCGGCCGCTGCCGCCCTGGATGCCGTCTTTCCGGCGGCTGGACAGCCCAACCTGTTCGAGGAACTGGCTGCCGATGGCCTCAGGCCACACAAGGTGCGCAAGGTGTATGTGACGGGGCGTGAACAGGTCGAGCTTTTTGTCAATATCGATGAGACGATTGATATCAAGGTCGCGGCGCTGCGCGCTCACCGAAGCCAGATGAAAGACTGGGACCCCGAGGAGCGCATCAAGAAATGGGCGCAGGAGCGGGCCAAAGGCAAAGAAATGTCTTACGCCGAGGCATTCCGGGTGGTGACGTTGATCGATGACGAAACCTGGGCGCGCAACAATCAAAAGTCTTGACGGCTCACACCTGGGCCGGGAAACGGCCTGTCTGCGGCGTCCGCTGCAACGCCGGGTTGGGCCGCGCGGCGCGCTCCGCCTGCTCCTGAGCGATTCGCGCGACGCGATCAAGCGTGTTCTCCCGGCACGATCTGCCCACCCACTTGCTGCACGACGCCGAGCAAATCGGCGACGCCCTACCATTCATACCTCGACGGCCCCCGGCCGGTCGATCGATCAGAATCGATCATGACGATCAATTGACAGGCGGGTTGCAATGCTCTTATAATCAGAGTTGTTGCCTGCCGGCGGCGCAATCGATCATTACCGATCATCGAAGGGGATTGTCGTGCTGCAAAGCCAACGTGATGCTACTATCCTGGGCTTGCTACAGCAATATGGCTCGGTAACTGTTGGGCAGATCTCAACCCAATGCCATTGCTCGCCCATCACCGCTCGCCGGGACCTGAGCCGCCTCGAAGAGACAGGACTTCTGCGCCGAACGCACGGCGGGGCGATCCGGTTGAACTCGGGCGTCTCGGCCAACGGCAGCCACAGCCACCTATCCCTGGAAACTCGCACCACTCTGAGCGAACGCTCTGATGTGCTGATTGTCACGCCCGAAGAGTCCGCTACGACCCGCCTGTTGCTCCAGCGTGCCCTGCGCTGCGGAGTGCCGATTATCGCCGAATCGATCAACCTGACCGGTGCCCGCACCTATGTGGCGATCAACGATTACCGCGCCGGGGTGGAGTTGGCCGGCTGGGTCGCGCGCTACGCGCGTGAGCACCTGGGCGGCCAGGTACGGGCGCTCGACGTCTCGTGCTCGCTGCCTAATACAGCTGCGCGCAGCCGCGGGTTTACCGACGGCCTGGCCGATACCCTGCCCGCCAGTGAGATCCTGCTGCGCCTGGACGGCCAGGGCCTCCGTGATGCGGCCCGCAGCATTGTCGCGGATGCGCTCACGGTGTACCCCGACGTCAACGTCATCTTTGCCATCAACGACGACTCTGCGGTGGGCGCGCTGGATGCCTACCGGGCTGCCGGCCTGGACGAATCGCGCCTGCTACTGGTATCGTTTGGCCTGGAAGGCAACGCCACCAAAGACATGCTCCAGAACGGCGGGCCGTACCGTGCTGCCATTGCCATGTTTCCCGAGCTGGTGGGTCGGGCCTGCGTGGACGCGGCCGTCTGCGCCTACCACGGCTGCGCGCTGCCCAACTGGGTCGAGACCCCGCACGTCCTCGTGACCCGCGAGAGCCTGGAACGCTATTACGTGCGGGACCCCCACACTGGCGCCTGGAGCTCCAACTGGCCCGTGCTCGAAACGCTGGCCGCGGCCAGTACCGGCTGCGCGCTGCTGCACGATTGCCGCAACCGCCCCTTGCCCGGGCGCATCGGCTGGGTGCAGGTCTTCTCGTCGCACGAATGGTATCGCAATATGCGCCAGGCCATGCAGGAGCGCAGCCGGGCGTTAGATATCCGGCTCGAGATCGTCGACGCCAGCCATGATCTGGCGCAAGAGATTGAGGCGTTGAAGCGCGCCATCGCACGGGCTGCGGCCCGGCTCATCAACACCGGCAACACGGTCATCCTCGACGCCGGCATCACCACAGCTTACCTGGCCCAAGCGCTGCATGGGCGTTCGGGCATCACTATCATCACCAATTCGATTTCCGTGCTGAGCGAGCTGGCCGGCGAGCCGGGAATCACGCTGGTATCGACCGGAGGCATAGTGCGGCACGAATCGCGCTCTCTGATCGGCGCGGCCGCCGAGACGACCTTCAAAGACCTGCGAGCCGACCAGGCGTTCATTGCCTGCACCGGGCTGAGCCTGAAGTTTGGGCTATCGAACACCAACATGCAGGAAACCGCCGTCAAGCGTGCGATGATCGCCGCGGCTCGCGAAGTCATCCTGCTGGCCGACCATACCAAGATCGGGGTCGAATCGCTGGTTAAGGTTGCGCCGGTCGATTGCCTGCATCGATTGATCACCGACTCGGGCGTGAGCCCGCAACACCGGCTGGCGCTCACACAGCAGGGGATTGAGGTGATCATCGCCGACGATACGAGCGCCGCCTGAGCGCGTTCGCTGCCGGCCGGGCTGCCCAGGTTCCTGGCTGCGGGCAGCAGCACATCCGGGCGAAAGGAGGTAAGCCAACCACAGCTCATCCATCGATCCAAAGCGAGTGCCAGACCTGGCGCTCAACTCTCGAATCTTCGAGGAGAAAAAGGAAGAACATGATGAAGAGAAACCAACAGTCCCTGATCCTTATGACCGGCCTGCTGCTGGTGGCCATGTTGTTGGCCGCCTGCGGTGGCGCCCCTGCCACCCAGGCCCCGGCCCAGCCCGCGCAGCCGGCCGCTCAACCAACCCAGGCCCCGGCCGCTGTTGAACCTACAACGGCCCTGGCTGCCCAACCGACCCAGGCTCCGGCCGCTGTTGAACCTACAACGGCCCTGGCTGCCCAACCGACCCAGGCTCCGGCCGCCGGCAGCGCTACGGCGCCCACCGGCGACCCGGCTGCGGGTGAGAAGCTGGTCCGCACGCTGGACCCGACAGCGCTGCCCGCGGGCTGGAAACTGCCCAAGACCATCGGCCACGTAACCAACTACCTGGTGCATGAGTGGTACCAGAATGAGACCAAGGGCGAAAAGGCTCGCGCCGACGAGTTCAAGATCGACTTCACCATCAACGATGCCAACCTGGACTTACAGAAGTCGCTGGCTGCCGTTGACGACTACCTGGCCAAGAACGTCGATGCCCTTGTCTTCACTCCGGTGAACGAGAAGGCATCCGGCCCCACCATCCAGAAGGCTGCCAAGTCGCTGCCCGTGATCTGCGAAGGCTCGCCCACCGATGGCTGCATCACCCTCGTCTCGATTGACGACTTCAAGGCCGGCCAGCAGGTCGGCGTGTGGGCCGGCAACTACGTCAAGCAGAACCTCGGCGGCAAGGCCTCCATCCTCGACGTCGGCCTGCCCGCCCTCTCGACCACCGTTGCCCGCTCCAAGGGCTTCATCGCCGGCATCCAGTCGGTGCTGCCCGATGCCAAGGTCGCCCAGTCGGTAGACGGCACGGGCCTGAAGGACGTGGCCGTCAAGGTCTCCGCCGATGCCCTCACCGCCCATCCTGATGTCAACGTCATCTTCGGCATCAACGATGACTCGGCCCTCGGCGGCCTCCAGGCTTACACCGCCGCCGGCATGGACCAGAGCAAGGTCCTCGTCGTCGGCTTCGGCTGCGAAGGCAAGGCCTGCAAGTCGGCCCTCGAACAGGGCGGCCCCTACAAGGTCTCGGCTGCCATGTTCCCTGAGTACCAGGGACGCCTGCTGATCGACGCTGCTATCGCCGCCTTCAACGGCGCGAAGCTCCCGGCGCACATCGTCGCGCCGTCGACGCCAATCACCAAGGACAACCTGGCGCAGTTCTACACCAAGAGCGGCGATACCTACGCGCCGAACTTCGATGCCATGGCCAAGCTGCCCATCCAATAAGTGAGGCAGTGGGGGGCGGGCCGCGCGCCCGCCCCCCTTCAACCCGCTATGTGGTGATTACGGGCCCGGTGCCCGTAATTAAATAAGGATGTCGGAACCATGCAAAGTGAGATCAAAGCCGAGACGGGGCAGGTACACGAAGGCCCTGTGGGGCGCCAGAATCCCCTCCTCGAAGCGGCGCGCTGGTTGGTGCAGACCCAGGAAGGCATCCTCCTGATTTTTGTGGTGGCCCTTTCGCTGTTCCTCAGCCTGACATCTCCTGTCTTCCTGACGCAGCGCAATATTGGGGTGCTGCTCAGCCAGATCTCCATGACAGCTATCGCTGCGTTTGGCATGACCGCGCTGATCATTGCCGGCGAGGTTGACCTGTCGGTAGGCTCCATGCAAGCCTTCATCGGCGTGCTGGCTATGCAGATGCTGAACCAGAGCAAGAGCCTGCCGCTGGGTCTGGCCACTGCGTTGGGTGTGGGCGCCCTGGTCGGCCTGCTCAATGCCGGGCTGACGCTGGGCCTGCGCATCAACTCCTTTGTGGTTACGCTGGCCATGCTCTCGATCCTGCGCGGGTCGGCCTACATTTCCACCAATGCCGCGGTGCAGAACGCGCACGGGTTGCCCGAATTTCGGGACCTGGGCAACGGCTTCGTCAGCATCATTCCGTGGCCAGTACTGATCATGGCCATCGTCTTCATCCTTTTCTACCTGGTCCTGAATCGTACCACGCTGGGGCGGCACATCTACGTCACAGGCGGCAACCCGCGGGCTGCCATCCTGGCGGGTGTACGGGTCAAGCTCGTCAAGACGCTGTGTTTCGTGCTGACCAGCGCACTTGCGGCCCTTAGCGCAGTGCTGCTGATCTCCCGCATGAACTCGGGGCAAAATAACGCCGGTTTCGGTTTCGAGATGCAGGTGGTGGGGGCCGTGCTGCTGGGTGGCACCAGCCTCCAGGGTGGGCAAGGCTCTCTGATTGGCACGCTGCTCGCCGTGCTCCTGCTTGGGACCCTCAACAATGGCATCGTCTTGCTGGGCATCAACTCGAACTGGCAGATCGCGGTCAACGGCCTGCTGATCCTACTGGCGGTGTTGATCGATGCCCGGCGCCGTCGCGCCATGGGTGAAGGGTGAGCCTGGGGAGCAAAGGAGGCGACGCAATGGATCAAAGCCAGAACGCAATCCTCGAGATGCGCGGCATCCGCAAGGTTTTCCCGGGTGTCGTGGCGCTCAACAATGTTGACTTCGACCTATACGGCGGCGAAGTCCACGCCCTCGTCGGCGAGAACGGCGCGGGCAAATCAACGCTGATCAAGATCATCTCCGGGCTGTACCAGCGCGACGGCGGCACCATGACGCTCAACGGCAAGCCCGTTGACTTCCGCAGCCCGGCCGATGCCATCGCCGAACGCATCAAGGTGGTGTACCAGGAACTGGACCTGGTGCCGACCCTGAGCATAGCCGAGAACGTGTTCTTGGGGCATTACCCCCGCGGCCGTTTCGGCAACGTCGACTGGCGCGAGCTGAACCGCCGCGCAACCGAGCTGGTGGGCAGCTTCGGCCTGGATATCGACCCGCAGACCCCGGTGGGGCAACTGCGCGTGGCCGAGCAGCAGCTTGTGGAGATCGCAAGGGCGCTCTCGCTGCAAGCACAGATCATCGTCATGGACGAGCCCACATCGGCACTGAGCCCGGCGGAGGTCGACAAGCTGTTCAGCTCCATCCGCCGCTTCAAACAATCACTCTGCGGCATCATCTATGTCTCGCACAAGCTGGAAGAGATCTACCAGGTGGCCGACCGCGTGACGGTCTTCCGCGATGGTCAGTGCATCATCACCAAGCCTGTGGCCGAGACACAGACGCATGACCTGGTGAACTGGATGGTGGGCCGCGAGTTGAAGGAGTTCTTCCCCAAGACCGAAGCCCGGCCCGGCAAGACGCTGCTGGAAGCCCGCCACCTCAGCGCCGGCCGGCTGCACGATTTTAACCTGACCGTGCGGGCAGGCGAAGTGGTGGGGCTGTTTGGCCTGCTGGGCGCCGGTATCCATACCATCGCCCGGGCGCTCTTCGGCGACGTTTCTTACACCGGCGAGGTACTGCTGGACGGCAAGCCCCTCAAGCCCGGCTCGCCCACCGACGCCATCAGCAAGGGCCTGGGACTGCTGACCGAGAACCGCCGCGAGGATGGCCTGGTGCCCTTCCAGTCGGTGCAAACCAACATCACCCTGGTGGCACTGCAGAAGTTCGCCAGCGGCGGCTGGATTCACCGGCGGGCGGAGACCCAGGCAGCAGCCGAACACGTGCATCGCCTGTCCATCAAGACCCCCTCGCTGCGGCAGAAGATCCGCCTGTTGAGCGGCGGCAACCAGCAGAAGGCGCTGATGGCGCGTTGGCTGCTGCAGAAGCCGCGGGTGTTGATCCTGTCTGAGCCGACTCGCGGTATCGACGTCGGCTCCAAAGTTGAAATCTACCGGCTGATCGACAGCATGGCCCACGAAGGCATGGGCGTGCTGGTGATGTCGACCGAATTGCCGGAGATTATGGGTATCGCCGACCGCATCGTGGTCATGTACGAGGGCCGCATTACGGGCGAGTTTACCCGAGCCGAGGCCACGCAAGAGCGCATCATCGCGGCGGCTGCCGGGATGACAGGCAATGGGCGGCCCGAGGAGGCAGTAGCAGCATGACGACCATGACCGATGCCATGACCCCGCGGCGGGAGCGGCCGCGCTGGGCCCAGTGGTTCCTGAATAACGAAGAAGCGGTGCTGGCAGTGCTGCTGCTGGCGCTGATGGCCTTCCTGATGGTCACGGTGCCCACGGCTCGCCAAGCGCGCACTTATTTCGACCTCCTGCGTGAGGTCTCGCCGAACCTCATCGCGGCCGTGGGCATCGCCCTGCTGATGCTGGCCGGCGAATTTGACCTGTCCATCGGCTCGATGCTCGCTTTGACCGGCGTGGTCACTGTGACGGTCTTCAACATTACCGGCAGCATGTGGGCCGGCATCGTGGCGGGGCTGCTTACCGGGCCAATCATCGGAGCCATCAACGGCTACCTGGTCACCGTGCAGCGCATGAGCTCGCTGATGACCACCCTGGGCATGATGTTCGCACTGCGCGGCATCGTCTATGTGTGGACCAACAAGGCTCCGGTGGTCGACGAACACGGCTTCTCAGCCTTCATCCAACTTTACCAGGGCTCGATCGGCCCCGTCCCGATTCCGATAGTGCTGGGCATCGTCCTGATCGCGGTCGCCTACTGGATCACCACGCAGACAGAAATGGGCCGCCGCATCTACGCCATCGGCGGCAACCAGCAGGCCGCACGCGTATCGGGCATCAAGGTCGAGCGCGTCAAGTTCGGGCTCTTTGTGCTGTCGGGCACCATGGCGGCCCTGGCCGGACTGCTGATCGCAGCCCAGACGGGCACCGGCTACTTCGACGCCGGCGCCTCGGGCTTTGAACTCACCGTCATTACGGCCGTGGTGCTGGGCGGTGTCAGCATGCAGGGCGGTGAAGGCCGGCTGTTGGGCGCCGCGTTGGGCGTGCTGATCCTGGGCCTTACAGGCAAGGGTCTGCGCCTGGCCAACGTCTACACCACCTGGCAACTCGTGCTGACCGGCATCATGCTGATGATCGCCGTGTACCTGCACGGGCTGCGCAAGCGTCTGCTCGTGCGCCAGTAGGAACGCTCTAACCACTGAAGAGGTAGATCTATGGCGATGACACGCAAAGAACGCTTTATGGCCGCGGTCAAGGTACAGCAACCCGACCGGGTGCCTATGTTCGACTTTCTGTTTCAGCAGCCCATTTATGAGGCCATGATCGGCCACAAACCTGGCGGCTACAACGCCCGGGATGCTGTAGCCTGCGCACTGGCCCTGAACCACGACGCAGTCTGGCTGCCATTTGGCGGCTATAACGGTTTCCAGCCGCGCTACCTGGCCGCGGATACCTACGTGGACGAGTGGGGCACCACCTACCGCACCACCGAGTACGCCTGGCCCATCGATGCGCCTATCGATTATCCCATCAAGTCGCGCGAGGACTGGCGCTGCTACGAGTCGCCCGACCCCACGCTGCCCGGCCGGGCCGACGAGATCAAGGTGGCCGTGGCCATGGAGCGCGACAACCTGCTTCTGGCGCCCGGCATCACCGGCCCCTTTACCACCTGCTGGCTGCTGATGGGCTACGAAAGAATCTGCTTCGCCCTGTATGACGATCCGTCGCTCCTGACCGAAATCTTCCACATGTCGAACGAGTACAACAAGGAAGCGGCGCGGCGGGCCGTGGAGGCCGGTGGCGAGGCCATCTGGCTGGGCGACGACCTGGGCGACAGCTCCCGCGGCTTTATGAAGCTGCCCCATTTCCGCAAGTATTACCTGCCGTACCTGGCCGAACTGGTGGAATACGTCGACAACCTGGGCGTGCCGGTGCTGCTGCACTGCTGCGGCCGCTTTACCGACTACCTGCCCGACCTGGCGCAGACCAAGATCTCGGCCATTCACCCGCTGCAGCGCACTGCGGGCATGAGCCTACAGACGGTCAAGGAGCAGTACGGGAAGCGCTTCTGCATAATCGGCAACATCGACTCCTCCCGCACCCTGCCCTACGGCACCCCGGCCGAAGTGGCCGCAGAGGTGCGCGAAGCCATCGACATTGCGGCGCCCGGCGGCGGCTACGTGCTGGCCTCCGACCACTCGCTGCACGACGGCATCTCCATTGAAAACATCCTGGAGATGTTTCGGGTGGGCGCTGAGTATGGCGGGAACTTCTACCAGAAGGGCTGAGCCCGACCTCGGGAGCGGCAAGGAGCAACCTATGTCAATGTCATCCCGCCGGCGCCTGGTCACCGCCTTGAGTCGCGGCGTGCCGGACCGCCTGCCGGTTACCACCCACCACTTGATGCCCTACTTCCTGGATCGCTACATGGGCGGCATGTCGTACCAGGAATGCTTTGAGCATTTCGATATGGACCCCATCACCTGGGTGGTGCCGCACCGGCCCGACACGAGCAAGGGCGAGTATTACGATCCGAACCAGGGCGCGCCCGGCTTTCTGGAAAGCCGGCGCATCTGGAGCGATAGCTGGCGTGTGGAAGCCGAACCGATCGCGGCGCAGCAGTTCACCACCGTGCGCTACCACTTTATCACCCCGCGCGGCGAGCTGAGCATGGTGATCCAGTCCAATGACTACACAAGCTGGGTCACCGAACACCTGATCAAGAACAGGCGCGACATCGACCTGATCGGCGAGTATGTCACTGCACCCAAGTGCGACGTAGTGGCGGTCAACCAGGTATCGGACGCCTACGGCGCGACGGGCATCGTGCGCGGGCACATCTGCTGCTTCGACGTCTTCGGCCAGCCCGGCACCTGGCAGGATGCCTGCTGCCTGGCCGGCACGCAAGAGCTGATCATCGCCACCTACGACGACCCGGAGTGGGTGCACGCGTTCCTGCGCATCCTGCAGGCCCGCAAGAAGGTCTTTGTCCAGTCGTTGAAGGGCGCTTGCTACGACGTGCTGGAGCTGGGCGGAGGCTCGGCGTCCACCACCGTCATCTCGCCCAAGCTGTTCGAGAAGTTCGTGGCGCCTTACGATCGCGAGCTCATCGCCCTGGCGCACGAGGCCGGCCAGCGCATCTCGTACCATACCTGCGGTGGCATGATGCCCATCCTCGAGATGGTGGCCGGCATGGGGCCGGACGCGATGGAAACGTTCACCCCGCCTGGCATGGGCGGCGATGTGGACCTGGCCGCGGCCAAGCGCCGCATCGGTGACCGCGTGTGCATGATCGGCGGCTTTGACCAGGGCCATTACCTGGCCGGCTGCACGCCCGAGGAAACCCGTGCAGCGGTGCGCCGCTGCTTCGAAGCTGCCGGCGCCGGCGGCAGCTACATCCTGTGCCCGTCGGACCACTTCTTCGACGCGGATCCGGAACTGGTCATGGCCTTCGCCGACGAGGCGAGGAAGTGCACCTACAGCAGCTAATCAATTTATAGCAGAGGGAAAACCAGATCATGGCTCAGATCGATCTGTTCGCAGAGAACGAGTACTTCGTGCCCGAGATGCTGGTGGCTGCCCGCGCCATGCAGTCCGGCCTGGCGCTGCTCAAGCCACACCTCGCCGCCGGCGGCTCGGTCTCGGCGGGTAAGGTCGTGGTCGGCACCGTCAAGGGCGACCTGCACGACATCGGCAAGAAGATCGGCGCCGAAGGCTACAGCCCCGATGCCAGCTCAGCCGTGCGCCTCGCCAAGGCGCTGGCCGGCGTGGCCTGATTCCCATGTCAGCCAAGCCTGGCCTGACAGCCGGACCGTTCCACCGCATGGTGGTGCTGGGGGACAGCATCGCCTACGGCATGTGCGCGCACCGGCCCGAGCACGAATGGAACCAGGTGGCTGCCGAGCTGCTGCGGCGCTTTCAGGATGAAGAACTGGAAGTGCTCAACCGGGGCCTGCCTGCGGAGGTGATCTCCCCGCGGGCCCCGGGTTATGCGGAATCGGCCAAGCCCAGCCTGATGGAGCGCTATCGGCGGCACGGCATCGAGCCGCGCCCTGACCTGGTGGTGATTGCTGAAGGGCTCAACGACATGCGGTCGGGCATGCCGGTGCAAGACTATATGGCCGACCTGACCCGGATCGTAACCGATATCCAGCAGGAAACCGGCGCGCTGGTGGCGCTGCTGGGCATCTATCACCAGATCTTCGGCCGGGGCGCCAACGATCCGGCCGCCCTGCCCACCTGGACCCGCTGGACGCCCGACGTAGCGCGGGTCTACAATCTGGCCGTCCGCCTGGTCGCCGAACGCTGCGGCGCGCTCTTTGTGGACGTCCAGGCCGCCATGGGCTGGGCCGACTGGACGCTCAACCCTGACTGCTGCCATCCCAATGACCTGGGCCACGTGCTGATTGGCCATGCGCTGTTCCGCGAGATCGCCACGCATTGTCCCGGCCTGGCCCGCAAGACGCTGGCTGAGATCGACGAACTGGGTATCTCGAATGAGAACACGGGCGGCACAGACACAGATGCCGAGATTCGGGCGCTGTGGGCCGAGGCGGCCGAGCGATTCAAGCTGCAAAGCTAGGCAGGAAGGAAGAAGGACAGCATGGATATTCGCAGCCGAGTTCTGGCTGTGCTGAACAGGCAAAAACCCGACGTGGTGCCGTGGATGGGCGATCTCGACTACTGGATGCAGTGGCTGCGGGTTGCGAACCTGATGCCACAGCAGTACCAGGGCGACGGCCTGTACCAGTACCACCGCGACCTGGGCGTGGGCTTCTATCTGCAAGGCTACTTCCCGTTCCGTACCGTGTACGACGGGATCGAGGTCATCGAAGAACCGGTGGGCCTGGGCAAGATCACCAGGGTGAAGACGCGCTACGGTGAGCTGCGCGAGTTTCAGCGGTGGATCGACGAATCGTTCTGCATCGCCTGGACCGAGCGCTTCCTGAAAAGCTGGCGCGACCTCAAGGCCCTGCGTTACTTCGCCGAGCACACCTTTTACGAGCCCGATTACGACCTGGCGGCCCGGCGTTACGATCTGGTGGGCGATAACGGACTGGTGTTGTGCTACCTGCCCCGCAGCCCCTTTATGGACCTGGTAGCCATCACCGCCGGCATCCAGGCCGTCACCTATGCCCTGGCCGATGCCCCCGACGAGTTCGCCGAGACGTTCGAGGTGCTCAAGCGCAAGAACGATGAAGCCTGCGAGATCGCGCTGCGCTCGCCGGCCGAGTGCCTGATGATCCCTGAGAACCTGTCGTCGGAAGTGGTGGGCAAGCGCTTTTTCAACAAGTGGGTGCGCCCGCACGACACCTACTGGGCGCAGCGTATCCGCGAGGCGGGCAAGTATTCGTTCGTGCACATCGACGGCACCCTGCGCGGCCTGATCCGCGAGGTGGCCGAGACCGGCTTCAGGGTGCTGGAGGCGGTCACCCCGGCGCCGGTGGGCGACATAACGCCAGAAGACCTGTGCCAGTGGGTCCCCCCTGACACGGTCATCTGGGGCGGTATCCCGGGGGTCTACTTCACCGACCTGGTCAGCGACGAGCAGTTCGACGCCTTTGTCATCCGGGTACTGGAAGTCTGGAAGAGCGCGCCGCGCTACGTGCTGGGCGTGGCCGACCAGGTGCCGCCGCTGGCGCGGGCCGAGCGCATCGCACGCGTGCGGCCGCTGGTAGAAAAGTACGGGCACTACAACTGAGAATCGGTACCTGACAGGGACTGTGCCGTCCACGAACGCGCCCGGCCAGCCGCGGAGGGCTGCTTTTTCCCCCGCGGGCCGCGGCGTATCGTGGACGGCCTATTAATCGCACCTGAATACCGGATCATTGGGATGGCGGTCTCGCAGGCGACCAGAGTGGAGGTTGTAATGGACGGGACGGTAATGCAGACCGACGAGTTCAAGGTGTTTGTGGATGGCCTGGACCACCCGGAGTGTGTTGCCTGGGGGCCCGATGGCTACGTGTACGCAGGCGGTGAGGCCGGGCAGGTCTATCGCATCGACTTCGCCTCCGGCGCCTGCCAACAAGTCGGCGCCACCGGGGGCTTCACGCTGGGCGTCACCCTCGACGCGTCCGGCAACATCTATACCTGTGATCTGAATCTGCACCAGGTCATGCGCATGACGCGCGACGGCTCGGTCTCGGTCTACTCCGACGGCTCGCCCGGCCGCAAGATGCGCACCCCCAATTACGCGGTCTTCGACCGCGCCGGCCGCCTGTACGTCTCCGACTCGGGCGAGTTCGGCAAGAACGACGGCTGCCTCTTCTGCATCCATCCCGGCAGGCGCACGGTTATGGTCAGCGACCGGCCGGCAGCCTTCCCCAACGGCATGGCCCTCGGGCCCCGGGGCGACGAACTATACATCGTGCTCTCCACCCGGCCCGGCGTGGGCAAGGTGGCGCTGCACGACGACGGCTCGGTGGGCGAGCCGCAGGACGTGGTCGAACTGCCGCGCACCGTGCCCGACGGCGTGGCCTTTGACGAGGAGGGCGCCCTCTACATCTCGTGCTATGCACCCAACCACATCTACCGGCTGGCGCCCTCCGGCAAGCTCGATTTGCTGGTCTCTGACTGGATGAACACGACGCTGCCGGCGCCGACCAACCTGGCCTTTTGCGGCCCCGACCGCCGCACCCTGGTGGTCGCCGGCCTTTCCCGCTGGCATATTACCCGGGCCCAGGTGGCAGTTCCCGGCCTGGCGCTTATATATCCCGAGTTGTGAGGAGCGGGCAGCAAAGCCGTTTTTGTGAAAGCCGATGTGGCGCGGTCGCAGGACGTGCAAAACCTGGTGGCCGGGACCGTGCGGGCCTTCGGCGGTATTGATATCCTGCACAACAATGCCGGCGTGGTGCGTTATGGCACCGTGGTTGACATGCCCGATGAGCAGTGGCATGAATATCAACTTATAGTTAAGCTTTCTGGAGTTGTTGTCGATGAGTGGAGCTTTGACTGGCGTTACCGTACTGGATTTCACGCAACTGGCCCAGGGGCCCTATGCCACCCAGATTCTGGGCGATATGGGCGCCGAGATCATTAAGATCGAACCCCTCAACGGGGATTGGATGCGCAATTTCGCGTACGTCAACCTCTACCCGGCCGGCGAGAGCGTCTCGTTCCTGGCCTTCAACCGTAACAAACGCAGCGTGGCGGTCAACCTCAAGACCCCGGAAGGGCAGGAGATCGTGCGCCGCATTGCAGCCCGCGCCGACGTGGCCGTCGAAAACTTCCGGCCGGGCGTCATGGAGCGCCTGGGCATCGGCTACAGCACGCTGGCGCAGATCAACCCGCGGCTGATCTTCTGCTCCAGTTCCGGGTTTGGCGCTACCGGGCCGTATGTCAATCGTCCAGGCCAGGACCTGCTGATCCAGTCCATGGCCGGCGGCATGGTGCTCAACGGCAAGCGCGGCGACTTCCCGATGGCTACCGCGGTGGGCCTGGCCGACCTGGTCACCGGGCTGCATATCGCCTACTCGATTTCGGCCGCGCTGTTCAACCGCGAGCGCACCGGCCAGGGCCAGGCCATCGAGTGCAACCTGTACAGCTCGCTGCTGCACCTGCACCAGCAGGAACTGACCGCCTATCTCAATGGGGGCGGCATCCCGGAACGCAGTGAGACCAACATGCCCAACCCCTACCTGGGCGCGCCCTACGGGCTGTTCGAGACCGCGGACCACTACATCGCCATTGCCATGAACCCGGTCAACAAGCTGGCCCGATTGGTAGGTGTGCCCGGCTTCGAGACCATGGACGGCAACAACGTCATGGAAGACCGCGACGATATCCGCCGCGCCTTCATGCCGGCCTTCCGCACGCGCACCACCGCGGAATGGCTCAACATCCTGCTGGCCGAAGATATCTGGTGCTCGCCGGTGTACAGCTTTGCCGAGGTCGAGACCGATCCCCAGGTGCTGCACAACGGCATGATCACCAGCTACGAGCACCCCACGGTGGGCACGGTACGCGCGGTGGGCTTCCCGGTCAATTTCCTGGGCACGCCCGCCGAAATCCGCCGGCCCGCGCCGCTGCTGGGCCAGCACACCGCGGAAGTGCTGGGCGAGTTCGGCTATAGCCCGGGCGAGATTCGCGACTTGGCGCAGCGACGGATCGTGACCGCCGCCGAGGTTTCCCATGCCTGAGCCTCGCTTTGTGTCAGTCGAGGAACTGGCCGGCATGGTACGGGACGGCGAGCGCCTGGGTGTGGGAGGCCTGCACTTCGTGCGCCTGCCCCTGGCCGCGCTGCGGGCCCTGATCGCGGCAGGGCGCCGCTATCTGCATTTCGTCAGTTGGGGCGGCGGGCTAGGCTTGGAGATGATGCTGGCCGCGGGCGCGGTGCGCCGGCTCTCCTTCTGCTTTTGCAGCCTGGACATCTTCGGCCTGGCGCCCCTGTTCCGGCAGGCCCTGGAACAGGGCACGATCGAAGTGGAAGAGTGGCCGGCGCTGGCCATGATCCAGGGCTTCCACGCCGCCCAGCAGGGCCTGCCCTCCATGCCCTTCCAGCCGCCTGTCGGCTCCGACATCCTGCGGCGGGGCGACGTGGCAGCCGAGGTGGCCGACCCACTGAGCGGTAAGCCCGTGGCGCTGGCGCGGCCGCTGCCGATGGACA
>JADGQF010000091.1 GCA_017882045.1 Anaerolineales bacterium
TGGTCGGGTTAGCATCAGAGAAGTGACACAAATGCGATTTTGCCTATGGGATGACCGTGATTCGACGCTGCGTTATGGAACAGGCAACATTATGGAACAGGCAGCATTCTATGCCACTTTTCGTTTCCTGTCAAACCAGCGCATTCGCGTGAGTGCGGTTCAAAGTTTTGCGCAAGCGGCCGCGGTTTTGGACCACGCAGCCGCGAAGGTTGCTTACCGATCTATGCTCAGCACGCGCCGCAGGTTATGAACCAGGATATCCTGCAGCGCTTCCTCCCCCAGCCCCTCCGCCCGCTCATGCCCCCGGCGTACCCGCCGGGCTCACCCTTTGATGTCTTGTGGCATGGTTTTTCTCCCCTACTGGCGGAAGCCGCGTTGCCGACCGTAGATTGAGATCAGAACCAGCAGGGTGCCGCCGAGGATCATGCGGCGCACGGAGTCTGGCATCTGCATGGTGGTCAGCAGGCTGGTCAGCAGGGTCAGCACGAGCGCGCCGGCCATGCTGCCCCAATAGCTGCCTTTGCCGCCCGAGAGCAGCGTGCCGCCGACAGCCACCGCGGCGATGGATGGGAACAGGAACGAGTTGCCCATATTGATGAACACCACGCCCGTGTTCCCGACCACCAGGAAACCGCCCAACCCGGCCAGGGCCCCTGCCAGGGCGTAAGTCGCCACCGACATGCGCGTGACGTCGATGCCTGACAGGCGCGCCGTGACCCGGTTGACGCCGATGGCAAACAGGTTCTTGCCGAACTGCGTCCGTTCCAGCAGCAACCACATCAGGATGCCGAAGATGAGCCAGATGATGATCGCCCCCGGGATGCCGAATACCAGCGGGCGGGCTATAATGCGCGTCATGATCGGGGCCACCGCGCCCACCACGTTGCCGTGCTGCGCGACCAGGATCAGCCCGGTGATCACCCCCGACATGCCCAGCGTCATGACGAGCGGTGAGATGCGCAGGAAGATGACGCCCGCGCCGTTCAGCAGGCCGATCGCCGCGCCGACCAACACCGCTACCGCCAGCGCCGGCAGCACCCGGCTGTCATTGCCATTCGCGATGACGTAGGACAGGATGGCGGTCAGCGTCACAACCGCGCCCACCGACAGGTCGATCCCTTCGTTGCCGCTGATGATGACCAGCGTCTGGCCGGCGGCGATGATGCCCAGGAAGACCGACAGGCGGATGATGTTCGTCGCCTGGGCCAGCGCGACCGAGGTGTCGCTGCCGTAGCCGTTAGGCAGCAGGCCGCTGGCCAGGAACAGAATGACCGCCAGCACTACGGCGGCGAGCGGCGGGGATATCTTTAATGTTCTCATAGACCACCCTGCGGAAGAGATCGATGATGCCGGGGGCTGCCAGGGCCACCACGATGATGGCCGCATTGACAAAGGTCTGCCACCAGAGGCTGACGTTGGCGAAAGAGATGATGTTGCGCACGAATCCGAGGATCACCGCGCCTAGGATGGGGCCGGCGACCCCGCCGACGCCGCCGCGCAGCGCCGTGCCGCCGATGACCACCGCGGAGATCGAAGTCAGCGTCAACGCGTCGCCGATGCCCGCGCTGCCCGAGCTGGTCAGCATGGTGATGGCAATGCCGGCTAGCGCGGCCATGAAGCCCGAGACAACATAGGTGCTGAACTGGACCCCGTTGACGGGCACCGCGGTGGCATACGCCGCATCCGGCTGCCCTCCCACCGCATACAGGTAGCGCCCGTAACGTGTGCGCTGCGTGAGGGCCCAGGCGGCAAGCATCAGGAAGATCACCAGGAACGCCAGCGGCAGGCCGAGCGGTGTGGTGTTGCGGTAGAACGTGGCCAGCGCGGCCGGGATGGCCCCGCCCGGATAGGGCAGGATGGCCAGGGCGATCCCGCCGAACAAGAAACTGGTGGCGTAGGTGGTGATGATCGGCTGCAGGCGCAGGTAGGCGATGAAGAAGCCGTTGATCGCCCCGGCCAGCATGCCGATGACCAGCACGAAGGCCAGCAACTCGGCAGTCCTGCCCGTCGACGCCCCGGCGCCGAGCTGGGTGACCAGGATGGTGTTCACGATCGAGAGGATCGCACCGACAGAGATGTCAATCCCACCCGCCAGCACGACCACTGCCTGTCCCGCGGCCAGCAAGATCGAGGGCAGAAAGACCCGCATGTTGCTGTTGAGCGTGTTGCGCTCGAACAGACCGGGTTGGAAAACGAAATTCACCGCCATGCACACGACCAGCAGCAGGAGTGTGAACAGGTAGGGGCGCCGGGCGCTGAAGGTTGACCAGCGGAACTTGTTCATTGCACCCGCTGGCTTGGGACGCTCTCGGCCGGGCGGGTCCCTGGCGCAGCTGCGGCGCCTTCGTCCGATGCGCCCAGGCTGGCCGCGACCAGGTTGGCTTTGGTGAGCGTCGTCCCGCTCAGCTCGGCGCGAATGATGCCGTCATGCAGCACCAGGACCCGGTCGCACAGGCCGAGCAGCTCTTCGTCGTCGCTGCTGTAGAACAAAATCGCCGTGCCCTGGGCGCACAACTGGGCCAGCAGCTTGTAAAACTCCGCCTTGGTGCCGACGTCTACGCCCTTGGTCGGATCGTCGAGCAACAGCAGCCTGGGATCACGCAGCAGCCACTTGCCGATCACCACCTTCTGGGCGTTGCCGCCCGACAGGCTGCTGACCGGCTCGTCCAACCCGGCCATCTTCAGGCCGAGGCTGGCACCGACCTTGAGCGCGTCGGCGCGGGCGCGACCCATGCGCAGCGGAAAACCGTAGTTTTTCCAGGAGGGCGCCAGCATATTCTCCAGGATGGAGCGGATGAAGAGCAGACCCTCTTTGGCGCGCTCGCCCGGCACCAGCGCGACCCCCTTTTTGATCGCCTGGTTGGGGTGTTTGAAACGCACGGGCTCGCCGGAGAGGGTCACCTCTCCCCAATAGGGCATGTCGCCGAACAATGCCAGCAGCAGATCGCGCTGGCCCTGGCCCTTTAGCCCGCCGATGCCCAGCAACTCGCCGTCATTAAGCTGCAGGCTCACCCCTCTGAGCACGTCTGTCTGGAGATCTTTGACCTCCAGCCGGAGCTTGTGGTCGATGGGCTGGCTGTACACCTGCCGGTCACGCCTCATCGTGCCGGTCGTGGCCGCTTTTTCGACCATTAGCTCGACCAGGCCGCGCTCGCTCACGCCTTTGATCGGCCCCGCGCCGACGGTAACCCCGTTGCGCAGCACCGAGTAGTTGTCCGCCACGCGGAAGATCTCTTCCATGCGGTGCGAGACGAAGATGATGGCCTTGCCGGCCCGTTTCCATTGCGTGACCAGTTGGAACAGGCGCTCGACCTGCCGGTTGTCCAGGCTGGCGGTCGCCTCATCCAGGATGATCAGGCGCGGGTCAAAACTGATCGCTTTGAGGATTTCGATGATCTGTTTCTCGTCGGGTGGCAGAGCCAATATGGGCGTGTCCGCCTGCAGCGACGATCTGAAGGTGCCCTCAAACAGGGCCAGCAGGGCTGCCGTCCGTTTGCGTAGCGTGCGGGCATCGACCAGGCCGGCTCGCAGCGGTTCGCGCGCCAACCAGATATTCTCCTCGATCGTCATTTGCGGGATCAGAGAGAGTTCCTGGAACACTGTGCTGATGCCAAGTTTTTTGGCGGCCTGCGGGGACGAAAGATGGATCGGATCCCCATCCAGGAGTAGTTGCCCCCCATCGAGGGCAACTACTCCGTTGATGATCTTACTGAGCGTGCTCTTGCCGCTTCCGTTTGCCCCGATCAGTGCCACCGTCTCCCCGGATTGCACGTCCAGGTTGGCATCGGCGAGGGCGACCACGCCCCCGTAGTGCTTGACAATGTTTCGGGCGGAAAGCGACACAGTCACGACTTACCTCGCTTACTTCAGGAAGAACTGCTGGACTTCGGCGTCGGTCATGATGCCGTCGAGCAAGTAGGCGGGCGGCTTGCCGGCGCACTGGGTGGAGAAGACCTGCTGGAAGTTATCCTTGGTCACGGTGACCGGGATGGGCAGGACGAACTGCATGTTGCCGGGGCCAGCCAGCTTGGAGGTATCGACCTTCTTGCCCATCAGCATGTTGACGGCGATGCGCAGGCCGGTCGGGGAGACGCCGGGCGGGTTGGCGACGGCGATGGTATCGAAGGTGGGATCCTGCTTGAGGCGCTGATCCCAGAGCTGCAGGAACTGGCAGCGGGCCTCGCCGACGCCAACGGGCCACTTGGCGGGATTGGCGGCCAGGAGGGCCTGCATGGCGCCGATGGCCATGCCGTCCTGGGTCCAGTAGCCGGTCATGTTAGGGAAGGAGGCCAGGAAGTTGGACATGACCTGTTGGCCGGTGGCCTCATCCCAGTTGCCGGTGCCCTTGGCCAGGAGCTTGATGTTGGGGTAGTTCTTGAGGACGTCGTCGACGGCGCCCATGCGCAGGGCATTGGCCGGGTTGCCGGGCACGCCTTCGATCTCGATGATGTTGCCCGTGCCGCCCAGCTTCGTGGCCAGCCAATCGGCGGAAGTCTTGGCCCACTGGTACTGGTCGAGGCCGACGTCGTAGACGCCCTTGGCCTGCAGGGCCTGGTCGACGGAGATGACCAGGATGCCCTTGGAGATGGCGTCTTCGAGGGTCGCGTTGAGGCCGTTCACGTCACCGGGGTTGACCAGGATCGCATCGACCTTCTTGTTGATCAGGTTCTGCAGTTGCTGGATCTGGCCGGCGACGTCGGTGTCGGCGCTTTCGATGACCAGGTCATTGGTGGCGCCGGCCTTCATGTACTCGGCGTTGACGTCCTTCAGCTCCTGGATCATCTGCGTGCGGTACTCGGAGCTGATGAACGGGTTCGAGATGCCGATGGTGAACTTCTTGGCCAGCGGCGCAGCCGTTGCCGCCGGGGCTTCCGTTGCGGCGGGCGTAGCGGTGGCTGCCGGGGCCGCGGTGGCGGCCGGCGCTTCGGTGGGCGCAGCGGTGGCTGCCGGGGCCGCGGTGGCGGCCGGCGCTTCGGTGGGCGGTACCGCAGTTGCGGCGGGCGCGAGCGCAGCAGGCGCAGACGTGGGCGCGGCGGGCGCAGTCGCGCACCCGGCGAGGACCGCCAGGACGGCGAGAATCGCCAGAACCTGGCTCAGAGTGCTTGTTTGCCTTGACATGTTATGTTCTCCTCCAAGAGAATCTTCTAACGGACCGATCACGGAACACGACGATGATGATATATGAGCGTTTTTCTGAGACCACCTCCTTACGGATTCACCTTCTGAACAAACTGGCCGGTCTGCTTGTCCTTCAAGATGACCTTCGTCTTGCCGTCGGGCATCACCTCGCTCTTCATCAGCCAGTATTGCGCATCGTACTCAACCTGGCCGACGCTGGCTGAGACGCCCGTTGCGCCGCGCCAGATGTCTAGCTGCACCGGTTCCCATTTCTTGGATTGGGCCGATTTGTAACACGCGTCGATGATCGAGTTAACCACGTAGCCGTCGTAGAACGTTTCCATGGGCAGGGCGCCCCGTTCGGCCGCATCGAACATCTCGGCGAACATCGGCGTGTAGCCCAGCGAGCCCGGCTCATCACCCACCGGGAACAGCCATCCGGTTTCACCTTCGGCCTTTTCGGCCACGTAGCCGCCCTGGCCCACCGCGGTGAACATCTCGAACCCGGTGCGCAGCCAGTGATTGAGCCAGATCGTGCCCTGGGTGCCGGTGACCTCGTCGCGCAGGTCCATCCCGCCGCGGAAGGTCCAGCTCACCTCGAACTGGCCGATGGCGCCGTTCTCATAGCGCACCAGGCCCACCGCGCTGTCTTCCGCCTCGATGGGATGCACCTGGGTGCCGGCCCAGCACATGGCCTCGACCGGCCGGATGTCTTTGCCGATGAAGTTGCGGTTGATCTCGATGCAATGGCAGCCCATGTCGACGATCGCCCCGCCGCCCGAAAGCTCCTTGTTCCAGAACCAGTCGCTGTGCGGCCCCGGATGGGCCTCGCGCGAGCGTGCCCACAGCACCTTGCCCAGCGCGCCATTCTTGACCGCCTGGACCGCTTTGAGGGTCTTGGGCGTGTAAACCAGGTCCTCCAAGTAGCCATGGAAGACACCGGCCTTCTCGACCGCCTCGAGCATTGCCCTGGCTTCGGCGCCGCTGATCGCGAGCGGCTTGGTGCAGAGCACGGCTTTGCCCGCCTGCGCCGCCCCCAGGGCCGCTTCCTTGTGTAGATAGTTGGGCAGGCCGATCACCACCGTGTCTGTCTCGGGGTCGTTGATCGCCTCGGCCAGGTTCGTGGACCAGCGGGGAATGCCCCACTTGGCGGCAAAGGCTTGCGTGCCGGCTTCGGTGTGGCCGCCCACGTTCAGGATCGTGTCGCGACTACGCTGTCCCAGCAAGGACATCGCGTAGAAGTCGCTGATAAATCCCGTGCCAAGCATGGTGATCTTACGCATGGACACCTCCTCTGGCGAAAATATCCGGTTTGGGCCGAAAGAGTCTGAACGCGGACCGGCTTAGAAGGAGAGGGAAATGGTGACAGAGGTTTATTTGAGTTTGTAGTTGGCCCACTCGAATCCTCTCTCGTTGGGGACAAGCGAACTAGCAACTTGCGCTGTTGTCCTGCCAGCCTGGAGCAGATTCTACTCTTGGGCAATGGGGCTGTCAATATTGACGTCTTGCTATACCCAGGATTCTCCCAACCATTCCCCCTTGGTTGACAATTCAGCAATATTCGTATATACTTGTCAACCAGGCACACGATTCCACCAGGTAGGAAAGGAGGAAGACCATGATCAGCCAGCGTCTGCGACAACTGCGCTTGGCTCGTGGCCTTTCATTGGAGGCTTTGGCCGCAGCAATCGGCGGCGCCGTCACAAAACAGGCACTGTCGAAGTATGAGCAAGGCACTGCGCGCCCCTCGCCGGTTGTGCTCAACCGGCTGGCAGAAGCTCTGGGAGTGAAAGCCGCCTACCTCTTGAGCGAACCCGACATTGAGGTTCAGTTCATCGCTTACCGCAAGGGATCAGCCCTTGCTAAGGGCGAGCAGGCGCGCGTGGAGGCGCTTGTGGCCGAGAGTCTCGGTATGCGCGTGCGATTGCAGGAACTGCTCGGGCACACAGAAGAAGTGTCCCTGCCAGTGCAAAGCCTCGAAGTTCACAAGGGCGACGATGTGGAAGATGCCGCGGATAAGCTGCGCAGCGAATGGCAACTCGGTCGCGACCCGATAGGCAACTTGACGGATGTTCTGGAACATCATTTCGTTCACGTGCTGGAAATCAAGGCGGGCGAAAAGTTCGACGGTATCTCGGCAGTTGCCTATGACAGCGAGCATCGTGCGCGGGCGGCCGCTGTGGTGTCGCGCAAAGGTGTTCCGGGCGGACGGCGACGCCTCAGCCTGGGTCACGAGCTGGGTCACCTGCTGCTCGACATCTCCGAGGATGTGGATCAGGAACGCGCTGCCTTTCGCTTTGGGGCGGCCTTACTTGCCCCGGCGGATGTCCTGATACGCGAAGTGGGTCGCAGGCGGGCTTTCATCCAGCCCGAGGAACTGCTATTGCTCAAGCGGCGTTTCGGCCTCAGTCTGCAGGCTCTGTTGTTCCGTCTGAAGGACCTGAGCATCATCACCGACGCGTACAACCGGCAGTGGTGCATTGACATCAACCGTCTGGGATGGCGCAAGGAGGAGCCGATGGAATTGCCGGCCGAACAGCCACAATGGATGCGCGAGGGCGTGCTTCGCGCCCTCGCCGAGGGATTGGTTGGCAAAGACGAGGCTGAGGCGATGCTTGCTGAGCGAGTAGATATGGAGTTGCCGCTACCGATCATCGAACGCCGGGCATTTATGAAGCTCCCTCTGGAAGAACGTCGGCGGCTCCTGGCTGAACAGGCCGAGAAGCTGGCAGAGCACTATGCTCAAGATACTGAGTGGCGGGACGTGGAAGGGGGCGACCTTGTCGAGTACTAGCGAGCCGCCGCCCAGTGTCCCCCATGTGTTGCCCAGGCGTGGCGACGTCTGGCTCGTCGACTTCAACCCGACCCGCGGCGCCGAGATCCAGAAACAGCGTCCCGCAGTGGTCGTGAGCTCCGATGCCGTTGGGCGACTGCCCATCAAGCTGGTAGCGCCGATCACTGGCTGGAAGCCGGCTTTCACCTCGAGCTACTGGCACGTCCACCTCATACCTGATGCCGTCAACGGCCTGACCAAAGAGTCGGCCGTTGACACGTGCTGCAGCTCCGCGGAATGGACGTTCAGCGGTTCATCCAGCACATCGGTCGATTGGCGCCCGCCATCATGGAGGAGATCGCGGCTGCGATCGCGGCGGTGGTCGAGTATCAGTAGATGTGGACGCAGATAAGGACCCTGCAGATGAAACCCAAGGCAGTTTCCTTGAGGCGAGAAATGCCTGGCCCTTTGCGCGACAAAACATGGCCCTTGCCCGGCACGCTTCGTCTCCCGCGACTGACTCCGATACTGGCGTCCGGCTCATCCAGTAGGCCGGCCCTACCCTGACATTTTCATTGAACGCTTACCCAAACCAATTCACTGAGCAATGACATATCGCATTGAAGTCTTTGTTGGCCGGCGAGGGGAAGTCTTACATCTCGAAGGGCGCCGGCGGGGGGAGGTCTGTGAGCAGGTCCCGCCCGGCCACGACCAGCGCCAGCGCGTAGCCCTCGTTGATCGCCCACCAGCCGGCGAAGTCAGTTGGCCCGCCGGCCGGCTGTAGCACCGGCCCCGTCTTCACGAACAGCCGGGACCATTGGCGCGGGGGCGCGCCTGGTTCCGCCAGCCGGCAGGTGACCCGGCGCGTGTCGGCGCGCAGCCCAAGGCGCAGCGCCTTCAGCACCGCTTCCTTGGCGCACCAGGTGGCAGTGATCAGAACGTCGCGCTGGTCGGGACTGGCCGCGTCAAGCGCCGCGAGCTCGGCGGGCGCGAAGAACGTCTCGGCGAACCCGTGGGCACGCGGCTCGATGCGCTCGATGTCCGCGCCCACCGTCCGCCCCGCGTCGTCGCACAGCGCGCAGAAGCCCCACTGGCCGGAATGGCTGATGGAGAGGCTGGTGGCCAGGCGCTGCGGCTGGGGCTCCGGCCCCCGCCCCGCCAGCGCCGCGTAGGGCGCTCCGTCCGGGTCGGCAAGGACCGGCAGCCGGTCCGGCGGCGGCCGCTCGCCGGTTGCCGCCTCCAGCCAGCCCTGGAGCAGGTGTTTGGCCGTCCAACGACCCAGCAGCCAGTCTTGCCGCCGCTTCGGCACGCGCAACGCGGCCAGCCGGGCCTCCTCCTGGGGATGGAGCAGGCCCGGCGGCGCTTCACCCCGCCCCAGGGCGGGGTGATCGGCAGTCGAACGGAGCAGCCAGTAGAGCATACTCAGCCGAGGGTCACGCCCGGCCGGGTCACCGTGCGGTAGCCCCGCAGGTCCACATACAGCCGGCCTTCCTCGTCCACTACCTGGCCATCGAAAGTCTGGCCGTCGTCGTCGGTGCTGACCTGTGTGTACAGTCGCCGCCCATCCGCCTGGCCATGTTGCCGGTGGACGGTCACCGAGTCGATCCCCAACGGGAAGGCCATAGCCTGTTTGTTGCGCACGCTCCACAGCGCCGCCACCTGGAAGCACGCTTCGAGCAGGCGCGGCGCCATCAGCGTGGCGGTGCCGTCAGGACAACCGGTCTCCGCCGACATGATGTCGGCCGGCATCGCCCGGCTCACCAGGCCCAGGGCCGTGCCGGGCTCCACGCCGGCGCGTTCCACCACCTGGTAGGCCGGACCGTGGAAGAAGACCTTGTAGATGTCCGGCGCGCCGATTGGCAGCACATGCTCGGCCGGCGGGGAAAACTGGATGCGACGCTCCGGCAGCGCCTGCGACCGCAGGCGCACCTCTGCGACGAAGTGCTCCTTGACCTGCGGCGGCAGCCCGTCTTTGGCCGGTCTTGATACCGAGCGCAGCACGGCGTAGGCGATCAGCTCGCGGCCACCGATCGCCGGGTCGGCCGGCCCGTTGGTCGTCACGCGTGCGCTGATGTAGAGGGTGCGCGGCTCCATGTGGAAAAACTTGAGCGCGCCCAGCATCTGGACATTCTCGACCGCAGCCACGCTGTAGCCGGGCGCCAGCAGGCTGGCGACCTCCGCCAGCGCTTCCGTCGCCATCACGCCGGGCAGCCAGGGAGTGCCGGCGTCCGGCGCGTGATCGTACAGGAACGGCTGCTGCTTCGGGTCCAGCTCGGTCTCGACCTGCAGGTCGCTGTACTGCCCGGCAATCTTGATCTCGCCGATCATTGGC
This sequence comes from Anaerolineales bacterium, assembly GCA_017882045.1. Classification (GTDB taxonomy): domain Bacteria; phylum Chloroflexota; class Anaerolineae; order CG2-30-64-16; family CG2-30-64-16; genus JADGQF01. The sequence continues at coordinate 10,224 of JADGQF010000091.1, forward strand.
AGGCAGGGACGGCGCTCGGCCAGGTAGGCGGCGGCGCGTGCCGTGTCCAACCCGCCGGTCGGATCTCGTTCTTCCAGCCAGGCGCCCAGCCTTCCGGCCACTAACACCTCACCTTGCCCGCCGCACAGCAATTCCCGGCGCACGGCCGGGATGCCGGCCTCCGGCGGCAGCATGTCGATGCCCAGCGACTCCATGATCTGCGGCACCGAGCCGCGCGCGGCCATGCCGATGCCGGCCCAGGCCGTCCAGTCAAGCGCGATCGCCCGGGTATCCGGGCGCCAGACCCTTATGTTCGCGCTCAGCTTACAGAGCAGGTCGTTCGCGGCGCTGTAGTCGCTCTGGCCGTTATTGCCGAAGCGGCCCGCCACCGAGCTAAAGGCGACGGTCGCGCCGATGGGCAGCCCGCTGGCCGCGCGCAGTAGGTTAAAGAAGCCGTCGACCTTGACGTCGAATACCAGGTCGAACTGGGCCGGCTCCTTGTTGGGCAGCGTGCGGTCCACCAGCAGCCCTGCCGCATGCACCAACACGTCGATGCGCCCACACTCCCGGCGCACCTGCTCCATCACGGCGGCCATCGCGGCGCCGTCGCGCAGGTCCAGGCTGAAGTAGTGCGCCCGGCCGCCCGCGGCCTCAACCGCCTCAACCGCCCGCAGCGCGGCCTCGCGGCGTTCGATCCCCTGGAGCGCGCGTTCGATCTGCGCCGGGGTGGGCCGCTCGCCGCGCTGGCGCGCTTCTTCGATGAGCTTGCGCTTCAGCGCTTCCTTGTCCGTCCGGAACAGTGCGATCTCCGGATCGCCGCGCGCCGGGGCCGGCGCCAAGTCCAGCAGGTAGAAGACACCGCGGCTGGCCGCCGCCAGGTCGGCCACGATCGCGCTGGTGATCCCACCGGCTGCCCCACTGACCAGGAAGACGGTACCCGGGTTCAGCTCGCGGGCGGGCGCTCCGTTTGCGCTTTCGGCGGCCGATCGCTCGACCAGGGTCACGGTGTAACGCAGGCCGGCATGGTAGCCCACCTCGACGATCCCCGGGTCTGCCAACGTCTCGTCGATCAGGCGCCCGGCGCGCGTGGCGGCGTCCTGGGCGGTGGAAGCGAAGGGGGGTCCCGCCTCGAAGTCGACGACCTTGACCAGCACGCCCTTGCCGTGCGGGCGCAGGCCCTGCTCGACGTCGTAGGCCTTGCAGAAGCCGCTGACCCCGCCGCCCAGCGGCGCGCTCGCACCCTCGACACCGTAGCCGTGCAGCCCGCCCAGCGCCGTGCCGGCCACCAGGAAGGCGCCTGGCCCGGCCACCGAGTCGTACAGGACCCGCATGCTGGCGTACAGGTTCTTGACCCGTTGCCGCAGCAGCTCGCGCCAGGCGGGGAGGTCCAGTTCCTCCAGGGCCGGCTCGACGTCCAGCGCCGGCAGCCAGTAGATGCCCAGGATCGGGGCCTCGCCCAGCCACGTCTTGAGCTGCGTCTCCAACGCCGCCGCCTCGCCGGCCGGGTCGAGCATGAGGACGGTTATCCCCATCCCCCGCAGCCGCCCGGCCAGCGCCTCGCCGGTTCCACCGCGGTCCGCGGCCACCACAACCCGGCTGCCGCCGCCCAACGTCACCCCGGTCGACTTGCACAGCTCCAGCGACGGTCGCAGTGAGGGCACCGGCACGCGCCGCGGGATGCGGTCCGCCTCGGCGAGGGATGACGCCAGGCTGGCCGCCGCGTCCGCCGTCAAAGCCGCCGGTGCGGCTGCGCCCGCCTCGGCGCCTGCCGCGTCCGTTGTGCTCTCGCTTTGTGCACTGCCGCTCTGTGAGTTGCCGGCCGCCTGCATCGCCAGATCGGGCCGCATCTTATAGACGAAGCCGATCACATGATTGAGCGTTGGGTAATCCCGCAGGCTCAGGCTCTCCTGGAAGGGGATGGCGAAGGCCTCGCTCACTGCGGCGAAAGTCTCGGCCTGTTTGACCGTGTCGACCCCCAGGTCGGCCTCGAGGTCCAGGTCCAGGTCCAGCATGTCCGTCGGGTAGCCGGTCTTCTCGGCGACGATGGCCAGCACCTGCGCCCGAACCACGTCGTCGCCCGTTCCGCCGCTCGACTGATCGTTGGCCGGTCCCGCTGCCTGGGAGCCGGGCGCTGCTTCCGCCAGGGGCGCCTGCGTCGGGCCGGTTTCTGCCGCGCGGTGTTTTTCCTGCTCCGGTGTCCCAGCCGTCTGGATCGCCAGGTCGGGCCGCATCCTATAGACGAAGCCGATCACATGATTGAGCGTTGGGTAATCCCGCAGGCTCAGGCTCTCCTGGAAGGGGATGGCGAAGGCCTCGCGCACTCCGGCGAAGGTCTCGGCCTGTTTGACCGTGTCGACCCCCAGATCGGCCTCGAGGTCCAGGTCCAGGTCCAGCATGTCCGTCGGGTAGCCGGTCTTGGCTGCCACAATGCTTAGCACCTGCGCCACGACCGGATCGAGGACCGGCGCAGTTGGTTCCGGCTCCGTGACCCGGCCGGGCCGGCTCGCCATGTCTGCCGCCGCGGCGGATTGCGCTTCTGCCGGCGCCGGAGCGGAAACGGTGGGGGCTGCAGCCGGCGCGGCCGGCGGCGTAGACGTAGCCTGTGCTGCCCGGAGGCTTGGGGCGGCGGCCTGGGCCGTCACCGCTGCCGGCTGAGGAGCCGCCTGCGTCACAGCCGCCACGCCTCCGCCCAGCGCTTGCGCGACCGCGGCTAGACGCGCGGGGCGGTAGGCAGCGCCGGGCACCTCGCCGGGCGCGGCTGCGCGCAGCACCGGGCCCTGGCCGTGCTGCCAGTCGCTGCCGGCCGGCGCGCGCACGGGCGCACCCTGAGCCTTGACGCGCAGCACGCGCTTGACTACCTCGGTCTCGGCCCGGTCGTAGCCGCTGGCGTTCTCCAGCCAGCGCTCGTAGCGCGGCCGGTCGTCCACCCGGTCCAGGCCACCGGGGATGCGCCGGGTGAGGGTGAAGGCGATCTGCGAGCCGAAGCCTGCTGCCAGGTGCAGGGCATAGTTGACTGGGTAGCGCCCGCCGCGGCTCAGGTTCAGGACGCCCAGGTCGGGATCGACCTCCTTGAAGTTGGGCACCGGCGGCACGATCCCATGCTCCAGGATCTTGACCGCAATCACGTCTTCGATGCCGACGCCCATAGGGTGGCCGGTGAAGCCCTTCGTGTTGGCCACCACCACGTCGTTGGCCGCCTCGCCGAAGGTCTTGCGCAACGCGACCACTTCCGCCGCCGCGCTGCCGCCGCGGGCCGGGGTGTAGGTCTCGTGCGACATAAAGACCATCTGCTGGGCCATGGCGAAACGGTTGATGCCAAAGCGGCGCTCCGCCGCTCGCACCAGGTGCTCCATCACCATCTGGATGTGCTCGACGTCCAGCCGGGTGCCGTGGTAGGCGCTGTTGGCGATCTCGGAGCTCAGCAGCTCGACGATAGCGCGCATGCCGCGCTCGCGCAGCGCGTCCTCGGCCTCGACCACCAGGGCGCAGGCGCCCATGCCGATGATCGTGCCGTGGCGGCGGCGGTCGAAGGGCAGGGCCGCCTGGTCAACCCGGTCCTCGGTGGCGGCCGCGCCGACCGCCAGGAAGCCCGCGCCGATCCATTCCAACATGTTGTCGCTGCTTGCCACGTCGGCGCCGATCACGACCACGCGCCGGCAACGTCCCGCGCGGATCCAGTCTTCGGCCACGCCGATGGCTTGCGCCGTCGTCGCGCAGGCCGCGTTGACCTGTGTGTTCGGCCCGCGCGCCCCAATGTACTCGGCGAACTGGCTGTGGCCCATCGACAGCACGCGGAACAGGAAGCGGCGGTCAAAGACGTACGGCTCGCGCTCCATCGTCTCGCGCAGGTCGGCGATGCGCCGGTTGATCTCCTGCAGGCTTCCCTGGTCGGCCATGTACTGCCGCAGGTCCTCCAGCATGGCCAACTGCGCCTGCCGCTGCTCCCATTGGTAGTAGCGCCGGAACTCGTCGGTCAGCCGGTCGACACCGGGGAACGCGCTGGCGAAGATGACGCCGGTCTCGTCGCGCAGCGCGCGCGGAAGCATCCAGCGATCGGGCAGGTGCGTGCCCTTGCTGGTGCGCTTGTAGGTCTGCACGAGCGGTATGCCTGCCTCACGCAGGGCGTCCAGCCCGGCGGCCATTGCCATTTGCGTGGTCAGGTCCAGCGCCTCAATCAGCTTCTCCGAGACGCCGTACTCCTCTGCCAGGTCGAACGGTCCCGGGCACCCGGCCAGCTTGATGACCTCCGACGGGTCAGTGATGGTCTCGAAGCTGCCGCCGCCGTCCTCGGCCTTCACCAGGCGGGTGATGCGCTTGTTGACCATCGCCTTGCGGGCGCCCTCGGGGATCAGGTCGACAAACTGCTCGCCGCGCAGGAGGCGCAAGGCGTTGTCCGGGTCCATCAGCCGCTTCTTAGCCCCCGGCAGGCCGAGCCCGGTGCCACTGATGACCACCGAGCCTTTGGGCACGTCGTTCCGGTCATCCGGCCGCAGGGCGGCCCGTTCTTCTAACCGGTGACCGGGCTGGTCACCGGCGCGGTCGCCGGCCGCAGGGCTGGGTCGAGAGTCGTCGTTCCCCGGGCGCAGGGGACCGGCAGCTTGCAGCGCCGCCCGCTGCAGCGCGTCGGTCAGCAATTGCACCAGGGCTTCTGTCGAAGCGGATGGGTTGGATTGTGGCATGGTCTCCGTCTCTTGTCCTGCTGGTAACAGGGCGGATAGGGCCGGCTCGGGGAGCGCAGCCCGGCGCCCGTTGGTGGGTCGGGCGACCTGCGCCGCCGAAGCGGCCTGGGCCGCCGAAACGACCGGCGCCGGTTCGAGCGCGCCGACCTGGACAGAGGCCGGCACGTAACCGGCCGCGAACAGTCCGCAGAGCGCCTGGTTCAGGGTGGCGATGTCGCCGAAGTCGGGGTGATTGGTGTAGAGCGATACGATGCCGGGCTTAGCGGCCAGCACATTGTCCACGAAGCCTTTGAGGGTCTTCTTTGGCCCGACCTCGACGAAAACGCGCACCCCCTGGGCGTACAGCGTCTCGACCCCCTTCACCCACTGGACGGGCGACGCGATCTGCCGCATGAGGATATCCTTGATTTCCTCAACGC
>JADGQF010000092.1 GCA_017882045.1 Anaerolineales bacterium
TGCCCGGGACGGGCAAGACGCATCTCCTGGCAGCCTTAGGCTACGAGTGGGTCAACAACAACTACAGCGTACTCTTTACGCCCACCTACAAGCTGGTCGACGGCCTCTTGCGGGCCAAGCGGGATTATGCCCTGGAACCCGAACTGCGCCGCCTGGACCGCTTTGACGTCGTCATCCTGGACGATATCGGCTATGTCCAACAAAGCCGCGAAGAGATGGAGGTGCTCTTTACCTTCCTGGCCGAGCGCTATGAACGGCGTAGTGTCGCCATCACTTCCAATTTGGTCTTCTCGGAGTGGAACCAGATCTTCAAGGATCCGCTCACTACCGCCGCCGCGATCGATCGCGTGGTCCACCACTCGACCATCCTTGAGTTCGGCCCCGACATGACCAGCTTCCGGGCCGAACAGGCTAATCGTCGCCAGCGACGATCACCCGATGCCGCCCCAGCCACGCAGCAGACCGCGGAGGCGGCATAACCGTTGTCTTACCAACGCCCCGCGATGGGCATTTCTAGTTGTCGCTGATGTGGCGTTTCCTCGTCAGGAATGTAACCTTGACAGCCATCCCGCCTGTCTTGGCCAGGACGCCAACACAGTGGCTGCGACCAGCAGCATGAGGGGCATGAAATCGAGCTACCGGCATCTGTAGTCGACGTTGGCTGGAACGAGGTGACCTTGCAGGCTGGTTTTGTTGCCCGCCCGGCTGATGTCACCCACGGACAAAACCCTGATACAAGGCTTCTATCTGTGGGTATCAGCCGGCTGGAAGTGGAAGCACCTTAGGTGAGGCTGCCGGGCCCATAGGCGTCATATGGCTTTCGGTGGCGGCAAGGACGCTGTGCCATGTCGATACTTCGTAATGAACCAAGCGCTCATCAGATGCACATTTCAGCGCCGACCCACGCTGCGTTAGTCCTAACGCGCTATCGTTACCGTGTCGCTTGGTGCGGCCTGGCCTATCTCCTGCTGACACTGATCGTCACGCACCCGTTATGGCAAGACTTGCGCCGCACGATCCCCGGCGATATTGGTGACCCCTTGCTCAACACTTGGATCCTGGCCTGGGACCAGCACGCCCTTATCCGTGATCCGCTGCACTTGTTCGATGCCAATATTTTCTTTCCGGCTGCCAATATGCTGGCCGGCTCCGAAAATCTGTTGGGCACAGCGCTTCTGACCGCGCCGTTGGGCTTCGCCGGCGGCGAGCCGGTTCTGACTTACAACCTGGCTTTCCTGTCAGCATTCGTACTGAGCGGGCTGGGCATGTACCTGTTGGTCCTGGACCTGACGCACAGCCGGCTGCCGGCCTTCCTGGCCGGCCTGGCCTTCGGCTTTGCGCCCTACCACATCGGCGCGTTACTGCATCTGCACCTGCTCACCGCCCAATGGCTGCCCTTCACAGCGCTGTACCTGCAGCGGTATCTGCGCGGCTCGCGACGCCGGGACTTGGCCTGGTGTGGGCTCTTTTTGTGGCTGCAACTGGTCACCAGCTGGCACATCGGCGCGTTTACACTCTTCGTGGTGGCGGCCATGTTGCTCTATGCCATTGCGGGACATAGGCTTAGGCTCCGCTCTGCGGCGGCCGTGGCTGTCGCCCTGCTTTCGGTGCTGATCTTGATCCTGCCGCTGGCGGTCCCGTACCTGCAGGCCAAAGAATTGCAGGACCAGCGCCCGCTGAGCTACACGACGAATTTCGCCGCGACCTACGCCGATTACCTCAGCCCGGCGGCATCCAATCGGCTCTTCGGCAATCTGCTGGCCGCGTGGCGTCAAAGGCCCCAGTTTAACGTTGAACTGCAGCTCTTCCCGGGCCTGGCGGCTCCGCTGCTGGCGCTCTGTGCCCTCGCCTGGCTACGGGGCAAAGCCGGGACCGACGCCCGACGTCATGTCATCTTCTTTTGGCTGCTGGCGCTGGCCGCGATCCCATTTACGCTGGGCCCGACCGCCTGGATTGGTAGCTGGCAGATCCCCATGCCTTACAAGCTCATCGATGCGCTGGTGCCACAGTTCTCGATGTTGCGCGTGCCCGCGCGCTGGGTCTCGATCACCGTGTTCGCCCTGGCGGTAGCAGCCGGTTTCGGCGCGTTATGGCTGCTTGGTGTCGTCCGGCACCGGTTTGGACGCCTGGCCACCGGCTGCCTGGCGGCCTGCCTCGGCCTGGCGCTGCTCGCCGATAGTTGGAGCGCGCCGATCCCCACCGTCTTTGTCGGCACACCACAAGACCTGTCGCCGGTGTATGCCTGGCTGGCGCGTCAGCCGGGCGACTTCGCAGTGGTCGAATTGCCGCTCTTTGCTTGGCCGCGGGCCCAGTATGCCGAGGGCAAACGACTCTACGCCAGCACCTTGCATTGGAAAAAGCTGGTCAACGGCAACAGCGGCGTGACGCCGGCTGCTTACCAGGCGCTCGACGCCACACTGCAACAGTTTCCTGCGGCCCCGGCCACCGACGCGCTGGTAGCCCTGGCGCATCAGGGCGTCCGCTATCTAGTCGTCCATGCGGGAGAGGCGGGGTTCGATGAGGTGCGCTGGGCCGCGGGCGGCAGACAGGAGGCGGAGCGCTCCATTGCGCTGTTCCCACGCTATCAACTGCCGGACCGGCACGAGTATGTTTACGAGATCAACCCTTACGGCGCCGCGTTATTCACTGGTTCGGCCGCCCTGTTCGATACTCGCTGGCAGGCGACGGCCCAAAACCGCGTCGATGCCGTCTTCGGGGGCAAGATCGCTTTGATCGGTTACGAGACCCGGCAAGAAGGGGCTGACCTCGTCCTCGATCTGTACTGGCAGCCACGTGCGCCAGTGCCGGCCAGCTATAAGGTTTTCGTCCACGTTCTGAACAGCCAGGGCGAGCGTATCGCCCAGGCGGATGATTACCCCGCGGGGGGCAGTTACCTGACCACAGCCTGGCAGGTTGGCGAAGCGGTGCGGGATTCGCATCGCGTCGACCTGAGCGAGGCCAGGAACGGCGTCAGCTTCCTGGTCGGCTTTTATCTGCCAGAGACCGGCGAGCGCCTGCCGGTTAGCGGCTTGGCCAGGCAGTCCGGCGATGCGCTCATCCTGGCGCGCTGAGTAGATAATGTTCGCAGATCAAGGTGGAGGCTTGACAGGGGCGGTCCAGCAGCTGGGACCTGTCGCTGCAGGCGACCGAGGCCGCGACGGTTACGCTTCACCTGCTGCACTATGCGCGCTCGCTAAGCTATGTGAATGGGCAGGCGTAGCCTTGGTGCCGCAGCCCGGCACGGGCTTTGCGCAACGGCGGGCGCCGGCCGGAATCCGTTAACTGGCGCTGCGCTACGGTAGCACGCCGTTTGAGCACGCCGGATCGGCAATCAAGGGAAGGCGTAATGATCGGCTTCGTATTCTCAGACTCTTAATCCCCAGCCTTGCCCGTGACCTGGTGGTACATCTCTCGGTGATGGCGGGCGATCGCGTTCCATGCAAAGTGATGGGATAAAGCTCGGGCGCCCTCGGAGAGCCGCCTGGCGAGGCCGGGTTCTGTCAGCGCGCGGATGACGGCCGCGGCCGTAGCAGCCGGATCGTCGGCGGGTACCAGCAGCGCCGATTCACCATCACGCAGGGTGGGAAATGCCGAATTGTGGGCCAGGGGCTCGGTCATGCTGCTCTCCGGTGCTAAGGTGGTGATGATGGGCAATCCGTGCGCCAGGGCCGCCATCAGGCTGCCATGACGCAGGCTGGCGCCCTCCCGATACGGGAGCACGGCGCAATCCGCCGCCAGAAGGTTCGCCGTCACCTCTTCCGAATCGGTGAAGCCCGTCCAGGCTACCCGTCCGCTTAGCTCCAGATCGGCGATCAGTTGCTTGACCCGGGCCAGGTACGCCACGTTCGTCGGATCGCTGGCTCCCGTCTGCCCGCCGACCATCAGCAGGCGCGCCGGGTGGCCGGCGCGCACCAGCTCGGCCAGGCAGCGCACCAACGTCTCGCCGCCCTTGTTGGCGTTCAGGAAGCCAAAATAGGCCAGCAGCCAATCGTCGGGCCCGACGCCCCAGCGGGCACGCTGCGCCGCCCGATCGTAAGCGGCGGGTGGACGGCAGTCAATATTGCTGCCGATGGGGATGGGGTGCAGGCGCTCGGCCAGTCCTGCCGCGGCGGCTTTTGCCCAATCGATGGGATTCGTCGCGACCACGGCATCGCTGCCGCGGGCCAGGGCAAGGATCGTTTGCCAGCGCAGCGGACCGGCTTTGGGGAAGAGATAGGGCACCTTCAGATCGTGGAAGGTTGTGCAAAAGCTCGGCCGCCGGCGTTGCAGACGCAGGCGCCAGGGCAAGTAATTGACGGCCGGATGCATGCCGTAGGCCGCGGCCTGGTATTGGACGTGGACGACATCCGGCTTCGCCTCTTCCAGCGCTCGCGTCACCTGGCCCCACAGGCTCCAGCCGGTCGTCATCAGCGGGTACACCGTAGGTTCGTACGCTCCGGACAGCCGCAGGTAGTCCTCACCGGCCAGGGTGCTGGTAAGGACGTACACGTCCGCCCCTGATTCGCCCAGCGCCCGACCCAGTTCGCGTGTATAGTCGCCCACACCGCCTTGCATGGGGGGGTACTCGCCGGTGATGAACAGTACGCGCATAACACCTCTGTTCGGTCTGGGCTCAGGCCACGTTGCTCAGGTCGCGTTGCGCAGACCCGTGCGCAGCAGTTGGCTGTAAGCGGAGAGGCGTTGTTGCCTCAGAGGGCGCTTGGAGCCGAGCAGCCATTTGACGCCTTCGAACAGCCACTCGCCGGCAAAGCTGGCCAGCAGGAAACCACGCAGCAAGCCCGCCGTACCGGCTCCGTGGTATTTCCGAAAATAGCGCAGTTTGCTGGTCTGGAAGCGAATGTGCCGGGCCGCGACGGCCTGTTCGCTGGACTTGCCTTCGTAGTGGATCACGCGTGCGGCCGGCAGGTAGACAGCGCCCCAACCGGCCTGGCCTGCCCGCCGGCACCAGTCCAGCTCTTCGGAATACATGAAGTAGCCCTCGTCGAAGCCGCCGATCTGCTCGACCACCGCCCGGCGGACGAGCAGCGCCGCCCCGACCACCCAATCCACCGGCTGGGTCTGGTCGTCTGGTGTATCCGTCATGTGGTAGCGGGCGGCCCAGGGATTGCCCGGCCAGTGCCAGGCCAACGGGGTGCTCTCGAACAGGGCAGTGCCGAAGGTGGGGAAGCGACGGCGTGACGACTGCAAGCTTCCGTCGCCATAGCGCAACTGCGGCCCCAGTGCGCCGACTGCCGGGTGAGCGTCCATATATGCCACCATCGCGGCCAGTGCATCACCCTCAACGCGCGTGTCAGGGTTGAGAAATAGCACGTAGCGCCCTCGGCTGAGCGCCAGCGCCTGATTGTTGCCCCTGGTAAAGCCGGCGTTGGCGCTGTTGCGTAACATATGCACCCCGGGAAACTCGCGCGCGACCATGTCCGCGCTGCCGTCGGACGAAGCGTTGTCGACGACGAAAACCTCCAGGCTGTAGGACAAGGGGCTATCTTTGATCGAGGCCAGACACGCGCGCAAGAGGTCGCGCACGTTCCAACTGACGGTAATGATGGACAGGTCCGGGACTGCATCGTCGATCATAGGGGAAACAGGGCGATTGACCACCCTTCGTCGCTGCTTTCTTTTATATCTGGCGTGCGACTACGAAATCCGCCAGCTCTTCCATTGCCTGGCGGCATTCGCCGTCGGGCAGGATCAATAAGTCCGCCTTGGCCTGAGCTGCAAAATCGCGTGCCTCTGCGGCGGCGTGCTGAATGGCCTCGGATGCGCGCACCGACGCGATCACGCCGGCCATTGGATCCTGGCGACCATTGGGGCGAGACGCACTGCCGGCATTCTGCGCCCCTCCGGCGTTGCCGTGATTATTGTTCTGCTTGTAATCTTCCAGTGTGGCCAGCAGAGCATCTGGTGACGGATGCGCTTGAAGATAATAGAAGAACGGTAGGGTGATGATCCCCTGGCGCAGGTCGCTGCCCACCGGCTTGCCCAACACCACCTCGTCGCCCGTGAAATCGAGAATGTCGTCGACGATCTGGAAAGCCATGCCCAGGTGGTAGCCGTAATCGTATAAGGCTTGTTCCATGTCAGCCGGCGCGTCCGCCAGGATAGCGGCGGAACGCGTGGCCGCCGCAAAGAGCGACGCCGTCTTGGCAGAGATGCGTTTGTAGTACGTCTCTACGGGTTGGCGCCATTGCCCGGTGGAGAAAAGCTGCCGCAACTCGCCGTCGCAGATGATGCGCAGGGTTTCGGCAAAAAGCTGCACCACGCGCACGTTCTCACTCTCAGCGGCAAAACCGGCCGAGCGGGCGAACAAGTAGTCCCCTGCCAGGACGGTCGCGCCCCGACCCCAGATGGCGTTCAGTGTTGTGCCGCCCCGCCGCAGCAATGCCCCGTCAATCAGATCGTCGTGCACCAGGGTCGCGTTGTGCAGGGTCTCGACGGCGGCTGCCAGGGCGATCGTCTTTTCCGACGCTGACTCGTAAAAAAAACGGTAGGCAACCAGGGCCAGGGCCGGACGCAAGCGTTTCCCGCCACTCCCCAGTAGATGCAGAAACGCTTCCGCCAGGGGGCCATAGGCTTCACCGCCCATAGCGCGCATCTTCTGTTCGACCCTCTTGAGGTCGTCATAAACGAGGTCGAGAATGGCTAATTGCTCGCTCATCTGTCCCTTTGCTGGGTAATTCTGAAGAATCGTAGTGCCGTTTCGGAAGTCTGCGCCGCCAGTGTCTCCACGTCAGTATCCATGAGCTTAGCCAGGGACTGCGCGATCAGCGGCAGATAGCCAGGCTCATTCCGCTTTCCGCGGTGCGGGTGTGGGGTCAGGTAAGGAGCATCCGTCTCCAGAATCAACCGGTCACGCCTCAATTGCGGCGCCAGGGCATGCAGCCTGCGTGCGTTCTCGAAAGTGACCGGGCCACCGAGGCTGAGCAGGAAGCCGAGCGAATATGCCTTTTCAGCATCGGCCAGGTCACCAGAGAAGGCGTGCAACACACCTAGCATATCATTGCCGGCCGGTGACGTCCGTACCACACTTACCCATTGCTCCAATTCCCACATAAGGTCCGCATTAGATTCCCGGCTGTGCAAAATGATCGGGAGATCGAGCTCGGCTGCCAGGGCCAGTTGCGCGCGCAGGGCCGCCCGTTGCTGATCGTGCGGCACAACCTTCCAGTGGTAATCCAGCCCGATTTCGCCGATAGCTACGACCTTGGGCTGGCGCGCCAACTCGCGCAGCACACCCAGGCCCGCCGCATCGAAGCCCGCGCAGTCATTCGGGTGCACGCCCACTGCCGCGTAGATGCCTGGATATTGCGCTGCCAGCGCCAGCGCCTGCCGGGACGACTCCAGGTCGATTCCCGGATTGACGATGATCTCTACCCCCGCGGCCTGCGCTCGCTCGATAACCGCATGGCGGTCCCCATCAAACTGCGCCTGATCGAGGTGGCAGTGAGTATCGACAATCATTCCTCTGCCGCGGGACCTTCATTACCCGTCCCCGTGTCTATCCCTGCTAGTTTGATGCCGTCCTGGAGGATCGCCTGCACCTTGTCTCCGTGCGTCGTCTCGCAATAAACACGGATCAAGGGTTCGGTGCCTGAGAAGCGAACGAGCAACCAGCCGCCATCTTCCAGGACGAACTTGTAGCCATCGAGCGTAACCTTATCCGTGACCTTCAGCCCGCCGATCGTCTCCGGCTGCGCCGCGTCGAGCCTGGCCTTCGATTGTTGCTTCTCTTCGTTGCCGGTCAGCTGAAAATCGATGCGGTCGTAATAGTGTGCGCCGCCCACCAGCCCGAACAGCATCTCCAGCAATTCGGTCGGCTTCTTGCCGGTGCGGCGCATGAGGTCCAGCAGGTACAGGTTCGCCAGGATACCATCACGCTCCGGGACATGGCCGCGGAAGGCATAGCCGCCGCTCTCTTCGCCGCCGATCATGGCGTTGTGTTCTATCATGGCGGGCGCGACATACTTGAAGCCGACGCCTGTGTTATAGACCGGCACGCCGTAGCGTTGGCCCAGCTTGTCGAGCATGGAGGTCGTGCTCAAGGTTTTGACAATCGCGCCGCGTTCGCCACGCACTTCGAGAAAGTACATGGCCAGTAGGCCATAGACGCGCAGTTGATCCACGAACTCGCCGTGCTCGTCGCCAAACCCACAACGATCCGCATCGCCGTCCATGATGCAGACCGCATCCGCGCCGATCTCCTTGCCCTTGGCCAGTCCGGCGTCCACATTCGGCGGGATGGGTTCAGGACGCTTCATGTCGGGGAAGATGGGGTTGCGCTCATAGTGGAACTCGACGATCCGGGTGGCGCCACCGGCGATGAAGCGGGAAATGAAGCCTGCGCCGTTGCCCCACATATTGTCGACCAGGATCGTGAAGCCGGCCTCGCGGATGGCATCCACGTCGACCAGGGAGCGGATGCGCCGGTCGTAGGAGGGAATAGGATCATAAGAGTGAATCAGCTCGGCCTTCACGCCCGCTTCAAAATCGCTGCGCTTGACCTGGGCCATGTCATCGGGGATGCGTGCCTCGATTTCCTTCAATCCTTCGGGCGGGATGGCGCCACCGTTCGGGTCGCGCACCTTAAAGCCGTTGTCCTGGGGTGGGTTATGGCTCGCGGTGATGTTCAGCGCGCCGATCGCACCGCGCTCGGTGACGCCGAAAGAGATGATCGGGGTCGGGACGCCACCGCCGCAGAAATGGACCGGGATGCCATTGGCTGCCAGCACCTCCGCGGCTGCCGCTGCGAAGTGCTCGGACCCGAAGCGGCGATCTCCGCCGACCACAACCCCGCGCGAAAGGCCGGCCGGATAGGTTGCTTTCAGATAATCGGCGAACCCCTGAGTGCAGCGGCGTACGTTATCGAAGGTGTAATCCTCCGCAATGCGCGCTCGCCAGCCGTCCGTCCCGAAAGTGATGGTGTCCATTGCGTCCCCTTGGTCGAACTAGGGTCGGTTGCTATGCTTTGTGTCAGCCTACATGCGGCGTGTGGTTCCCCGTTTGGTGTAACGCGGCCAGGTCGGCGTCCACCATAAGGTGCACCAACTCGCGGAAGTTTACGGAGGGCTGCCAGCCGAGCACGCGCCGCGCCTTGCTCGGATCGCCCACCAGCATGTCAACCTCCGCCGGCCGGTAGAAGTTCGGGTCGACGATCACGTGCTTTTCCCAGTCCAACCCGACGTAACTGAAAGCCTCCTGGCAAAACTCGCGCACCGAATGAGTCTCGCCGGTCGCCACCACGTAATCGTCCGGATGATCCTGTTGTAACATCAACCACATGGCGCGTACGTAATCGGGCGCCCAACCCCAATCGCGCCGGGATTCCAGGTTGCCCAGGCGTAGCTCGGTGGCCAAACCCAGCTTAATGCGGGCCACACTGTTCGTGATCTTGTGCGTCACGAACTCCAATCCGCGCCGGGGACCTTCGTGGTTGAACAAAATGCCGGAGCAGGCGAAAAGGTTGTAGCTCTCGCGGTAGTTGATGGTGATCCAATGCCCGTAGACCTTGGCAACGCCGTACGGGCTGCGTGGATAGAACGGTGTCGTCTCGCGCTGCGGCACTTCCTGGACCTTGCCGAACATCTCCGAACTGCTGGCCTGGTAGAAGCGGATGTTCTTGTCCACGGTGCGGACGGCGTCCAGCATGCGCGTAACGCCCAGGGCAGTGAACTCGCCGGTCAGCACCGGCTGTTGCCAACTGGTGGGAACGAAGCTTTGCGCGGCCAGATTGAACACCTCCTCCGGATGATGGTCTTGCAGGATGTGGATGATGCTTACCTGGTCGAGCAGGTCGCCCTGGACAATCGTAACACGGTCCTGGATGTGCCGGATGCGATCGAAGTTGATAGTGCTGGTCCGGCGCACCATGCCGACGACCTCATAGCCCTTCTCGAGCAGAAAATCGGCCAGATGTGATCCATCCTGCCCAGTGATTCCGGTGATCAAGGCTTTAGGCATGACTATCCTTCCCCGTTTCTGGTTTTCTGGCAGTCGGACTGCCTGGCCGCAAGTCAGAGGCGCGCATCTCGAGCGGTGTCGGATCCGATGCGCCCGTTCGCACCTGCTCGCGCCAATAGTCCAGCACGTCGTGCAGGCTTTGTGCGAACGGAATCTCGGCCTGCCAGCCGGTGCGCGCCCGAATCTTTTCGCAACTGCTGATCACGCGGGGCACATCGATCGGGCGCATGCGCTCCGGGTCCTGGACCACGGTGACCGCATGTCCAGAATAGTCGATCAGGGTGTCCAACAACTCGCGCACCGAATGGCCCTCGCCGGACCCCAGGTTGTATATCTCACCAGGCTCACCTTGCATCAGGGCCAGGTAATAACCGCGCACTATGTCGCGGACGTCGCTGAAGTCCCTGATCGCATCGAGCGCGCCCACCACCACTTCAGGCGAACGCCGGCCCAGCTCGATCTCCGCGATCTGCCGTGCGAAATCGGGCGCCACAAAGCCCTGACGTTGGCGCGGCCCAATGTGGTTGAACGGGCGCACGCGTACGGTTTCCACGCCATGGCTCAGGTAGTATTGCAAGCCCAGGTAATCCTGGCCGATTTTGCTGACGCCATATGCGCTCGCCGGGCGCAGCGGCGTTTCTTCGTCGATCGGCAGGTCTTCCGGCCGAATGTAGCCGTATTCTTCGCTGGAGCCGACCACCAGGACCCGGCTGCGCAACCGTAACTGCGTCACCGCTTCCAGGATGTTTAGCTGAGCGCGGATGTTGTTTTCCAGCGTGAACCAGGGATCCGTCCGCGAAAGCTGTGGGATAGGTTGCGCTGCAAGATGGAAGATGGCGTCGGGCTGCGTTTCTTCGACGATGAAGCGCGTGACTTCGAGCCGCGAGAGCTCCGCGGGAAAGATCAGCAAACGGTCACGCAGATGTTCGATATTGTCGAGCCGGCCATAAACCGTGCCGGCCACTTGCCAGTCGGTATGGTTGAGCAAAAACTCAGCCAGGTGACTGCCGACGAATCCGGATATTCCGGTGATCAGAGCACGCAAGTAAGTGCCTCCGAGGCGCGCGACGGAAACGTAGTGCGTCAGTGCTATAACAGACGCGCCGCGATTATACAGCAGGCGAACGTGAAAAGCGAAACGCAAAGCACCGGACGCAAATCACGCCGTCCTGCATGCGAAACACGAAGCGTGAAACGCCCTATAGCGATGGCGTCTCACGCTTCGCAGATCACATCTCTCGGCTCACGCAGCACGTGTGCGGCACGTGTCAAACCACGTCCCACGCATCAGGCCAGGCCCGCGGCCTTTCGCAGCGTCTCGACCTTGTCCAGTCTCTCCCAGGGGGCGTCAATGTCGGTGCGGCCGAAATGGCCGTAGGCCGCCGTCGCCTTGTAGATCGGCCGGCGCAGGTCCAGGTCACGGATGATGGCTGCGGGGCGCAGGTCGAAGTGATCGTGGACCAACTGGACGATACACTCGTCGCTGACCTTGCCCATGCCGTAGCTTTCCACGGCAATGCTGACCGGCCGGGCCACGCCGATGGCGTAGCTGACCTGGATCTCCAACCGCTCGGCGACGCCTGCGGCAACCAGGTTCTTGGCCACGTAGCGCATCATGTAAGAAGCGGAGCGATCAACCTTTGTCGGGTCCTTGCCCGAGAAGCAACCGCCGCCGTGCCGGGCCACACCGCCGTAGGTATCGACGATGATCTTGCGACCGGTCAGACCGGTGTCGCCGGCAGGGCCGCCGACCACGAAGCGGCCGGTAGGGTTGACGTAAATCTTCGTGTTCTTGTCCAGGTAGCCGTTCGGCACGCAGTACCTGATGACCCGGTCGTACATGTCCATCTCGATCTTCTCGTGGTTGACATCCGGACTGTGCTGGGTGGAAACGACGATCGTATCGACGCGCACCGGCTTGCCGTAGGCGTACTCTACCGTCACCTGGCTCTTGCCGTCCGGGCGCAGATACGGCAGGGTGCCGTCTTTACGCACGTTGGCAAGGCGGCGGCATAGCTTGTGCGCCAGGTCAATCGAGAGCGGCATATAGCTCTCGGTCTCGTTGCAGGCAAAGCCGAACATCATGCCCTGGTCACCCGCGCCGATGGCCTCGATCTGCGCATCGCCTATCTCGCCGTGCTTGGCCTCCCAGGCTTTATCGACGCCGAGCGCGATGTCCGGGCTTTGCTCTTTGATGCTCACCATGACGCCGCAGGTGTCTGCATCGAAGCCGTACTTGGCGCGCGTGTAGCCGATCTCGCGCACGGTGTCGCGCACGATGCTCGGGATATCGACGTAGGTCTTGGTCGTGATCTCGCCCATCACGACGACCATGCCGGTGGTGGCGAAGCTCTCGCAGGCCACGCGTGCGTTGGGATCGTTCTTGATGATGGAGTCCAACACCGCGTCGGAGATCTGGTCACACATCTTGTCCGGGTGGCCCTCGGTCACCGACTCGGACGTGAAGAAGAACTTGGGTGAACTCGCAAAAGTTGTAGTCATGGAAGCCGTTTCCTCCTTCGCATGAATTGTGCGCTGGCTCTGCACCCGACAAATATTGCTCATCAGTCGCGGCCCATTACGTTCCCGATCGCCACTGCCGCAGGTAGGCATCCTGTTCGCTCGTGAGGACGTCAATCGAGACGCCCATTGCCGCAAGCTTGAGGCGCGCGATCTCATTGTCGATATCTTCCGGCACAGAGTAGACCGCGTGCCCGAGCTTGTCGTAATTTTTGACCACGTACTCGGCCGCCAGCGCCTGGTTGGCAAAGCTCATGTCCATCACTGCGCTGGGATGGCCCTCGGCGGCGGCCAGATTCACCAGGCGGCCTTCCCCGGCCAGGAACAGGTGGCGACCATCGGCGAGGATATATTCATCCAGGAACTCGCGCACCCGGCGCACTTCTATGGCCATCTTCTCCAGCGCCGGGATGTTGATCTCGACGTTGAAATGACCCGAATTGGCCAAGATCGCTCCGTTTTTCATGGCCTCAAAGTGGTGCTGATCCAGCACGTTGATGTCGCCGGTCGAGGTGATGAAAATGTCTCCCAGCCGGGCCGCTTCGGCCATCGGCATGACGCGGTAGCCGTCCATGACCGCTTCCAGCGCCTTCATCGGGTCAATTTCGGTGACGATGACGTTGGCGCCCAGGCCCTTAGCGCGCATCGCGATGCCGCGGCTGCACCAGCCGTAGCCCCCGACCACCAGGTTCTTGCCCGCGATGAGGACGTTGGTGGCGCGGATGACGCCATCCATCGTGCTCTGACCCGTGCCGTAGCGGTTATCGAACAGGTGCTTGGTCAGGGCATCGTTTACGGCGATGACCGGGAACATAAGCTCGCCGTCGGCAGCCATGGCCCGCAGGCGGATTACGCCGGTGGTGGTCTCTTCGGTGCCGCCGATGACGCCGGGCAGAAGCTCGCGACGGTCTTTGTGCAACGTGCCGACCAGGTCGGCGCCGTCGTCCATGGTGATCTGCGGCCGGTGATCGAGCGCGGCCTTGATATGCGCGTAGTAGGTTTCGTTGCTCTCGCCCTTGATGGCGTAGACCGGCATCTCGTAATGCGCCACGAGGGTAGCCGCGATGTCGTCCTGCGTCGAGAGCGGATTGGAGGCGGTTAACACTACATCCGCTCCACCGGCCTGCAGCACGCGCATCAGGTTGGCGGTCTCACTGGTGACGTGCAAACAGGCCGACATACGCAGCCCCTTGAGCGGGCGCTCCTTCTCGAAGCGCTGTCCGATAAGCTCAAGGACGGGCATCTCGCGCGCGGCCCACTGCATGCGGAAGCGACCCTTGTCGGCGAGACTGAGGTCTCTGATGTCGTAGTTCTTACTCACTCGATTGTTCCTCCTTGTACATGTTCTGCCAGCCAGAAGTCGCTGTTGATATTGTTGCCTTCGACCTGATGGGCAGCCGTCGCCGTGCCCCAGAGGAAGCCCTTTGGAAACTGGAACTGCACGCTCATCTCCTCATTAAGTCGGCGAGCTCCGGGCAATTCCCGAAGTTCTCTTGATAGCGAGCGGCGAACTCCGGCAGCGTGTAGTGATGGTTCATGGTGCCCGCTTGCTCCAGCACATAGGTCGCGGCCAGGGCGCCCAAACGGCCGCACACCTCCCATGAATAGCCGCTGACCAGGCCCGTCACCAGACCGGAGCGGAAGGCATCGCCGACGCCGGTTGGATCGCGCAGGACCAGCGGCGGTACCGCCGGCACATCCACCCGTTCGGTTTTCGACTGGAGCGTGGCGCCCTCGGCTCCGCGGGTGACCACCAGCATACGCACGTAATCCAGGATCTCGCTCTCCGACAGCCCGGTCTTGCGTTTGACCAGTTCCAATTCGTAGTCGTTGACCGTCAGCGCCGTGGCGCCGCGCATGCCGGCGATGATCTCCGGGCCTTCCATACGCGCTAATTGCTGGCTGGGATCGTAGATGAAGGGGAGCGCTAGCTCCTGGCACTCGAGCGCATACTTTGCCATGCCGGCCGGGTCGTTTGGCGAGATGATGACCAGGTCGATGTCCGCCCGGTCCAGGCCGCGAAAGCTCAGTTCACGCGCCCGGCTCATCGCCCCCGCATGAAAGCCGGCAATCTGGTTCTGGTCCAGGTCGGTCATGACGGTGAAAGTCGCAGTGAATTCGTCGGGGTAAATGCGCACCAGCGAGGTATCTACTCCCTGGGCGTTCAGCCAGGCTGCGTATTCGATGAAGTCATGACCGGCGGTGCCCATCAGCTTGGGGTGGCGACCAAGCAGCGCCAGGCTGTAGGCGATGTTGGGCCCCACCCCGCCCCGGTGCATCTGCTTCTCTTCGACCAGGAAGCTGACACTGATCTTGCCGGTCTCATTCAGCAAGATGTGCTCGAGGAAATGTCCGGGGTAGCACATCAGGTAGTCATAAGCAATGGAGCCGGTAACGATGATGGACATGGGACCTCAGAATGATGGGTGATGCGTCCTAAGACTGCGCGCGGCGTTGCCGCGCGGCTTCAACGGCGCGCTGTAGGCTCAACGAAAAAGGTGGGTAGCAGATCCCCTCTTCGGTGATAATGCCGGTCAGGTAACGATGGGGGGTCACGTCGAAGGCCGGGTTGTAGACCGGCACGTCTTCCGGTGCAATCAGCTCCCCGCCGCAACGCGCGACCTCATCTCGGCTGCGCTCCTCAATTGGGATAAGATCGCCGTGCGCCAGTGATAGGTCAACTGTCGAGGTGGGCACGACCGAGTAGCAGGGGACGCCGTTCTCTTTGGCCAGTACAGCCAGATTGTAGCTGCCGACTTTGTTGGCCACATCGCCGTTGGCCGCCACGCGATCGGCGCC
>JADGQF010000313.1 GCA_017882045.1 Anaerolineales bacterium
TGCCGCCGGCTACAAGCTGGCCGGCGATGGACATGATACGCGATCGATCCAAGACTACCTGGGCCATCGGAACATTCAGCACACCGTTCGGTACACTGAGCTTTCGCCAACGCGCTTCAAGGATTTCTGGCGCGATTAGGTCATGCTTGGGCAAAACCAATGCGGCGGACGCTGGCACTCTTATTGAGGCGGAGCCCGTCTCCGTCGAATTATGGAGCCAGGTCATTGATCCGACTCGTGATTATTTCAGTGAGTTTATGTTACCCCCGCATCTACCCACAAACATGAGCGAACTAGGCCGTGTACTCATAGACACGCTGCGCTACGTCCACCCCGAAAGCGGACATCAGGACAAACTAGCTGTCAGCTATGATCCGGCATAGACTCGGCCCGTTTCCTGGCAAACGACGCCCCAGCCTAGGCCTTTGGATCAAAAGCAGACGTTGCTTAGCGCGACGGAAGATCGCCATTTTGATGACACGCAGCCTCAGGGCGCCCGATGAATAAGCACAATCTCTGCACCCTGTGACAATAATGATCCGGCCTATAGAATGCCGGTATGCGCCAGTTGTTGATACTTCATCCGGATTCGCGTTGCTTCGCAGTGGCACAAATTGAAGTGGGGGTCGCGCGTCCGCGCGCCGATAGTTTGGTATTGTCCTATATCGTGACCGGCAAGATGAGCAACGTCCGCATGCCGCCTGCCATGGCGGCCGCGCGCAGCGACGAGCTTTGGCGGCACACCTGCTTCGAGGCATTTGTCCGTGCTTCGTCGGGTGCCGAGTATTACGAATTCAACTTTGCGCCTTCGACACAATGGGCGGCATATCGGTTCAGTAGCTACCGAAGCGGGATGTGTGTGGCGGCCGAGATCAGCGCGCCTCCAATCGAAGTGCGATCGAGCCCCGACTGCTACACATTACAGGCCTCGCTGGAGTTGGATCGCTTGTCGGGTTTGCCACGTAAGGCCTTGTGGCGCCTCGGTTTGGCGGCGTTGATCGAAGACACGAGCGGCCGCAAGTCATATTGGGCGTTGGCGCATCCACCCGGGAAGCCGGACTTCCATCACGCAGACTGTTTTGCGCATGAGTTTTCTCCGGTTGTGCAGCCATGAAGTTTGGCATCGATCGACTCATCGCCGAACCCGCTTTGCGTGTGCCACTCAGGGGCAGACGCGTGGCGTTGCTCGCGCATCCCGCTTCCGTTACGGAAGACCTGACGCACGCGCTGGATGCGCTCGCCGCATGCGGCGACATGAAGATCAGCGCTGCGTTCGGTCCACAGCATGGCCTGCGTGGCGACAAGCAAGACA
Source organism: Anaerolineales bacterium (assembly GCA_017882045.1). Taxonomy (GTDB): domain Bacteria; phylum Chloroflexota; class Anaerolineae; order CG2-30-64-16; family CG2-30-64-16; genus JADGQF01. Next base: position 1,313 of record JADGQF010000313.1, read on the forward strand.
ACATGATCGAGTCGCCGGACTTCAACGATCCGGTGCATGGCATCCCGGTCTTCAGCCTTTATGGAGACGTGCGCAAGCCGACGGATGCGATGATGGATGCATTCGATGTGATCCTCGTCGATCTGCAGGATCTGGGCTGTCGAATCTATACGTTTATCACGACCCTGCGCTACGTCCTCGAAGCGGCATCGAAACATCACAAGACTGTCTGGGTACTAGATCGGCCCAATCCTGTGGGTCGGCCTCTCGAAGGTTTGACGCTGCGTGCCGGCTGGGAAAGCTTTGTCGGTGCAGGACCTTTGCCCATGCGTCATGGGCTCACGCTCGGAGAGTTAGGCCTGTGGTTCATCAAGATCTTGAAGCTCGATGTTGAGTATCGGGTCATCGAGATGCAGGATTGGCAGCCCGATGCTGCGCCGGGGTTCGGCTGGCCGTTGGGCGCGCGCACGTGGGTCAATCCCAGTCCCAACGCACCGAACTTGTGGATGGCGCGCGCCTATGCGGGGACGGTGATGCTCGAGGGCACGACGCTCTCGGAAGGGCGCGGCACCACTCGGCCGCTCGAACAGTTCGGCGCTCCCGATATCGATGCGCGGGCAGTCATGATGGAAATGGAGATCCTTGCCCCGCGCTGGCTCGATGGTTGCCGCTTGCGCGAGTGCTGGTTCGAACCCACGTTTCACAAACATGCCGGCGAGCTTTGCCACGGCGTGCAGATACACACGGAAGGTCCCGGTTACGATCACCAGACGTTCAAGCCCTGGCGCATCCAGGCGCTCGCCTTCAAGGCGATTCGCCGTTTGTACCCGGACTACCCGCTGTGGCGCGATTTCGCCTACGAGTACGAGCAAGGCAGACTCCCCATCGATGTCATCAACGGTGGCCCGTTGTTGCGAGAATGGGTCGACGATGCGTCGGCGATACCGCAGGACTTGGATGTGCTGGCGCTACCAGATGAGCAGGCCTGGTCGAGCGAGCGTCAACGACACCTGCGCTACTGAAGACTGTAGGACGCAGACAGCTCGTAGGTGGATTAGCGCCATGAACACGTCGCGCAGAACTGAGGCTGATTCAGCACTTCCAATCGCTTTTCACATCATCGGTGCTGCCGTCGAGCCAGGTTGCAACGACCGTCAGCTCCTGAGTTAGAGCAACGAGATCGGCGCGAGCACCCGGAACTAGCGCTCCGCGCTCGTTGTCCAAGCTGAGAAATCGCGCTGGGGTCAGCGAAGCGGCGCGCAGCGCGTCCTCCAGGGGGAGCTGGGCCAGCCTGACCGCATTGCGCACCGCCGAAGCCATATCCAGGTGCGCGCCCGCCAGGGTGCCATCTTCCGTGGTTAGCCGTCCGTCAGCCAGCTTGATCGTTCGACCATCCAGTTCGAAGCGGTCCAGCGACGTCCCGACCGTCGGCATGGCATCGGTGACCAGTGCAATTCGGTCGGAGCCCTTCGCTGCAAATGCGGCCCGGACCGAAACGGGATCGACATGGATCCCGTCGACGATGAGACCAGCCGTCAGCCGGCGCTCCGCCAACGCCGCGCCAATGATCCCCGGGGCACGCGCACTCAACGGCGGCATTGCATTGAACAGGTGGGTCACGCCGGTTGCGCCATCCGCGACGGCCTGCATTACAACGGCAGCGGGCGCCTCGCTGTGCCCAATCGAAATCCGCACACCCGAGGAGGCCAACGTCCGGACAAAGCCCGCCGGAACGCATTCGGGCGCCAGCGTGACCAATGACCTGCCGGCGCCGGCGAGTTCGCACAATTCCTCCAGGTCGCCCGCACCAGGTTTTGCGATCCGATCGGACCGGTGGACACCCGGACGCTGCGGGCTGATGAAGGGGCCTTCAAGGTGCAGGCCGAGGACCCCGTCGCGGCCGCTGATCGAGCGAGCCGCCGCGATGGCGGTCCGCACCTGCTCGCGCGTATCGGTGATCAGGGTTGGGAGGCAGGCCGTGGTGCCAAAGCGACGGTGCGCCCGGGCAATGGCGCGCATGCCGTCGGCTGTCGGTTGATCGTTGAGGAGAACGCCGCCGCCGCCATTGACCTGGAGATCTATGAAGCCGGGGGCCAGGAAGGCGCCGGCGGGGAGGCGTGTCTGCGGCCAATCGGGGGGAACCTCGCCCCAGGACCCAAGTCCAACGATGCGCCCGTCCCGGACCAGCACCGCGGCTTCTGCATACCAGTTGTGACCGTCAAAAACATGGTCCGCCAGGACGGCATGCCCGTCTGCGATTGAAGAATTGTTTCGACTCGGGCTCATCTATGTCCATGGCGGGCTGGATTGGTAGTGCAACAAACCCAATCTAAGTGATACGACGCCGAATACCCAGGCCATCACCCGCCGACGCTAATACCGTGTGCCGACTGGATGATGCGCCGATCTGGCGCGACCAGACGCAAAGCCGGTGCCCGCTTTTGCTGATCGCACTCCAGGCGACGGAAAGAGAAACAGCATGGACCGATTGGTCATTCGTGGCGGCAGACGCATTGAAGGCTCGGTCCAGATCTGCGGGGCGAAGAACGCGGCTCTGCCGCAGATTGCCGCTGCGCTGCTCAGCTCCGAACGGCTGGAGTTGGGGAATGTTCCCGAAGTGACGGACGTCACTACCATGCTCGCCATGATGCAGGAGTTCGGCGTGGTTGCCACCCGCGGCCCTGGGCGGATGCTGATGTTGGACGCCGGCGGAGCCCGCAACGCGCAGGCGCCCTACGACATGGTCCGCCGCATGCGCGCCAGCATTCTCGTCCTGGCGCCGCTGCTGGCCCGTTTCGGTTCTGCGCGCGTTTCCATGCCGGGAGGCTGCGCGATCGGCGCGCGGCCGATCGACCTGCATCTCAAGGCACTGGACGCGCTCGGGGCCGATGTCAACATCGAGTCCGGTTACATTCACGCGCGGACCAGAGGCGACGGGCTGCGCGGCGGCCGTATCGTACTGTCCACGCCATCCATGGGGGCGACCCTGACGGCCCTGATGGCGGCGATCCTCGCACGGGGTGAATCCGAGATCCTGAACGCGGCGCGCGATCCCGAAGTCTGCGACCTCGCGCTCTGCTTGGCCGCGATGGGAGCGCGCATCCATGGTGTCGGGACGCATCGGATTCAGGTGCAAGGGGTCGATGCTCTCCACCACGCCCGCCACGATCTGATCACCGACCGCATCGAGGCTGGGACCTACGCCATCGCCGCCGCGATCACCGGCGGTCAGCTCGAGATCCTCGGCGCCCATCTCGAGCACCTCGGGTCGGTCGGTGCGGTCCTGGAAAGTGCCGGAGTTCAGATCTGGCCGACCGATCGGGGTCTAATGGTTGTCCGCACCGGCCCCTTGCAGGCCATCGACGTAGCGACGGAACCTTATCCCGGATTTCCCACGGACCTGCAGGCGCAGTTCATGGCCTTGATGACCATCGCATCAGGCGCATCGGTCATCCGCGAGACTGTGTTCGAGAGCCGATTCATGCATGTCCCCGAGCTCGGGCGGCTCGGCGCCAACATCTCGCTGCAAAGTTCGACGGCGCTGGTGCGTGGCGTCGAGCGGTTGCATGGCGCGGAAGTGATGGCCACCGACTTGCGCGCATCGGTGAGCTTGGTCCTCGCCGCCCTGGTCGCC
>JADGQF010000093.1 GCA_017882045.1 Anaerolineales bacterium
TTGGACGAGGTGTCCGACCTGGTCGAATACCCAACCGCGTTGCGGGGGGCGTTCTCGGCGAATTATCTTCGCCTGCCAAAGGACGTGCTGATCACGGTAATGCGCAAGCACCAGCGTTATTTCCCTGTCCTGGGAGGCAACGGCCAACCAGGAGCGAACGGGCGTACGGCGCTCCTGCCCTATTTTATCGCGGTGCGGAACGGGGGCTCGGAGTATCTGGACATCGTGCGCGAGGGGAACGAAGGTGTGCTGCGCGCGCGCTTCGCCGATGCCGATTTCTTTTTCCGTGCCGACACGGCTGCGTCGTTGGCGGCTGCCACGCCGATCCTGGCAACGCTGACGTTTCAGGAAAAGCTCGGCTCAATGCTGGACAAAGTCCAGCGCGTGCGCCGGCTGGTGCCGGTCATCGGCGAAATGCTGGGGCTGAACGCGGCCGAAATGGCCAGCGCGCGGCGGGCGGCCGAGCTATTCAAGAGCGACCTGGCAACGCGCATGGTCGTTGAATTGACCTCGCTGCAGGGCACCATGGGGCGCGAATACGCCCGCCTTTCAGGCGAAAGCGAGGAAGTGGCGGACGCCATCTTCGAGCACTACCTGCCGCGCTACCAGGGAGACGTGCTGCCGCAAAGCCGTGCCGGTCTGGCCCTCGGCCTGGCCAACCGGTTGGACTCGCTGGTCGGTCTGTTCTCGGTCGGCTTCGCGCCGACCGGTTCCACCGACCCCTTCGGACTGCGCCGCGAAGCGCTTGGCGTGGCCCAGACCCTTACCGGCAAAGAGCAGCCGTTCGATCTGCGCCCGGCGCTGCGCGCTGCGGCCGAGCTGTTACCCACCGGCGACAAGGCGCAGGACAACACCGGCGCGGGGCGATCCGTCGTGGTCGATGTGTTGGCCTTCATCCGCGATCGCCAGTACGGGTTGCTGCGTGAAGAGGGACTGCCGCACGACGTGGTCAGCGCGGTGCTGGCCGAGCAGAGCGCCAATCCATACGGCGCCGCGCTGGCGGCACGCGAGCTCGCGAAGCTGGTAGGCGCACCCGATTGGACAGACGTGCTGACGGCTTACGCCCGCTGCAAACGCATCGTGCGCAATCTCGCCGAGATCTTTCCAGTCGCGCCAGAACAGTACACCGAAGACGCAACGCGCGCCTTGCACGCAGCCTGGGAAGCCGCCGACCGATTGATCGGGGAGCAGCCCTCGGTCCCTGTCCTGGGGGCGGCGCTGCGCGATCTGAAGGCGCCCATCAACCGCTTCTTCACCGACGTGCTGGTAATGGCTGAAGACCCAACCGTACGGCAGGCGCGCCTGGCACTGGTGCAGCGCATCGCGGCTCTGCCGGATGGGATTGCGGACCTGAGCCAGCTGCAAGGGTTCTAGAACGAAGAATCATGATCCCATACAAGCTTCGTTTGCGTAACTTCATCTCCTATCGCGAGGAGCAGGTCCTCGACTTCAGCGGCATCCATCTCGCCTGCCTGGCCGGTGATAACGGTCACGGCAAATCGGCTCTGTTGGACGCTATAACCTGGGCGCTATGGGGCCGGGCGCGCGCCCGGCGTGATGACGAACTGATCGCGCTGGGCGAGAACGACATGTGGGTCGAGTTCGAGTTCGGGATGGGCCGGCTGCGCTACCGTGTATGGCGGCAGCGCAGCCGAAAGGGCCGCGGGCAGAGCGACCTGCATCTGTACGTGTGGCGCGAGACCGACAACGGCTCCGGGGGCGAATGGCAGTTGCTGGACGAAGGGGGCTTACTCGAGCGCCAGGCGCAGATCATCCGTACGCTGCATATGGAGTATGAGACCTTTATCAACTCGGCATTCCTGCTGCAAGGTCGGGCCGACTCCTTTACCGTCAAGACCGCGGGCGAACGCAAGCAAATCCTCAGCGACATTCTGGGCCTGTCCCGCTACGACCGATACGAGGAGCAGGCCAAGCTGGCAGCCGGCGAGCGCAAGAGCCAGGTTGAGCGCATCCACGGTGAGGTCTCCGGCATCGACCGCGAATTGGCGCGCCGCCCGGTCTATGAGGCACAGCTGCAGGTCGTGCGCGCCACTGTCACTGCCGCGGCGCAGGCGCTGCGGGCGGCGGAGGCCGAAAGAACCGCCATCCGCCAGACCCTGCACAGCGCCCAGGAACAGGCCCGCCAGTTGGAAGAGCTGCGCAATCGCCTGCTGCGCGCCCAGCGCGACCTGGCGGAAGCGCGCCAGGCTTGGACCGCCGCCAAGGCACGGATGGCCGAATATGAAGCGCTGCTGGCGCAGCGCAGTGAGATAGAGCAGGGCTGGCAAGCACTGTTGGCGGCGCGCCAGGAAGATTCGACCTGGAATGCCCGCCTGTTACGTTACACGGGCCTGCAGGAGCAACTGAACCGGGTGCGTATGACCATCAACCAGGCGCGCCTCGCCCTGGAGGCCGACCACAAACGCCTGGCTGAGCGGCGTGACGAGATGAAACTACGCGTCATGGCCGCACAAGCCCAGGCGGCGATCCTGGCCGAAGCTCAGAAGGTCCTGGCCGAACTGGCCCTCAAGACCGAGCGCCGCAGCGCGCTCGCAGCAGAGCTACGCGCTGTGCTTGAGCGCAGCACGGCCCTGCGCGTGGAAAATGAGCGCTTGAAGGTAGAAGGCCAGAACCTGATAGACAAAATGGCGATGCTGGGTGAGACGGAGACCGCTTCCTGCCCGCTCTGCGGGCAGCCGCTAACGCCGGCCCACCGTGATGAGATGTTGGTCTCGCTGCGTGCCGAGCGCCTGGCGCTGCAAACTCGCTATCAGACAAACCAGGCCGAGATGAAACTGCTGGCCACGAGCAAACATACCCTGGAAACGGAAGACGCCGACCTCGATCGCGAGCTGCGCGTGGTCAGCGCGCGCGAGCGTCAGGCCGCCCGGGCGGAAGCTGCCCTGGCCGATGGCGAGGCGGCGGCGGCCGATGAGCTGCGCATCGCCGAGCAAATGGCCCAGCTGGCAGCCCGCCTGCAGGCACGCGACTACGCCACTGCCGAACAGGCCGAGTTGGCGCAGCTGGAGGCGGAACTTGCGCAGAGCGGTTACGATTCCGCCGCACACCGCGCTGTGCGGTCACGGTTAGAAAACCTGGAACCGTTCGACGCGCGCTATCAACGGCAACTCCTGCCGGCCATCGACGGGGTCGATACGGCGCGCGCCCAGTTGACAAGCCTGACGGAACAGATCAAGCGGCGCGAGACGGATCTGGCCGAAGATCAAGAACGGGGGAACCGCCTGGCAAGCTCGCTGGCCGGCCTGCCCCGCCTGGAGGCGGACCTGGCTCGGGCCGAAGCCGTCGTCGACAAGGCTGCGAGTGATGAACGGCGGGCGCGCCAGGAAGAAGGCGCGGCCATGCAGCAATTGCACGTGCTCGAGACCCTGACGGAACGACGCGCCCAACTGGCAGCGGAGCAGGAGCTCATCAACGCAGAAATCAGCATCTACAGCCAATTGCGCGAAGCCTTCGGCAAACGCGGGCTGCAGGCAATGATCATTGAAAGCGCCATTCCCGAAGTGGAGACTGAAGCCAACCGGCTGCTGTCCCGCATGAGCGAGGGGCGCATGAGCCTGCGCCTCGAGACACAACGCGAGAAGGTCAGCGGCGGCGTGGCGGAGACACTGGACATTATTATCTCTGATGAGGTTGGGGCGCGCGCCTATGAGATGTTCTCGGGCGGCGAGGCGTTCAGGGCCAACCTGGCGCTGCGCATCGCGATCAGCAAGTTGTTGGCCCGACGAGCCGGCGCCCAACTGCAGACCCTGGTGATCGACGAGGGCTTCGGCACTCAAGACACCTCCGGCCGCGCCCTGCTGGTCGAGGCCATCATCTCCATCCAACACGACTTCGAGCGCATCCTGGTGATCACGCATATCGATGAACTGAAGGACATGTTCCCGGCGCGCATCGACGTGGTAAAAACGGCCAACGGGTCAAGAGTGAGCATTGCCTGATGTCTAGCGTTACCTTTGAGGATATCCTCTCCGCCGCCGAGCAGATCGCCGGGATCGCACACCGGACGCCCGTGGCTACGTCACGCCTGTTGGACGCAGCCTGTGGCAACCGGATGTACCTCAAGTGCGAAAACCTGCAACGGATGGGCGCCTTCAAATTCCGTGGCGCCTACAATGCGATCAGCCGGCTGAGCGCCGCCGAGAAAGAGCGCGGCATCATCGCCTACTCGTCCGGCAACCACGCCCAGGCGGTAGCACTGGTCAGCCAGATCCTTGGCCTGCAAGCCACGATCGTCATGCCGCAGAATGCCCCCCGGCTAAAGTTGGAGGCGACGCGCAGCTACGGCGCGCAGGTGGTGCTTTACGATCCGGCTACGAGTTCCCGCGAGGAGATTGCCCGCCGGCTGGGCGCCGAGCACGGCTATGCCGTCATCCCACCCTACGACCACCCGCACATCATCGCCGGACAGGGAACCGCTGCCCTCGAGCTGCTGCGAGAGACCGGCCCGTTGGACTACCTGTTTGTCCCCTGCGGCGGCGGTGGGCTGCTGAGTGGCTCGGCCATCGCGGCCCGCGGCCTGGCCCCCAACTGCCGGGTGATCGGTGTCGAACCGGCAGCGGGGGATGACGCTACTCGTTCTTTTCACAGCGGGACGCTGCACTCCGTCCATAACCCCGACACCATCGCCGACGGCGCCCGCACCCCATCTTTGGGACAGTACACGTATCCGCTCGTGCGGGAGTACGTGAGCGACATGCTGGCAGTCTCCGACGAGGACCTGGTGCGCACAATGCAATTCGTCTGGACGCGGCTGAAGCTGATCGTAGAGCCCACCGGCGTCCTGGGACTGGCGGCCATCGTCAATCGGCGCTACCCAGTGGAAAACAAGCGGGTAGGAGTGATCCTCAGCGGCGGCAATGTGGACATTGCGTCTGCTTGCGGGTGGTTTCAGCCGTAAAGCCGACTTGCATTCTGAACAGATGTTCGTATAATATGAAGGTATGGACATCCGCGACAGGCTTAACTTGTTGGGACAAGCAGCGCAGTTCGATGACCGGCATTCCGGTCTCTTCGCCGGCGCCCAAGAGCCGGCTGCGGCGGCTCCCGACCTCTTGCCTTGCGTTTCCCGCGTCCAGGCCCCCGGCGGGCGCTCTGTGCCGGTCCTCAAAGTTCTGCAAACCAACGTCTGCCAAAACAACTGCTATTACTGCGCGTTTCGCGCCGGCAGGGATATTCGTCGCAGCCACCTGGCGCCGGATGAACTGGCACGCGCCTTCGACCTCATGCAGCGTGCCGGCATCGTGCAAGGAATCTTTCTAAGCTCGGGCATTGCGGGCACGGCCAACACTATGGACGAAATGTTGGCCACGGCCGAGCTGATTCGCCTGCGCTACGAGTTCCGCGGCTACATGCACCTCAAGCTCCTGCCCGCGACTGAGCCTGCCCAGGTAGCGCGCGCGATCGATCTGGCCGACCGCGTCTCTACCAACCTGGAGGCGCCGACGGCCGAACGGCTGAGCGCCCTGGCGCCGAAGAAGCAAATGGACCAACTGCTGGCCCCTCTGCGTACGGCTGCCGAGCTGATCCGCGAAGACCGCCAGGCGCACGGCCCGGCTGCGCAGTCGATCGGGCGGGCACGGCTGGGCATAAGCACGCAGTTTGTGGTGGGACCGGCAGGCGAGAGCGACCGTGAGTTACTCGGCACGGTGCAGACGCTTTACCATGAGGTACGCCTGGCGCGCGCTTATTACAGCGCGTTCACTCCCATCCGCGACACGCCACTGGCAGACGCTCCCGCGACCGACCCGCGGCGGGAATTCCGCCTCTACCAGGCCGACTGGTTGCTCCGCTACTACAATTTCGCGGTCGAGGAACTGCCCTTTGACGGTGACGGGCAGTTGAGCCAACAGGTAGACCCGAAGCAAGCCTGGGCCCAGGCTCACCCCGAGCGTTTCCCGATCGAGGTCAACCGGGCGCCACTCGATGACCTGCTGCGCATCCCCGGCATCGGCCCGATCTCCGCACGCGCCATCCTGCAGGCGCGTCGCCAGGCCAGGCTCTCCAGCCTGGGAGACCTGCGCCGGCTGGGGGCGCGTGCCGATCAGGCCGCGCCCTATGTGCTCTTGAGTGGCCATCGTCCGCCGTTTCAGATGGCGCTCAACCTGGATGTGTGACAGCGTATGACATCGTGTGACATCGTTTAACATCCTCTGGCTCCAGCGCGCGACTCTCCCCGCATCGCGCATTCTCCTCGGTTGTGGTAGAATAGCCTCTCTGTCTGAGTTAGCGCGAGGAGAAGTTTCTTATGCCGGATGCCGAGGGCGAATTTGACGTCTTATGCTACGGCACTGTCAGCCTGGACAACATCACCCGCATACCTTACCTGCCCACGCCGAGACGAGACACGCCGGCCAGCGCGGAGTACAATGCATTGGGCGGCGAGGCAGTTGGTGTCGCGATTCCGCTCGCCGCCTGGGGCTTGCGAGTATTGGTGGTCGGTAACCTCATCGGCAAGGATTGGAAGGGCGAGTTTATCCTGGACGCCCTGGCGCCCTATCCCCGCATTGACACCCGCCACATTCGCCAACACGAGAACGTCGTAACGCCGTTCTCACGCGTACTGGTGACCCCCGACGGCGAGCGCAGCCGCGTGGCCTACTGGTATGACGACACGCCCAAGGTCGAGCTAACCAGGGCAATGATACAGGGGACCCGTCTGCTAAGCACGGACGCCTATGGTGGCCCCGAACGCGACCGGGCGGCCAACGTGGCCCGTGACCTCGCTCGCCCGGTGATCACCGCCGACGCGATCTGGCCGCAATACCCTCTGGCCAGCCTCAGCGACGTCGTGATCATCTCGCGTGCCTGGCTTCAGACCAATTTCCCCGGTGTTTACGAGTACGATCACATCCTGGAGTTGCAGGCCCAAGGCGCGGGGATCATCATGGTGACCGACGGGCCACGCCCGGTGTTGGTAGTGCGCGCAGACGGATCAGCCTTCGGCGTGGAGCCCTATGAGATCCCGAATGTGGTGGATACCAGCGGCGCGGGCAACCTGTTCAAGGCCGGCATCATCTACGGATGGCTGCGTCAAGAATGGCCATTGGAGCAAAAGGTACAATTCGCCTGCGCGGCGGCCGGTCTCAGCTGCCAACACGAGGGACCGACCAACCTGCCGGCCGCGCTGGAGGAAATCGAAGCGCTCATGCGGGCCCAACCCCGCTGATGTGACGACACACGACCGATCACGCATTCACCACCTGTCGGAGTAGTTTTACATGCCCTTACCGCTCTTCGTATCGCGCAATGGCGAGTTGATCCCGCCGGCCGAGGCGCGCATCTCGATATTCAACCCGGCGCTTTCGGGTTCCTACGGAGTCTACGAGTCGTTCCAGATCGTTCACGGTGTGCCGTTCGCCGAAAGCGAACACCTGCAGCGCTTAGCGCACTCGGCGGCAATGATCGACCTGGCGTTGCCGGCCGATCTGGCAACCTTCCGCGCCTGGATTGCCGGCCTGCTCAGCGCCAACGAGGCGGTGGAATGCGCTCTGCGTATTTTTGTGCTCGGGCCTGAAAACGGCGGTGAGACGGCCGCCTACATCTGGCCGCAGCCCGCGCCGACCTATCCGGCTGCGTTTTACAGCGAAGGCGCGACGGCCATCACCTTCGAGGGCCAGCGCAGCCTGCCGCAGGCGAAGACCTTGAACACCCTCGTGAGCTTTCTGGCGCAGCGGAACGCCAGGGCGGCCGGCGTTCACGAGGGGCTGCTATACCACGATGGGCATCTGACCGAGGGTTCTAACAGCAACTTATTCTCCGTTATCGACGATACCCTGCTCACCGCGCCCGCGCAGCAGGTGCTTTCCGGTGTCGCGCGCGACATGGTGTTCCGTGTGGCCGGCCAACACGACATACCCCTCCGTGAGACCGATCTGGCGTTGTCCGACATGCCACGCTGGCACGAGTGTTTTATCACCAGCACGAGCCGTCACGTCATGCCTATCACCGCTATCGACGGCCGGCCGGTCGGCGATGGACGGGTCGGACCGCACTCGCGCCGGCTGATGGCGCTGTTTGAAGACTACTTCCGCCAGATGATCGCCGAGGAATCCGCCCGCCTCTGATGGCATTATGACCTGCATGCGCAGCCTGGAATAACAAAAACCCCTCCCGGTTGGGAACTGTGTTCCGCAATCTGGGAGGGGCCAGGGTGTACCTATTCAGGCCTGTTCAGGCGCGCAAAGAGCCTTACTTCTTGATGCCCAGGCTCGCGTAGAGCGCGGCGTAGTCGAAATGCTCGTTCAGCATGGCAGTGAAGCGGCTGATCTTCTGCGGCTGCTGGAACCGGCTGCGACCGAAGTAACCCCCGATGATCTCGACAGTGGTCAGAGTGTCCATGTCGACCAGCAGCACGGGTACACCCAGTTCCTCGGCCCGATTCAGCACGACCGGGCTCGGGTAGAGGTTACCGGTCAGGATCAAGCAGCGGGTGGACGTTTCAAGGGCCGCCAACTGGATGTCGGCCCGGTCGCCACCGGTGATGACCGCCTTATTGGGCTTGCGGCGGAAGTAGCCCAGGGCGCCCTCGACGCTCATTGCGCCAACCAGCATGTGTTCGACGAGTTCGTCGTTCCCCTCGGCACAGCACAGGATTTCGGCCTTGAGACCTTCGGCCAGCTCGCTCACGGTCGGCGCTGCCAGCAACTGGTCCTTGGGCAACACGGCCAGGACCTGGATGTTGTGCCGTTTCAGGAACGGCAGGACCACATCGTTCACATGCTCGACATTAGCGCGCGGCACCTCGTTGATGACGATCCCCAAGAAACGTTGGCCGAAGTACCACTGAGCGGTCAACGCCCGGTCGACCATCAGGTCGGCGTCATAGCGCAGCACGGCCAGGGCACGCGCGTCCAGATAGTCAACCACCTTCTGCGGCGCAAGGCCGACGACGTAGCCCTCGCGCAGGCTGCGCCCGCCTTCGAGGACCATGATGTCACGCCCCGCCGACACCTTGGCGAAGGCCTCCCTGAGGCGCGGCTCGTAGTCAGTTTCCGGGCCGCGCAGCTGCTGCTCGAGCTTGGCCGGGGTCAGAGCCACGGGCGAAAGCAAGTCAGCCGACTCGGGCATTTCCAGGACTTTTTTGGCAAAGTCGACGTCTTCGTCGGATGCCACGCCGCCGCACAGCTGGCAATTGACGTTGACCGGCTTCATGTAACCGACCTTCAGACCGTCCTCGCGGAAATGGAGCCCCAGGCCGATGCAAATGGCAGACTTGCCGGAAAATGTTTCGGCGGAAGTTACATACAGGTTAGCCATACCGGCACACTCCTCTAAATACTGAATGACTACTTGGCTTCGAGAGCGAGACGCATATCGAGACCCAGGACGCCCTGGCCGGCCGGGAAGACCAACAAGGGGTTAATATCCATCTCGACGATTTCAGGGAAGTCGGTGACGAGCTGCGAAACGCGATCCAGCGTGTCGACGATGCCTTCCAGGTCGGAGGCTTTCTCGCCGCGCACGCCGCGCAACAGATTGTAAGAACGGATCTCCCCCAGCATCTCGCGCGCTTCCCGCCGGTCGATCGGCGCCACACGGAAAGTGACGTCTTTGAATGCTTCGACGTACACACCACCCAGGCCAAACATAAGCAGCGGCCCGAACTGAGGATCGCGGTTCACGCCGATGATCACCTCGCGCCCGCCCTTGACCATCTGCTGCACCTGGCAGCCCCAAATGGTGGCATCGGGCATATAGCGCCGGGAGCGATAAACGATCAGGTCGAAGGCGTCGCGCACATCGTTGGCAGAATTGAGATTGAGTTTGACGCCGCCGATATCAGTTTTGTGCAGAATATCCGGAGATGCGATCTTCATCACCACGGGGTAGCCGATAGACTCCGCCGCAGCTACTGCTTCCTCAGGAGTAGTGGCCAGAACAGCCTTCGGAAGAGGGATGCCGTAGGCCAGGAGAATGTCCCGCGCTTCAGCGTCGCCTGCGGTCACGCGGCCTTCGGCACGCAGCCCATCCAGCACGCGCCGCACCGCGTCCTTGTCCACCGGCAGTGGTTCTAGCTTGGGTTCGGGGGTGTTGATCCATTGGTGCTGGCGCCACATAGCACGCATAGCCGCGACCGCCCGTTCGGGCACCTGGTAATTGGGAACGCTGTGCTGCGTCAAGATCTCGGCACCCGGACGGATCGCCAGGTCGCCCATGAAGGCCGCGAAGCAAGGCTTTTTGTACTTCTGAGAGAGCTCGCCCAGGGCACGGGCCGTCTCAGGGATCTGCGTAGACGTTTGCGGGGTGAGCACCACCAGGAGCATCCCCACGTTGGCATCCTGCAGCGCGGCCTCGATCGCCATCGCGTAGCGCTCAGCCGGCGCGTCTCCCAGTACGTCAATTGGGTTGACCACGCTGGCAGCCGGCGGCAGATTGGCGCGCATATGCTGCTGTAGCTCGGGCGTGAGCGAAGCCAGGCGCATGCCTGCGCGCTCGATGGCATCCGACGCCATGATACCGGGGCCGCCGGCGTTGGTCACCACCGCCACGGCGTCGCTGGTCGGCAGCGGCTGTCGGGCGAAAGCCTGCGCATAATCGAACAGGTCCTGCACCGAGCCGGCGCGTACGATGCCAACCTGCTTGAAAGCCGCCTCGTACGCTGCCTCAGACCCGGCCAGGGTGCCGGTGTGCGACGATACGGCGCGCGAGCCTGCGCTGGTGCTGCCGGATTTAATGGAGACGATGGGCTTGCGGCGGGTAACATCGCGCGCGACCTTCATGAACTCCGGCCCGTTGGCGATGCCTTCCAGGTAGGCCACGATAACGTTGGTCTCCGGGTCCGCGGACCAGGCTTTCAGCAGGTCAATCTCGTTGATATCGGCTTTGTTGCCAATGCTATAGAAACGAGAGAAGCCGGTCCCCTGCCCCAAAGCCATGTCGAGGATCGACGTGCACAACGCGCCCGACTGTGACATGAAGGCGATATGGCCCTGGCGCGGCATGCCCGAAGCGAACGAAGCATTCAGACCCGAGAAAGTGTCGATAATACCGAGCACGTTCGGGCCGATCAGGCGCATTTCGTAACGGTGAGCGATCTCGATAAGCTGCTGCTCGAGCTGCCGCCCCTCGCGGCCCACCTCGCGGAAGCCCGCCGAGATGATCACCGCGCCCTTGATACCCTTCTGGCCGCACTCTTCTAGCACAGAGGGCACCACCTTGGCGGGGACGAGGATGATCGCCAGGTCCACCGGGCCGGGAATCTCCGCGACCGAAGGATAGGCGGGCAGACCGAGGATCTCGGAAGCCTTCGGGTTGATGGGATAAACGCGGCCCTGGTAACCGTACTGGAAGACATTCTTGAGCACCGCGTAGCCCAACTTGTCGGGGCTTGGCGAGGCACCGATGACAGCCACGCCCCTCGGATTCGTGAACATTTCGAGCATAGTATCCCGTTCCTCAGAATTAGCGAGCTCCGCTGAGCTGGTAAGCACTGCGAGCATATTTACTCGTTTCCTTGATCGGTTGATTAGCCTTGAACCGAACGGATCATAACCCACAAAACGACTGTTGGCAAATTTGTGCTTTATTTCTCATTTGGGTTCAGACCGGTTAGACGGTAAAATGATTCTTGGGCCAGGCAGCGCCAGCGCCAGCCGCAGGTTGGGAACTTGAGCTTGGGGGCTATGCCTACAGTAATCGCTGCCCCGGTGTGAGGAAGGTTATGTTTTGAGGGAGCAATCGATGATATATCTTGACCATTCGGCCACCACCCCGGTCGACCCCCGGGTCGTGGAGGCCATGTTACCCTTCTGGATAGAGGTTTACGGCAACCCGTCGAGCATCTACGGACTGGGGCGGCGTGCGGCGACGGCGCTGGAAGACGCGCGGGCGCGGGTGGCCCGAATTCTGAACTGTCTGCCGGCAGAAGTCGTCTTCACCAGCTGCGGCACGGAGAGCGATAACCTGGCCATTCGCGGCACCGCCCTGGCTCAGGCAGGGCGCGGCCGCCGGCACATCATCACCACGCCCATCGAGCACCATGCAGTGATCCACACCGTGACCGATCTGGTGGAACATTATGGCTTCGAGGTGACTTACGCGCCGGTCGACCACCAGGGCCTGGTGGACCCGCAAGCCGTGAGCGCGGCTATCCGACCCGACACGGCGCTAATCAGCGTAATATATGCCAACAACGAGGTGGGTACCGTCGAGCCGATCGCCGAGATCGGAGCCATCGCCCACGAACGCGGCATCCCTTTGCACACGGATGCGGTGCAGGCCGGCGCCTATCTGCATTTGGACGTTGAGACGCTGCAGGTGGATCTGCTGGCGTTGTCGGCTCACAAGTTTCATGGTCCCAAGGGTGTCGGCCTGCTCTACGTGCGGCGTCGCACTCCTCTGCAGCCCATCCAGACGGGGGGTAGCCAGGAACGCGGCCGCCGCGCGGGCACCGAGAATATTCCGTACATCGTCGGGTTGGCGTGCGCGTTGGAGCTTGCGCAACAGGACCGCGAGGCCGAGAGCGCGCGCCTGGCAGCCTTGCGCCAACGGTTGGTCGAAGGTCTGTTGCAGCGTATTCCGGATATGGAGCTGACCGGACATGCGAGCCGGCGCATGCCGGGCCACGCCAGCTTCATCGTGGGTGGCGTCGAAGCTGAGGGCATGTTGATCGGGCTGGACCTGGCCGGAATCGCTGCCTCGTCCGGCTCCGCCTGCGCGAGCGGCGCCGCGACCCCCAGCCACGTGCTGACGGCAATGGGCTACGGCCAACAGGAAGCCCTGGGCGCTCTACGCCTGACGCTCGGTCGCGAAAGCACCGCCGCCGGGGTGGATACGGTCGTCGAGACGCTGCCAAGAATTGTGCAGAGGCTGCGAGGGGACCAGTAAACTACATTGAAGATAACCGAACGAGTTGTGGTAGCAATGAGCGGCGGGGTAGATAGCTCGGTGGCTGCCGCGCTGCTGGTGGAACAGGGTTATGAAGTCATCGGCGTGATGATGCGCCTGTGGGCCGAGATCGGGCCGGGTACGGGAAGCAGCAACAAGTGCTGCTCGCTGGAAGCGGTCAACGATGCGCGTTCGGTAGCCGAGCGGCTCAACATTCCGTTTTACCTGATCAACGTCGAACAGCCGTTCAAGACCCAGGTTGTCGATTTCTTCATCCAGGAACATGCCGCCGGACGGACACCCAACCCGTGCCTGGCCTGCAATCGTCACATCCGCTTCGGATACCTGCTGGACTACGCGCGCGGCCTGGGCGCTTCCTACCTGGCGACCGGCCACTACGCACGCGTGCGCCGGGACCGCAGCGGGCGCTATCAGCTCTGGCGCGGCGCCGACCCGGCGAAGGACCAATCGTACGTATTGCATGTGATGGGCCAGGCCGAACTCGCACAGGCCTTGTTCCCGGCCGGCGACTACACCAAGCCGCAGGTGCGAGCGCTGGCCGCCGAACGGGGCTTGCCAACCGCTTCGCGCGCAGAAAGCCAGGATTTGTGTTTCATAGCCGACGGTGACTACCGGCGCTTTCTGCACGACTGGGCGCCTGAGATCAGCAATCCGGGGCCGATCCTCGACCGCCAGGGCCGCCAATTGGGCACACACCGGGGTCTGCCCTCGTACACGGTCGGGCAGCGCAGCGGGCTGGGAATTGCCGCGCCCAGGCCATTGTACGTCCTGGAGATGGACCGGGTTCGCAACGCGCTGGTCGTCGGGCCGGTGGAAGAGCTCGGCAGCGACCGGCTGCGGACCGGACCCGTCAATTGGGTGTCCGGCGAGGCGCCGGCCGGCCCGATACGAGTCGGCGTTCAGATCCGCTACCACACTCCTCCTGCCGTGGCCATAATTACGCCGTTGCCCGACGGCGGGGCCGAGGTGCAATTTGCCGATCCATTGCGCAGCGCGATGCCCGGTCAGGGGGCCGTATTTTATGATGGTGACCTGTGCCTGGGTGGCGGTGTGATCACAGAAACAAACGCAGCGCTGTGATGTTATTCAATTCCGCTTTACAAAAAAGGTTGGTCCGTGATAGAATTTATTCACGTGGAGGTGCTGCATGGACGTCGCTCGAGATATTGCCATCATTATCGTCGCCCTGGAATCCATCATCATCAATATCCTGATGGCCATCCTGGTCATCCAGATTATCCGCCTGATCCGCCTGTTGCGGGAAGAAGTGTTGCCGATCATCCGTTCTACGCAGGAAACGCTGGGGACCGTGCGTGGCACGGCGACGTTCGTTAGCGACCATGTGGTACAGCCGGTTGTCAAAGTCAACAGCTATGCGGCAGGCGTGCGCCGGGGTGTGCGGGTATTATTCGGCTTTAGAAACCGTTAGGACACTGAAGGAGGTCCAAATGGCTGACAATACAGGGAACTTCGTGCTGGGCTTTTTGATCGGCGCGGCCGCGGGCGCCGCTGCAGCATTATTGCTGGCTCCTAACTCCGGTGAAGAGACGCTGAAACAGCTTCAAGAGAAGAGCATTGAGGTGAAGGGGCAGGTGCAAACCCAGGCCGAGCAACTGGCCGAGCAGGCGAAGGCGCAGGCCGAACAAGCGCGCATCCAGGTCCAACAATTGGCCGAGCAGGCGCGGCAGCAGGCACAGCAGGTGCAGGAACGCGGCCGCAGCACGCTGGTAGACACGGTGAAAAAAGCCCAACAAGCCGTGGATAGCGCTCAACAGAAGATGGCCAGGTCGGGCGAGGAATCCGGAGCGACTAACGCCGGGTAAGTTGCCATCAGCCTGTGACCGCCGCAGTCGCGAAGACTGCGGCGGCGGCATCGCCGCCAAAAGCAAGTTAGACTTCCGAAGTCGCGCGCACTATCCAGCCCGCACGCCCTCGGAAGTTTTGTTTTCCCCTACGTACGGCCCAGCGCCTGCACCCCGTAGAGCTGCCCAAGCGCCTCGGGAAAGCGAGCGATAAGGTCCTGAGCCACAGCGCCGGCGGGAGTCCCCGAGCGCAGGATCAACAGCCCGGCCTGCCCATGTAGATAAGCGCCGCACACCGCAGCTTCGAAGGCCGGCAGTCCTTGCGCCAACATGGCCAGAATCGCCCCGGATAGCACGTCGCCACTACCGGCCGTGGCCAACACCGGGTTGGCGAAGGGCAGAACTGCGACTCGTCCCCCGGGGTCGGCAATCACCGTGTAGGCCCCCTTCAACAGCACAATATGGCCCCATTGGGCGGCCCAATACAGGGCGTTCGCAATGCGCT
>JADGQF010000314.1 GCA_017882045.1 Anaerolineales bacterium
CATCCCCCGTCCCCAAAACGCGCGGCCGCGCCAAAGCTCAGGAGATCCCTCCGCCAGAGAACGGACCGGCCCTCGGCCCCACCATCACCCTGCTCCACCTCGCCCGCGCTCAATCCATCGTCGAAGCCTGGCGCGCCAGTCTCCACCGCGCCCTCGCTGCCGGCCGCGCCGCGACCGGCGACCTGGACGCGCGCATCCTGCGCCAGATCGAGAAACACGGCCCGGCCGGCGCCACCCTTCGCGACGTCTACCGCGGCCTGGCCGACCGCACGCCCAACGAGGTTGCGTCTCGCCTGGCCCAATTAGTCACTCTCGGTCTCGTCGAGACCATCCCTGCCCCGGACCTACCTGGCCCAGGCCGCCCTACGACCTACTACCGCGTGGCCCGTTAACCATGTTTGTCCCACCCGTCCCACCAAGCGCAGTCCGCTGCGCCATCCCACCCGTCATATCGTCATACTGTCATATCGTCAACGGGGGGGAGGCGTCTTCGGGGCACGTTTCATGTCAGGGGCGAGTTTTCTCTAGCCGGCTGCCTGGTATGTTCCTCGGGGATGGCCCGGCTCAGCGCGAGACGGGCGCGCTGAGCCAGGCCGGTATCTTCAGGACTGCGCGTTCTGCGCCGGGGCTGAGGACTGGCCGGCCGCGCCGAGCGCGGCAGCGCGCCGCCGGCACTTCTCCCAGACCTGGACGTAGTCCTCGGCAGAGCGGAAGAGCGGCGCAAAGTCTTCGATGGCCAGCCCCTGGTTGCGCATGTCTTGCAGGAAATCCGGCAACAGGCCATAGTGGGCCATGCCGTCCAGGTTGACGTCGAAATCGCGGCGCGGGCCGGCCTGGCAACGGGCCAGGGGCGGGTTGTCGCCGTCCATTGCCTGCCATTTCTCCCAGACGCGGCGCACCTTTGCGGCCCATTGGCGGACGTGATGGTCGTCATCGTCGGCTGGCTCCAGTCCCCGGCGTACCAGGTACGCCGCTTGCTGCTCGACCGGCCATTTTCTAATGGGGCCTGACCTCTCGAACGCCTCGTCGTCATCGGCGGCTATGAAGCCCCGGGTGATGTTGTCGATGTTGTCCTGGCGGAACAGCATGTGAACGGCATTGTCGACGGTGACCAGGCTGAATTGGGGGAAATTGTCCTTGCCGTGCCGGTCTGACCATGGGTTGAAGCCGGCCGCATACTGCGCGATGCCCTGCCAGATCTCGCGTTCCTCCTTATCGTAGGCGCCCGGGCCGCTCTCGTCAAAGCGATGCCAGCGATAGTCGCGGATCGGCCGGGCGTAGCGCACCCCGTTCACCTGGCCGTCGATCTGCGCGCGGCGCAGGCCCGCACGATGGCCAACCGGGCGCCGCCGACAATGCGGCGCGCCTCTTCGGGTGAGTAGGCGATCTGCATCCAGCCGCGGCCCGCGCCGCCTGCCTGCCGATCGAGGTGGGCGACCATCTCCTTCATGGCTGCCACCTGCCGCTCGATGGCGTGGCGGTCGTCGGTGGGCACGTCTGGGTCGGTGCGTGTGCCGAGCAGTTCGTTGTTCACAGCCAGGCAGGTAATGAGCCGCAGGCCACCCTGGTAGGCGCGGTAGATCCAGTCGATGTAAGCCTGCTGGTGAACCAGCGTTGTGAAGCGCGGCCAGATGATGAAGTCTGGCCAACCGCCGCCGGCCGGATGGCCGAATTCGGGATTGACGTCTATCAGGCCGCCGTGGATTGGCTCACCGGAGGCCAGCGCGTGCGGGAGCCCGTCCTCGCCGGGGTGTTCGGCATCGTACACTTTGCCCCAGAAGGCGTTGCCGCCAAACGACGTGTGCGCCATCAGGTGGGCGTGCAGGTCAGCGAATCCCCACAGCTCGCTGCCGGGCTCTACCTGCCAGTAATCGCCGCCCAGAGGGACGCGCGGGGTGAGTGAGGCGGATGGTGTGCTGGTAGTCACGGGCGATCTCCTTTGCCGATGTTCCTCGTGCGCGCGGACCGCGCGTGAGGTGACACAAAGCGCGCATTAGATAGGCACAGCTTCGATACGGCTATTATACCAGATGACGTGTCGGGGCAATGATTGGGCCGCCGCGCGCTGCGCGTGTATACTCGGGTGATTCGAAAAACCGGACGCACCGGCGAAAGTGGGAAGGCAAGCGATCAAGCTATGAGCGGGACAACACGCAAGGGAGAATTCTGGCGGGGAGTACGCGCTGAGGCGCCGATCTTGCTGGGGGTGGCGCCGCTGGGGATGATCTTCGGCGCGCTGGCGATCGGCGCGCACCTGTCGACTATGGCCGCGCAGGCCATGTCGTCGGTGATCTTTGCCGGGTCGGCGCAGTACATCGCGGCCCAATTGCTGGGCAGCGGCGCTTCGGGGGCAGTGATCCTGCTGGTGGTTTTTGTGGTGAACTTGCGCCACGCCCTCTATAGCGCCTCGCTGGCGCCGCACCTCAAGCATCTGAAGCCGGCCTGGAAAGCCGGGCTGGCCTACCTGCTGACGGATGAAGCCTATGCCGTGGCCATCACACATTACAACCGGAGCGGGGATGGCGCGTACCGTCACTGGTATTTCCTGGGCGCCGGCCTGACGTTGTGGAGCGCCTGGCAGACGACTACCGCGTTAGGGATCTTGGTTGGGGCACGGATGCCGCCAAGCTGGCCGCTGGGCTTTGCGCTGCCGCTGACCTTCATCGCTCTGGTAGTGCCCAACTTGAAGGACCGGGCCAGCCTGGTGGCGGCGGCCGCGGCGGGCCTGGTGGGCTTGCTGAGCGTAGGTTTTCCCTACAAGACGGGTCTGCTGGCGGCGGCGCTGATCGGCATCGTGGCCGGGCTGGCGGTCGAACGGAGGGGAGCATGAAGGGTATGAGCGGCATCAGCCTCTGGTTGACCATCGTTATCGCCGGCGTCCTGACCTTCGCGACCCGACTGTCGTTCATCGCCCTGCTGGAGCGGATCAAGCTGCCGGCATGGTTCCAGCGCGCGCTGCGTTTTGTGCCGGCGGCGGTGCTGTCGGCGATCATCCTGCCGGAAACAGCCAGCCGGAACGGGGCGCTGGACCTGTCTTTACATAACCCGCAGATCCTGGCGGGGTGCCTGGCGGTGCTGGTGGCCTGGCGCACGAAGAACGTGCTGGTGACCATCCTGGCCGGTATGGCGGCTTTGTTAGCCTTGCAGGCAGTGCTGGGCCGGGCCGGACTTTGATTTTTGAGTCAGGTTTGAACCGGGCGACCAAGGTCGTGCGACCGAGGTCGCCGCAACCATCGCGAAGTCGACCTTCGTCGACTCCGGAGGCCTGCGCACTTGCGCAGGCCCGTCCCAGTCTCCGCAGGGAGACTTTGCGATGGTTGCCGCGGTTTCCAACCGCCAGGCATGGGCCCTAAGCGAGCGCGATGTTCACCTGGAGCGAGCTGCCGGCCGGCACGACGACCGGCCGCTCGAGGGTGATGTCAACGGCATCCCCGTCAGCGCCGGCGGTCGACGGCTGCGGCTTGCCGTCGAGTTCCACGAGCACGGCGCCCAGCTGCGCCCCCGCCGGCACGGCGTAGCGCATCTGCGCGACGGCCAGCTCGCCCGCGCACACGTCCCAGCGGATGACCTGCGCGCCGTCGCGCCGGTTCTGCACCACGCCGCCCCAGCCGCTCGGCACGCTCCAGGGACCGCTGAAGTCCGCCGGCTGCCAGCGCGGGGCCAGCTCGAGCCGCCGGCTGACACCCGAGTAGCGGAAGCCTTCGAGCGCCAGCAATACCGCCCAGGCCGCCATCGAGCGGGCGTAGTGGTGGCCGCACTCCTGCTCGTTCCAGGGGTTGCGCCGCAAGCCGTCGTAACGCGCTCGCAGGTCCGCGGTGACGGTCAGCCCTTCCTGGACCAGGCCCTCGTAGATCATGTGCGCGGCGGCCTGGTACTCGAAGCCGTTCATCACCTCGCTGAAGTAGGGGAAGGGGACCTTGGGCCGGTCGCCATGCGGCCAGCTACAGAGCAGGAGCGCGCGCTCGTCGTTGATGACGAAGGTGCGCATGACGTTGACGTGGTTGTAGAAGTTCTCGGGCCGGTTGTAGCGGTAGATCGCGGCCAGCGCCGAGCGGATGTGGCCGGGGTCGAGCAGGTGACCCAGCCCGACGACGTGGGCGAAGTATTGGCCCACCAGCTGGTCGATCAAGCAGCCGTTGCCGACCTGGAAATCGGGATCGGCCAGGTCCGTCTCGCCCATGCCCACCCGCAATTCCGGCCGCGTGCCGGCGAGCGAGGGCGGGGCCTGGATCTTCTGGATGTAGTACTCGCCGTTGTAGAGCTGCGCCTCGATCCACTTTGAGCCGCGTTCGTAGAGGCCGCGGCAGCGCGCCGCGAAGGCCGCATCGCCGGCGCCCCCCGCCATCTCCTCGCCGGCGCGCAATGCGCCCAGGTACCAGACGCTCATCATGGGGTTCGGCCCGTAGAACTCGACGTCGTAGGTGTTGTGCTGGATGCCCTCCATCACACCGTCCTGGTCCGCATCCCAGCAGCCGGGCAGCCAGGCATACTCGAGCAGCGAGCGGATCGAGGGCCAATTGTCGGCCAGCCAGGCGTTGTCGCCGCTGAGCTGCCATTCGCGGTAGCACTTCATCACCACGCCCATCTGGCCGTCGGCGGCGGCGCCGCGCCAGGGTTCCTGGCCCAGGGGCAGGCGGATGCGGAAGATGTTCTGGCCGGTCTCGGCCCGGCCCGGCCCAAGCTCGGCGCGGCGCATGCTGCGCGCGAGCGTGGGGAAGAGGAAGGCGGTGGTCTGCTCGTAGTTCCAGACGTGCGTGCAGGAGCCAAAGCAGCAGCCCTGGTTATCGGCGCAGCCCTCGAAGCCGAAAAAGCCGCCGTCCGCCGTGCGGAAGCAGGTCTGCGTGCGCAGGATCGAGGCGTTGTTGAGGGCC
>JADGQF010000094.1 GCA_017882045.1 Anaerolineales bacterium
GAAAGAACGCCTGCTATCACCAGGCCGGCGAGCGCCAGGGTAGCCAGGAAAACATCCGGCAAGGTCATAGTCTAACCCTCGAAGCGGTAGCCGATGCCGCGCACGGTCATGATGCGCACCGGGCGGGACGCGTCTTGCTCGATCTTCTCGCGCAGCCAGCGCACGTGGACGTCCACCGTGCGAGTGTCGCCGTAGAAATCGTAGCCCCAGACGCGCGTCAGAAGCAGGTCACGCGAGAGCACTGCCCCCTGGTGGCGCATCAGCTCCGCCAGCAGGCTGAACTCCTTCGGGCTCAACACCAGTTCCTTGCCTTCCAGGAAGGCGCGCCGGCTGACCAGGTTAAGCCATAAATCGTTGGCCCGCAGCTCGTCGCTGGCCTGCGCCGACCCTGCCCGCCGCAGCAGCGCGCGGATACGCGCCTGTAGCTCGCCCAGGCTGAAGGGCTTGGTCAGGTAATCGTCGGCGCCGCTCTCCAGGCCGACAATCTTATCCAGTTCGCCGGTGCGCGCAGTCAGGATCAGGATCGGCACGTCCGAGTGCTGGCGCAGGCTGCGACAGACGGTCAGGCCGTCCAGCTCGGGCAGCATCAGGTCCAGGACCACCAGGTCAGGCGCTTCCGCGCGCGCCTGCTCCAGCGCGGCCGCCCCGTCTCCCGCCGTCACCACCTGGTAGCCGGCGGCCCGCAGGTTAAAAGCCAGCGTTTCCAGCAGGGTGAGTTCATCGTCTACCAGCAGAATCTTGTCAGACATACACCCCCTACCGACTCACTTCTGCCCCCGCCGGCAGCCCTCCCGCGCCCGTCGCCGTCGTCGCCGCGCGCACGATCGCCTGTGCCACCAGCTCGGCTGCGTAAGCCCCGACCACCGTCACGCTGGCGCGCACTCGGCCGGTCGCCAGGCAGAAGAGCGTATCGCCGTCGTACATCGTGTGCGCCGGGCGTACGCTGCGCGCCAGCCCGTCGTGCGCCATCTGCGCCACCTTGTTGGCCTGTTCTTTGTTCAGCAGCGCAGTGGTCGCCACGACCCCGATCACGGTCGCTCCGCCCACCTGCATGGCCAGTTTGCCGATCCGGCTCCGCAGCACCGCCAGGCTGCCGGCAAACCCCGCGCCGCGCAGCTTGCGCACCCCCGCCAGGATCCGCCCCTGCTCGTCGACCACATCCCCCAGCGCGTTCACGGCGATCACCGCCCCGACCACCAGCCCTCCGCCCAGGTCGACGCTCGCGCCGCCGATCCCCGTCTTGGTCGCGTGCCCGGCCCCCAACAGCCGGCCCACACTGCAGCCCGTGCCCGCGCCCACGTTGCCTTCCGCTAACCGGCCCGTTCGGGCAGCCTGGCAGGCCGCGTAGCCCATCTTTGCATCCGGATACGCGTCCGCCCGGCCCAACCCCAGGTCAAAGAGGATCGCCGCTGGGACAACCGGCACAACCGCCCCGCCAAAGCGGACGCCGGTCTTGCGCTCCGCCAGGTAGCGCATCACGCCGTCGGCCGCGGCCAATCCGAACGCGCTGCCGCCGGCCAGCACCACCCCATGTACCTTCTGCACCAGGTGCATCGGCCGCAGGAGGTCCGTCTCCCGAGTGCCCGGCGCGCCGCCACGCTGGTCCACCCCGCCCACCGCCCCACCCTCGCAGAGCACCACCGTGCACCCTGTCAGGCCGACCTCGTCGGTCGCGTGCCCGGCGCGGATGCCCCGCACGTCGGTGATCGTGCCGTTCATGCGCTTCTTCCTCCGCTGATGCCTGAGGGGAGGGCCCCCCTTTTTGGGGTCACTCCCCTCACGCTCATACCCTCACCCCAGCCGCTCGATCACCGTCGCCGTCGCCATCCCGTGCCCGATGCACATCACCTGCAGACCCAGTGTGCCGCCGCTGGCCTCCAGCCCCGCCAGCAGCTTGGCCATCAAGCCCGCGCCGGTCGCGCCCAACGGGTGACCGTGCGCGATCGCGCCGCCCCAGGGGTTCACTTTGGCCATGTCGGGCTTGAGCTCGCGCGCCCAGGCCAGCACCACGGTCGCGAACGCCTCGTTGATTTCGATCCAATCCAGATCGGCCATGCTGATGCCCGCCCGTTCCAACGCCAGCCGGGTGGCAGGGATCACGCCCGTCAGTTGCATGATCGGGTCGTCGCCGAGCGCCACGCGGGCCCGGAAGCGGGCGCGCGGCCGGAAGCCGTCGGCCAGGGCCGTCTCGCGATCGGCCACGAGCACCGCCGACGCGCCGTCGGAGATCTGGCTGGAGTTTGCCGCCGTCACCACCCCGTTGCCGCCCGGCCGGAAGATGGTCGGCAGGCTCGCCATCTTGGCACGGTCCACCACCTCGCGGATACCCTCGTCGCGCGCCAGCGTCACCGGTCTCCCCTGCCCGTCCAACCCCGGCGTCGGCGCCAACTCGACGTTGCGCCCGTCGCGCGCGGCCTGGGCCGCTCGGCGATGGCTCTCCGCCGCGAAATCGTCCACCTCCGCGCGCGTGATGCCCCACTTATCGGCGATACGCTCGGCGCTTTCCCCCTGGTGGATCAGGTCATACCCGGCGAGCAAATCCGGATTGAGGGTCTCGAACCCGCCGGCGATGTCGCTGAACATCGGCACGCGCGTCATGCTTTCCACGCCCGCCCCGATCGCGTAGCGCATGTCGCCCGCCGCCACGGCCTGCGACGCGAAGTGCACCGCCTGCTGGCTCGAGCCGCACATGCGATTCAGCGTCACCGCGGGCACGCTCACCGGGAAACCGGCCAGCAGCACCCCCAGCCGGCCGACATTCGCGCCCTGCTCGCCCATCTGCGTCACCGCTCCGGTGACGACGTCCTCGATCTTGGCCGCCGGCACCTGCGCCCGATCGAGCAGGCAGTCCAGGATGTAGGCCAGCAGCCGATCGGGCCGTGTCTCGCGGTAGGCCTCGCCCCGCCGCCCGAAGGGAGTGCGTACAGCTTCAAGGATAACAGCCTCAGCCATTATACCTCCTGCATTGTCACCACATGTCTCGAATCAAACAAACCAGCTCACGCCAATAGCGGCAGCGCCGCCTCCAAAACTCGCCGCGCGACCTCGGACTTGTGCATCAGCGGCAGCGACTCCTCGCCGCCCTCCCGGTACAGCAAGGTCACGCGGTTGTCGTCGGCGCCGAAGCCGCTGCCGGCCTCGGTCACATCGTTCGCCACAATTATGTCAAGCTGCTTCGCGGCCAACTTGGCGGCCGCGTTGGCCCGCAGGTCCTGCGTCTCGGCCGCAAAACCGATCACCGCCCGCAGGCGCGGCGCCTCCCGCCGGCAAGCTGCCACCTCGCCCAGGATATCCGGGTTGCGCATCAGGCGCAGCGTCAGGTCGCCGGCCTCCTTCTTGATCTTCTGCGCCCGGACCTCGGCCGGCCGGTAATCCGCGACCGCCGCCGCGCCGATCAGGATGTCGGTCTCCGCCAGCCTGGACAACACCGCGTCGCGCATCTCGACTGCGCTGCCCACCGGCACGCTTTGCACGCCGTAAGGCAGCGCGACCGACAGCGGAGCGTGGACCAACACAGCCCGGCCGCCCAGGTCACGGGCCGCCTCGGCCAGCGCCACACCCATCTTGCCCGATGAGGCATTCGTTATGTAGCGCACAGGGTCCAACGGCTCCTGGGTGCCCCCCGCGGTCACCAGCACCTGCCGCCCGGCAAGCGGGCCGCCCTGCGCCAGCAGCAGACGTGCCGCGGCCAGGATCTCGGCCGGCTCTGCCATCCTGCCCACGCCCGACGCCCCGGACGCCAGGTGCCCGCTGCCCGGCCCTACCAGCACGGCGCCGCGCGCCCGCAGCGCCTCCGCGTGCGCCTGCGTCAGCGGATTGAGCCACATGTGGGATTCCATCGCCGGAGCCAACACGAGCGGCGCCACGCAGGCCAGCAGGGTCGCGCTGAGCAGGTTATCAGCCAACCCCAGCGCCAGCTTGGCCAGCGTGTTGGCGCTCAACGGCGCGACGATCGCCAGGTCGGCCAGGGTGCCCAGGCGCACGTGCGGGATCGCCTCGCCGGCCGGCTCGGACCACATATCGACGCGCGCCGCCCGCCCGCTGACGGCGCTGAAGGTCAGCGGCGCCACGAAGCGCGTCGCTGCCTCGGTCATGATCACGTCCACCTGCGCCCCGGCCTGTGCCAGCTTGCTGGCCAGATCGGCCGCCTTATAGGCCGCAATCCCCCCGGTCACCCCGAGCAGCACTTTCTTGCCGGCCAACAAACGATCGCTCATCCTCAGGACTCCTTCGTTAAGCCTGCGCTTCCCTTGCGTCCCGGCTCAAGCCTGCGCCCGCGTCCCGCACACGCAGAGCAGCATGCCGCCGGCGCGCGCCTGGTGGCGAAGGTCACGCAGCCCCAGCGCCGCGGCGAGCGCCTGCCACTCGCCAAGGCTCAGGCGGTAATGCTCCTCGGCCAGGCGCGCATAATTGACGAAGCTGAAACGGTCGAAACCGGTCACGCCGCGTTCATCCATGAACGCGCTCGCCGCTGGAACGCTCATCACGTCGCTGGGGTTGAGGAACGCCACCGTCCCGCCGGGCGCCACCACGCGCACCAGCTCCGCCAGGCCCGCCGCCGGGTTCGAGAGCAGGAACAGGAGGTTGGTTGCCATCGCCGCGTCGAAGGCCCCGTCGCTGAAAGGTAATTGCCGCACATCGCCCGCCACCCAGCCGGCCCGCTCGCTCGCACCGCCCGCCGCCGCCTCAGGGCTCTCGAGCGCCTGGCCGCTCGCCGGTCGCGCTGTCGGAGCTTCCGCTGCCGGAGAGAGTTCCCCCTTCTGGCGTCCCCCTCCCTGCGCCAGCGCCGCCGCCCGCTGCAGCATCGGCAACGAGCCGTCGCAGCCCACCACCCACCGCGCCCCGCCCTCCAACAGCACTCTTGCCAGCAAGCCCGGTCCCGTGCCCACGTCCAGCACGCGCAGCCCGGGCGGCAACGCGACGAAGCGCGCGAACGCACGCAGAGTTTCGCCCCAGTTCGCCGCCTGCGCCGCGCTGAAATACTCGACGTCGGCAGGACCCGGCAGGTCTCCACTGCCCCGCCCCACCGCAGCCATCTCGACCCTGGGATTCGCCACACCAGATTGTGACACCGGACGCTCCTTTGGTACGAACAGGTTATAGCACAGCCGGGCGGGTTCTTCAAGGGGCGCTGCATCCAACTCGCGCCGCGCGCTCCACAGGGGAGAGCAAAGGGCATCGTCGGATCACCCTGCTTCGATTTTTGGGCGAAAAGATGCTATAATCCGGCTTGATCCGACGGAGGTTAGCAGCACATGACAGAAAGCACGACGACATCCCAACAATTGGCGGCTTACACGGCGGCCCGGCAAGCCGCGGCGCTGGCCGATCTCGGCGCGTGCGGCTGGCTGCGCGTCGCCGGCCCCGACCGTCTGGATTTCGTGCAACGCCTCTCGACCAATGACCTTCGCCCGCTGGTGCGGGGCCAGGGCCTGCCCACGGTTCTGACCAACCCTCTCGGGCGCATCATCGCCCTGCTCACCGTCTACGCGGCCGTCGACGTGCTCTACCTGCGCAGCGCGCCCGGCCAGGCGGCCGCGCTGAAGCGCTACCTGGCGAATATGATCTTCTATAATGACCACGTGCAGGTAGAGGATGCCGGCCCGGAAGTGGCTCAGTTTGCGCTCTTTGGCCCGGAAAGCGCCGACGTGCTGGCCGGCCTGTTCAACCTCGATGAAACTGAGCCCACCGCCTGGCTGCCCGCCGCGCCCTACACCTGGGCCCAGGTTCAGCTCGCCGGCGTGCCCCTCATGCTCCAGCGCGGCGGCCCGCTCGATCTGGCCGATTGGCTGCTGGTCGTCCCGCTGGCTTCGGCTCTAACCCTTTGGCAGACCCTGGCCGATCGCCTGCCGGTGTTGAATGCCGAGACCCAGGAAGTGCTGCGGGTGGAGACCGGGCTGCCGGCCTGGGATCACGAGCTGAGCGACCAGGTCACGCCGTTGGAGGCCGGGCTGCTCTCCGCGATCAGCTACAACAAGGGCTGCTACACCGGCCAGGAAATCATCGCGCGCCAGACCAATTATGACAAAGTGACCCGCCGGCTGGCCGGCCTGCTCCTTCCCGCCGGCGCGGGTGACGGGCTCGACCTGCGCGGGGCCGCGGTCACGGCGACGGCCGCAGGCCGCCCTTCCGGCCGCGCCGGCTTCGTCGGCAGCGCTGTCCACTCGCCCGCTCTCGGCCAGAGCATTGCCCTGGCCGTCGTCCCGCGTGACGCGTCCGAGCCGGGGAGCCAGGTGACCGTCCGCCAGGGTGAGCAGGAGTTTGTCGCCACGGTAACCGGCCTGCCCTTCGTCCGATCTGCTAAGCAATAAGCCACGAAAGGACCCCTTTCCGATGCCCGACCCCCGCTCTGCCAACCTGGCCAAGATCATAGTCGACTACTCTGTCGCGATCAAAGCAGGCGATGGTGAGTATTTGCCGTGGAAATAACCTCTCGCTGGCGCCTCATCCGCCACGGTCCCGCCACCGGCGCCTACAACATGGCGGTGGATGAGGCCGTCGGCCGGGCAGTTGCGGAAGGCGCCGCAACACCCACCTTGCGCTTCTACGCCTGGGCTCCCCCCTGCATCTCCCTGGGCCGCCACCAGGCGCTGGCCTCCGTCGACACCGCCCGCTGCGCCGCACTCGGCTATGATGTCGTGCGCCGCCCGACCGGCGGGCGGGCCATCCTGCACACAAACGAGCTCACCTACAGCATCGCCGCCCGGCCCGAGCACCCGCTCATGGCCGGCATGGTGCTGGATAGCTATCTGCGCCTGAGCCACGGGCTGGTCGCCGGGCTGCAACAGTTGGGCATCCCGGCCGAGGAGGCGCCCGGCACCAACCGCGCCGGGCGTGACGTGTCGGCCGCCTGTTTCGAAGTGCCGTCCGCCTACGAGATCGTCGCCGGCGGTCGCAAGCTGCTGGGCAGCGCGCAGACCCGGCGCGCGGACTACGTGCTCCAACACGGCTCGCTGCCCCTGACCGGCGATCTGAGCCGCCTGGTCGACTGCCTGACCTTCGCGTCCGAGGAAGAGCGCGAGGCGCTGCGCCTTTCCCTGGCCGAGCGCGCGACCACCGTCGAGGGCATCACCGGCCGTTCCGTGAGCCTGGCCGAGGCCGCCGGCGCCCTGGCAGCCGGTTTTCGCAGCGCGCTGAACATCGAGCTTGTCGAAAGCGAGCTGTCGCCGGCCGAGCAAGCCTGGGCCGAGCAGCTCATGCACGAGAAGTACCTGAATGCCGCCTGGACCAATTTCCGCTAGGGCACACGCTTGATGGACGCCGGAGCGTTCTCCTTCTCGCCCGCCCTCGACCCGGCTGCCGTCGCCGGGGAGGCCCCCTCATGACCAGCGTCGGCCTGCTGACCGTCGAGATCTACGTCCCCGGCATCACCTCGCTCAAAGAGAAACGCGGCGTGGTCAAGCCGCTCCTCGCCCGCCTGCGCAAAGACTTCAACGTCTCGGTGGCCGAAGTGGAAGACCAGGACCAGCTCGGCCACAGCGTCATCGCCGTCGCCGCCGTCTCCCCCAGCGCTGACTACGTCCACGGCCTGCTTGAGCGCATCGCCGAGAGTATCGCCGCCTGGCGCCTCGACGCCGAGCTGGTGGACTACCAGATCGAGCTTCTTTAAGTCCACACTTCCCCGACAGTACTTGCCAACGCCCGATGGATTGTCTCGTCATCGATGCGAAAGCCGGCGCTGCGCAGCAGGCGCAGGACTGCAGCAGCCGAGGGTATCAGACCACGCTGCTTTGCCAGTATCACGACGGCAAGCGTGCCTTTGATGTTCAAACCCAGGCTGCGCGCACACCGGCGCGCTGCGCCGTCGTCCAGGATCAAGGTCTGGCCTGACTGGGCCAGCCCAAACGATATGACAGCCGTTTCACCCGCCCAAAGATTCCAGGCCAACACTTCCTCCGTGGGCGGAGGCGTCTCCACTACATCGAACCGGCGCGCGGCCAGCACCTGGCGTGCCGGGTCTCGCTCAGGCCCGGCCTCGATCTCAGTAGCGACCGCTTGCGGCACAACCACGCTGTCCGCCAACTTCAGGCACAAATCCTCGTAGCCCACGCGGGCCAACACGTTCAGCGGAGACGCGTTCAGAATCCAGCGCTCAGTCACCCTTGACTTCCTGCACGATCTCATCCGCGGTATACTGGAAAGGCGACGCGCCAAAGCGCCCCAGGGCTGTCAAAAACTCGCTGCGGGAAAGCCCAGCCACCTCAGCGGCCTTGTCCTGGGATACGAAGCCTACTTCATACCACTTCACTGCAGCCGCCAGGCGCAGCTCGCGGGCAAATCCGGCTGGGTCCTGGCGCGTGACGGCCAACAGCTCGCGAGGAAACTCGAATGATACCTCTACCGTATTCACACCCGCCCTCCTGATGGACGATTAGTGATCACTCCGTGAGAGCGTCGGTTCGCTTTGACTGCATTGTACTTATAGCTGCCGGTCGGGTCAAGCATCGTTTCGTGACCGTTGGCTCTACACGGCGATTGCAAGCCCCAGCCCCTCCAATTCTGCTCGTTCCGCTACCGTCAATTGACGGCGGGGCTGGAGTGATGTACAGTGAGTCTGTACATCTATTCAGGAGATTGCTGATGACCATTGAAACCACCTACACTCAGTTGCGCGCGCACCTCGCTTCTCTATTCGACCGCATCGTGGCCGACCGCCAGGTCGTGATCGTACGCCGCCGCCGAGGTGAGGACATCGGTCTATTGCCGGCTGACGAGTTGGAAAGCCTGATGGAGACTGCCTACCTGCTGCGCTCGCCCGCCAATGCGCGCCGGCTGCTTGAAGCGTATGCTCGATCGGAAGCTGGTGAGGGACGGCCACAAACCATAGAGCAATTGCGTGGCGAACTGGGTCTGGACCGCGAAGAGTAGGTTACCGGCATGCCGCCAGCGAAAACTTACGAAATAGTATCCGACCCAGCATTCCGGGAGGATCTGGCCTATTGGATCGGAACAGAACGCAAGACTGCTCTGCGTGCCATGACATTGGTAGAAGCCGTGGCGCGCGACCCGTTTGGTGGCATCGGAAAGCCCGAACCGCTAAAGGCTCTCACTGGCACCTGGTCTCGCCGGCTGACTGAAGAACACCGCATCGTGTATCGCCTCAAGGGCGACCGTATCTACTTCCTCCAGGCTCGCTACCACTACGAACCCTGATCTCTCAATCGCTGTCCGATGCCTATGCAGGCCGTGACGCTGAACACCATCCTGACAAGATAAGTGGCTTACCCATCCATCTCGCCGCACGCGCGCCACCATTGCCGCACCACGTCGGGCGTGCCGTACCACACGCGCCGGAAAGAACCGCTGTGCCCCACGCCGTCCATCACGAAGTGCTGCGCACCCTCGAGCAGGGCCGAGCGCACCGGCACCAACCCATCGCCCCAGGCCAGGCCGTCGCCGCACAGCGGGCGGTAGACGCTGTAGGCCATACCCTCTTGCGCCGAGCCGCGCAGCGAGCCCTGGAGCGCCGCCCCCGCCACGCAGGCGTAGCGCACTGCCGGCGCGCAGCAGACCCCCGGGTAGTGGTCCTCAACCCAGCGCCAGGCGGGCATGCGCTGGTGCGTGTAGTGAGGGCTGCCCAGGGTGATGAGGCTGTCGACGTAGCGCGCGCCGTCGTAGACCTGGCCCAGGAACGGCTGCGCGCCCAGGTAGACGCGCCCGATCACGCCGCCGGCGCTGTGTCCCACCAGGGTGATCTTCTCGCCGGGCGACTCCGCCCGCGCCTGCTCGACTACACGCACCAGCTTGCGCAGGACATGCGCCCAGCCGACCTGCGACACCATGCCCAGCCAGTCGTGGCCGAAGACCGGGACGACGTGCACCGGCCGGCCGGTTAGCTCGGCCAACGTGGCGCGCATGTCCCGGTATTGCTGCGGCGAGCTGAGCATCCCCCCCAGGATGACGATGGGGCGCGTCACTGGATAGTTCATTGCGTAGCCTCCATGTGCTTCAAGTATACCCCAAGGTCGTATCGAGATAGATGTGCGAATGGATCAACCGGATGATGGTCTTGTAGTCGACATCGTTGGCCCCAGCAACCCGCTGAAAACGCCCGCCCTCTCGGCCTATACTAGTGAGGTTTGGGCGTGAGCGCCCCTTCGGCTATAATGCCTGCCATTCAGCCCATCCAAAGGAGCAAGCGGTATGCGCAATTTCACCTACCACAACCCCACCAAGATCGTTTTCGGCAAGGGCAGCATCGCCAAACTGGCGGAGCTCGTGCCGCAGGACCAGACGACCCTGCTGACCTACGGTGGTGGCTCCATCAAGCGCAACGGCGTCTACGATCAGGTCATGGCCGCGTTGGGAGAGCGTAAGGTGCTCTCCTTCGGCGGCATCGAGCCCAACCCCTGCTATGAGACACTTATGCAGGCCGTCGCCCTGGCCCGGGCCGAGGGCGCGGGCTTCCTGCTGGCCGTTGGCGGCGGCTCCGTGCTGGACGGCACCAAGTTCATCGCCGCGGCCGTCAAGTACGAGGGCGCCGACCCGTGGGACATCCTGGCCACCCACGCGCCCATCAGCGGCGCCTTGCCGCTGGCTTCCGTCCTGACCCTGCCCGCCACCGGCTCGGAGATGAATTCCGGCGCGGTCATCTCGCGCGCCTCGACGCGCGAGAAGTTCGCCTTCGGCAGCCGGTACACCTTCCCAGTCTTCTCGATCCTCGATCCCGAGACCACCTTCTCGCTGCCTGACCGCCAGGTGGCAAACGGCATCGTCGACGCCTTCATCCATGTCAGCGAGCAGTACATGACCTATGACGTGAACGCCCCGCTGCAGGCCCGCCAGGCCGAAGCGGTCTTCATGACGCTGATTGAGCAGGCGCCCCTGGTGCAGGCCGGCCCGCACAGCTACGAAGTGCGGGCCAACCTGATGTGGTGCGCCACCCAGGCGCTCAACGGGGTCATCTCCTGCGGCGTGCCCGAGGACTGGGCGACGCATGAGATCGGCCACGAGCTGACGGCTCTCTTCGGCCTGGATCACGGCCAGACCCTTGCCATCGTCCACCCGGCCCTCTGGCGTCACGAGCTGAGTCGCAAACTGGCCCGGCTGGCGCAGTTCGGGCGGCGCGTGTGGGGCATCCAGGGCCTGAGCGACGCACAGACCGCCGAACAGGCCATCGCGCAGACCGAAGCCTTCTTCCAGTCGGTCGGGGTGCCCACCCGCCTGAGCCAATACGGCATCGCCCTGGCAGACTGCGCCCCCATCGTCGAGCGTTTCCGCCGGCGGGGCACGAAGCTGGGTGAGCACGGCAGCATCGACGCCGAGGCAGTGGGCGAAATTCTGGCCATGTGCGTATAGGGCGCGCACCTGGCCGCCAGGGAGGTGGCCAGGCAGGCCGCATGACGATGATAGTGTGACAAACTGATGGATATTGCTCACATCGAGAGCCTGGTGGACTTGCCCCTCTATCCGCTTTCCGTGGCCCCTGCCGGAGAGGCTACACTCTTCCTGGTACGCGGCGCGGCAGGCAAGCGTCTGGCTGTGCTGGCGCGCCCGGCCGACCCGCTGCTCGCGCTCTTCGCCGGCGAGCCGGTGGAACGGCAGGGCTGGCAACTGCTCCTCTGCCTGCTTGACGGCGCCAACGCCGAGAGCCTGCGCGCCTGCCTGCCCTGGCTGCGCCCCGCCCCGTTGGGCCTGCGCCCTTCCGCCGGCTGCGGCGACCGCATCGGCCTGGCTACGCCCGGCCACGTGCGCGCCGCGCGGGCCTGCCCCGGCGCCTTGCCCGGCCTGGGCATGATCTTCGCCCAGCAATCGATCCGCGAGATGACCCGCAGCGCCCGCAGCGCCCAGGCAGTCATGGACGACGCCACCTGGGGCTTGTTCCAGGAGGGCTGGGGCGTGCCGGGCGCGGGCGGGGCCGCCAACGCGCCTGCAATGGGCGCCGACGCCGACCATCTGAAAACCCCGGCCGATATTGATCTTTGCGTCGCGGCCGGCTTCACCTTCTTTACCATCGACCCCAGCGAACACGTCGATGGCCGGGCGGATGATAGGCTCGAACCGGACCTGCGCGCGGCCTATGCGGCCCTCCCCTGGTCCGACCTGGATTCCCGCCCGGCTGCCCTGCTGGCCGCCTACCGGGGCCGGCGCTTCGCGGGCGAGGATCGGGTCTGGCAGCTCGATGAGGCCACACTCGTGCGCGCGGCGGTGAAATATGGCCGGGCCGTCGCCCATACGGCCCGCCTGTACCGCCACCTGGCCGCCGTCATGCGCGGCCCATTCGACCTCGAGCTCTCCATCGACGAGACGGATACCCCCACCACGCATGCCGAGCACGTCTTCATCGCCGCCGAGCTGCGCCGGCTGGGGGTGAAGTGGACCGGCCTCGCGCCTCGCTATGCCGGCAGCTTTGAGAAGGCAGTCGACTACATCGGCGACCTGGCCGAGTTCGAGCGTTCGTTTGCCGGCCACGCCGCCATCGCCCGCGCCCTCGGGCCCTACAAGCTCAGCCTGCATTCCGGCTCCGATAAGTTCAGCATCTACCCTATCGCCGCCCGCCAGGCGCGCGGGCTGCTGCATCTCAAGACCGCCGGCACCAGTTACCTGGAGGCGCTGCGGGCGCTGGCCGGCTTCGACCCGCCGCTGTTTCGCGAGATCCTGGCCTTTTCGCTCGCGCGCTTCCCCACCGACCGTGCCTCGTATCACGTCTCGACGCGGCTGGAGCGGGTGCCTGCACCGTCCGTCGTGCCCGACGACGAGTTGCCGGCCCTGCTGGACCAACCCGACACCCGCCAGGTGCTGCATCTCACGTTCGGCTCGGTGCTCAACCCCGAACACAGCTTTCGGCCGCGCTTGCTGGCCGGCCTGGCCGCGCATGAGGAGGAGCACTACGCCGCCCTGGAGCGGCATTTCATCCGGCATCTGCAGCCGCTGTTCGGGGGGGCCGGCGTGAGAAAGTTACTGAGCGACGGCGGCTTTTCCGCCGCCAGTGGAGTGTAAGCGTATGGCGACAACCTTTCGGCTCTTGTCCTATCCTTTGAGCGCCGGGGCGCCCGTGTGGCCCGGTAACCCCGGCGTGCGGACCGAGGCCGTGGAGGCCATCGCCCGGGGTGACAACGCCAATACCACCCTGCTGCACCTCTTCACCCATTCCGGCACGCATCTCGACGCGCCGCGCCACTTCAATGAGGCTGGGCCGGCCGCGTACGAATTGCCCCTGGAGCGTTTCATCTTCTTCCATCCGCTGGTGCTCGAGGTCCCCAAGCCGGAGGGCGGCTTCATCACCCTGGCCGACCTGCTGCCCGCCCACGCGCGCCTGCAGGCCGCCGACCTTTGCCTGCTGCGCACCGGCTGGAGCAACCTGCGCGCCGCCGATCCCGCCCGCTACACCGCGCACGGTCCCCTTCTTCACCCCGACGCGGCGCGCTTCCTGATCGACGAATGTCCCGGCCTGCGCGGCCTCGCCACCGATGCCATCTCAATCGGCAGCCCCGCCTACGGCGCCGAAAGCGTGGCGACACACCGGGTCCTGACGGGCGCCGGGCGCGACGACGGGCGCTTCCTGGTCATCTTCGAGGACCTGCGCATCGATCCCGACCTGGGCCATGCAAGCCGCATTTATGCCTGGCCGCTCTTCATCGAAGGCTCGGACGGCAGCCCCTGCACCATCGTCGCGGAGTTCTGAGGCGTGGCATCCTTCCCCGAAGCAGCACGCCCATTGCTGGCAATGCGGCCCCGGCAACCGTTCTTTGTCGGCACAAGGCGGACATCCTGGTAGTCTCGGCTACACCCACCGGCGCCTTAATGCGCGAATGGGAAGAGCATAAAATCGGCGGCCATTGCCGCCACGGAGTAACAGTCAATGGTCATCGGACAGGGATATGCAGACCGTGTGCTGAGCGAGGCTGAGATAGCCGGCCTGGTAACGCAGGCCTTGGGCGCGCGCGACCTCATCGGGCGGCGCGTCCTGGTCATCATCCCAGACACCACCCGCAGCGCGCCCATCGACCTGTTCTTCCGCCTGTTTCACGAACAGCTGTGGGGCCGGGTTGCCGCGCTGGACTACCTGGTGGCGCTCGGCACGCACCCACCGTTAGACGAGGACGCAATCAACCGCCTGGTGGGCGTCACGCCCGAGGAGCGCCGGGGGCGCTATGCCGGGGTGCGCATCTTCAACCACGCCTGGGACACGCCGCGGGCGCTGGTCAGTCTGGGCGTGATCCCAGCGCAGGAGACCGGTCGCCTGACGGGCGGGCTGATGTGTCAGGACGTGGATGTCACGCTCAACCGGCTGATCCTGGACTACGACCTGCTGCTGATCTGCGGCCCCACCTTCCCGCATGAGGTGGTCGGCTTCTCGGGCGGCAATAAATACTTCTTCCCCGGCATCAGCGGCCCGCAGGTGATCAACTTCACGCACTGGCTGGGCGCGGTCATCACCAGCTACGCGGTCATCGGCACGCCTTACACGCCTGTGCGCGCGGTGATCGACCGCGCCGCCGCCATGATCGACCGGCCCAAGCTCTGCTTCAGCCTGGTCGTCGCCCCGTCCGGGCAGGCGCACGCGCCGGCTCAGGACAACCCGCCGCCCACCGCCTGGCCACGCGCTGAGGGCGGGCCTGAGGCCGGGCCTCAGGCCGAGGCTGCGGCCCAGGCTTTGAGCCCGGCCTCAGGTCCGGCCGCTCCACCGGGCGCGTCGCCGGCCGCTGCGGACGTGAACCCCGGCGACTGCGGGGAAGTTCCCCCGCTGCCCCTGGCTTCGTCCGCCGCTCTCGAGTTGGCGCCCGACCGTGGCCACCATCCCGTCGCGCCGCCCAGCGCCTCGCCGACCGGTGCCCGACACGCCCCCGCGGTGTCTGCACCGCCGTCTGCACCGACGCCCGCCCTGGCCGGCCTGTACATCGGCTCGCCCGAGGAAGCCTACGCCGCGGCCGCCGCGTTGTCATCCCGCGTGCACATCCAGTGGCTGACCCACCCCTTCCGCCGCGTGCTGTCCGTCATGCCGCGTATGTATGACGACATCTGGACCGCGGCCAAGGGCATGTACAAGCTGGAGCCGGCAGTCGCCGTGGGGGGCGAGGTCGTGATCTACGCCCCACACATCACCGAGTTCTCCTACACGCACGGCGCGTTGATCTTGACCATCGGCTATCACTGCCGCGATTATTTCCTCAAGCAGTGGGAGC
>JADGQF010000315.1 GCA_017882045.1 Anaerolineales bacterium
CCTGACGCACCAATCGCTTTACAGCGTGATGGAACAACAATACGGGCTGACGATCGCCCGCGGCCACCGCACGCTGGAAGCCGTCACCGCCAACCAATACGAGGCGGATCTGCTACAGATCGAAGTCGGCGCCCCGTTGATGCTATTGGATTCTGTGAGCTACCTGGAAGACGGCGCCCCGATCGAGTACTACCACGCCCTGCACCGCGGTGATCGCTCGCGCTTCGAGGCCGAGCTGATCCTTGTGCGCGACCTGGGAAAGTAATCAGTTTCCTAAGAAGGTCGATTATGAGCGCACAGTTTATCCTCGCCCACGATCTCGGCACGACCGGCAACAAGGCCTCGCTCTTTGACGGCGAGGGCAAGGTGTTGGCCAGTTCCTTTTTCGGTTACGGCGTCGATTACCCACACATCAACTGGGCCGAGCAGAACCCGGAGGATTGGTGGCAGGCGGTCTGCGCCTCGACGCACCAGTTGCTCAGCGCCGCCCGGGTGGGGCCAGAAGATATCGCCTGCATCGTCTTCAGCGGGCAGATGATGGGCTGCGTGGCGGTGGACGAGCGCGCCCGCCCCCTGCGCCCGGCGATCATCTGGGCGGACCAGCGCGCCGTCGAAGAGGCCGAAAGCATCATCCGGGGCGTGGGCGCGGAGCGCGCCTACCGGATAACCGGGCACCGCGCCAGCCCTTCATACTCCGGCGCCAAGATCCTGTGGGTGCGCGAGCACCAGCCGGAGATATTTGCCAAGGCTCACAAGTTCCTGCATGCCAAGGACTTCATCGTCGCCCGGTTGACCGGCTGCTTCGTCACCGATTACTCCGATGCCTCGGGCATGAACCTGTACGATCTCGAGACCCGCGATTGGTCGTCGCTGATCCTCGATGCCATCGGCCTGGACTGCGAGTTGCTGCCCGCCCTGCACGCTTCGACCGACGTCGTCGGCACAGTTACGACCAAGGCGGCCGCGGAGGTCGGCCTGGCAGCCGGCACGCCGGTGGTCATCGGCGGCGGCGACGGCTGCTGCGCGGCGACGGGCGCGGGGGTGGTGTCCGAGGGCAGCGCGTACAACTACCTGGGTTCCTCCTCCTGGATCGCGATGGCCACGAAGGAGCCGATCTTCGACCCGGCCATGCGGACTTTCACCTGGGCGCACCTGGTGCCCGGCATGTATAGCCCCTGCGGGACCATGCAAGCGGCGGGCGGTTCCTACCAGTGGCTGCGCGACAATTTCTGCCAGCCAGAGAAGGACGCAGCCGCCGGGCTGAACCTCAGTCCTTATGATTTGATGAACCTGCAAGCCGAGCGCTCGCCCGCCGGCGCCAACGGCCTGCTGTTCCTGCCCTACCTGTTGGGCGAGCGCAGTCCTCGCTGGAACCCTAAGGCGCGCGGCGCGTTCATCGGCCTCACCATGCAACACGGTCGCGCCGACATGATCCGCGCCACGCTGGAAGGCATCACACTCAACCTGCGCGTGATCCTCGAAGCCTTTCAGAGCCAGGGCGCGCAAGTGGACGCGATGCGGGTGATCGGCGGCGGAGCGCAAGGGCGGGTGTGGCGCCAGATCATGGCCGACGTTTACAAACTGCCGATCCTGCGCCCGGCCCTGCTGGCCGAGGCGACGTCGATGGGCGCGGCGCTGGCGGGCGGTATAGGAGTCGGCATCTTCCCGGACTTCAGCATCGCCGAAAAACTCACCCCGATCGTCGACCGCACCCGGCCCGATCCGGCGACCGCCGGCGTCTACGACCGGCTCTACGAAGCCTTCAACAAGTGTTATGAGGTTTTGGAACCGTTGTATAATGTCTGGACTGAGTCCTAAAGCCTTCGCCCGGGATGGGCGAAGGTCTATCGAGGTCCATCAGGGAGGTTGGTTGATGCAGCATCAAATGCAGTATCGGACGTTTGGCAAGGCCGGCTGGCAGGTCTCGGAGATCGGCTTTGGCGCCTGGGCGATCGGTGGCGGCTGGGGCGAGGTGAGCGACAAGGATGCGCTGGATGCCCTGCGCACGGGCCTCGACCAGGGCATGAACTTCATCGACACGGCTGACGTCTACGGCGACGGGCGCAGCGAGCGGTTGGTGGCGCAGGTGCTCAAAGAGCGGCGCAACGAACGGATTTACGTCTCGACCAAGGCCGGGCGGCGCCTCAACCCGCACGTGGCTGAAGGCTTCACGCGCGAGAACCTGACTGCCTTTATCGAACGCAGCTTGCGCAACCTGGGAGTGGATACGCTAGACGTAGTGCAGCTGCACTGCCCGCCCACGCCCGTCTACTACATGCCTGAGGTGTTCGGCATCCTGGACGACCTGGTCAAGGCCGGGAAACTGCGCTATTACGCAGTCAGCGTGGAGAAGGTGGAAGAAGCGATCAAGGCGCTCGAGTTCCCCATCGTCTCCGTACAAATCATCTTCAACATGTTCCGGCAACGACCGGCCGATATGTTCTTTGACCTGGCAAAGCAGCATAACGTGGCGATCCTCGCCCGGGTGCCGCTGGCCAGCGGCTTGCTGACCGGCAAGATGACCCGCCAAACCACCTTCGCGCCCGACGACCACCGCCAGTTCAATCGCCACGGCGAGTCCTTTGACGTCGGCGAGACGTTCGCGGGTGTCGACTATGAGACGGGACTGCAAGCGGTCGAAGAACTGCGCCCACTGGCGCCCGCCGGGGTCAGCATGGGCCAGTTTGCCCTGCGCTGGATCCTGATGTTCGACGCGGTGACGCTGGCCATCCCAGGCGCCAAAAACCCAGGACAGGCGACGGACAACGCCAAGGCCTCGGACCTGGAGCCGATCGATGCCGGCAAGATGGCCAAGATCAAGGACATCTACGACCGGCTGATCAAGCCGCAAGTGCATCAACGCTGGTAAGGGCGCCGGGCGAGCAAGAAGCGCAAAGAACGCGGTGACGGCTAAGATCGCAGGAGGATCGACGATGGATCTGGCTCTCAAAGGCAAACAAGCAGTTATCACCGGCGGCAGCGTCGGGATCGGGTTGGCGGTCGCCGAGGCGCTGGCGGCGGAAGGGGTACACGTCGCGTTGATCGCGCGCGACGGGGCGCGTGCGGCGCAGCGGGCCGCTGAAATCGGCGCGGCGCACGGCGTGCAGGCGATCGGCATCGGGGCGGACGTGTCCAGGGCGGACGACGTCACGCGCGCGTTGGCCGAGATCGAGCAGGCTTTCGGTGGGGCGGACATCCTGATCAGCAACGCCGGCACCGGCAGCAACGAGACGATTATGGAAGCGTCCGACGAGAAGTGGCAGTACTACTGGGATTTGCACGTGATGGGCGCAGTGCGCATGTCACGCGGGCTGATCCCGGCGATGCGCCGGCGAGGCGGCGGCGCGATCCTCATTACTTCATCCATCTGCGCCAAGCAGCCGCTGGTCTACGAGCCGATCTATAACAC
This sequence comes from Anaerolineales bacterium, assembly GCA_017882045.1. Lineage (GTDB taxonomy): Bacteria > Chloroflexota > Anaerolineae > CG2-30-64-16 > CG2-30-64-16 > JADGQF01. The sequence goes on from JADGQF010000315.1 coordinate 3,410, forward strand.
CACCAAGGCCGCGCTGATGATGTTCTCAAAGTGCCTGGCCAACGAGGTCATCCCGGATAACATCCGGGTCAATTGCATCAACCCGGGGCTGGTCCTGACGCCCGATTGGCGCAAGACGGCCAGCCAGTTGACCGCCGACAGCGCCCAGACTGCCGACCAGTACCTGGACGACATCGCCAAGAAAAACGCACCCATCGGCCGCTTCGCCTCGCCCGAGGAGCTGGCGCAGTTCTATGTCTTCATGTCCTCCGAGCGCGCCAGCTATTGCGTGGGCTCGGCATACTACGTCGACGGCGGCTGGCTGAATGTAGTCGCTTGAGAGGAGAGATCACCGTGAAACAAGCAGTCATGACGGCGCCGGGCCAGATAGAAATCCGCTCTGACGTGGCCGCGCCGCAGCCGGGACCCGGCCAGGTGCTGCTGCGCATCCAGCGCATAGGAGTTTGCGGGTCAGATATTCACGTTTACCATGGCAAGCACCCGTACACGGGCTATCCCGTCGTCCAGGGGCACGAGTTCTCAGCCTCGGTCGAAGCTGTCGGCGCGGGCGTGACAGGGCTGAAGCCCGGCATGAAAGTCACCTCCATGCCGCAGATCGTGTGCGGCGAGTGCGCGCCCTGCAAGCGCGGCGACTACCACATCTGCGACAGGCTCAAGGTGGAGGGTTTCCAGGCGCCCGGCTGCGCCCAGGAGCTCTGGGTGACCTCCGCCGACAAGATCATCCCGCTGCCGGATAACTTCAGCTACGAGCAAGGCGCGCTGGTCGAACCGGTGTCCGTCGCCGTGCATGCCGTCGGTCGCGCCGGTGACCTGGCCGGGCGGCACGCAGCCGTGTTCGGGGCCGGCACGATCGGCAACCTGGTGGCGCAGGTGGCGCGCTGCAACGGCGCACAGGTGATGATCACCGACCTGAGCGATTACCGGCTGGAGGTGGCCCGCCGCTGCGGCCTGGCCGGGACCTTTAAGTCGGGCGAGGAGAGCGTGGCGGAGGCTGCCAGGCGTATCCTCGGGCCGGAAGGCTTCGACGTGGCCTTCGAGTGCGTGGGGGTCGAACCGACCATCACCGCCGCGGTCGCCAATATCCAGAAGGGCGGCACCATCGTCGTCGTCGGCGTCTTCGGCGAGAAGCCGCGCGTCGATCTGGGCCTGGTCCAAGACCGGGAGCTGAACCTGCGCGGCACGTTGATGTACAAGCGAGAGGACTATGTGCGCGCGGTGGAGCTGATCGCGCGCGGCGACGCCGGGGGCATTGTCACCGGGCCGCTCATGTCCAAGCACTTCTCGATGGACGCCTACCTGGACGCCTACAAGTTCATCGACCGGCAAGGCGACAAGACCATGAAGGTCTTCATCGATATCGCGTAGGACCGGCGGTTTTTGCCCAGATTTGGCAGGAGGCCGGTACCTGGATACATTCCTGTTTCCCGTAACAATATGTGCCCGCACAG
>JADGQF010000316.1 GCA_017882045.1 Anaerolineales bacterium
TCTCGCTGTTCTCCCGCAGTCTGCGTCTCCGGCATCACTGCCGCCTCGCCCTCAGCACTCGCTACAATGTCCTCGTTCATGACTTGCCATCCTCCGTTGGATAGGCCGGCGTCGGTGGCGACCTGCTGCCGGCACTGGCCGCCGCCACTCGGCCCCTATCAGTGCGTATACATTACGGGCACAGCCCGGCTGCGCGCAGTGACCTGGTCTCCAGTCCTTACCTGTGAACTATTTCTCGTTGCGTGCCGGCTCTGGTCGGCGCGCTTGCGCGCTTTACTCCACAACTGAGGGCGCCTCGCGCAACGCTTTGACCTGAGACAAAAGCAAAGGCAGGATGCCCAACAACTGCCCGCCCACCGCCAGCCAGACGGTGGCCCGGACGCCAATCTGGCCGGCCAGCAGTCCACCCGCGAGGGCGCCTAAGGGCGCGACGCCAAGTTGCAGCAGTTGCATACTGGCGTTGACCCGGCCCAACAGGCGGTCAGGGGTGAGCGACTGGCGCAAGCTCCTCTCGTTGATCGCGTAGACGGTGTCTGCCGAGTCGCCGAAAAACTGACCGACGATCAGGCATGCCATCGCCAGCAGAACAGGGCCACCGGCCAGCGGAATGAAGAAACCCATAAGATTGCTAAAGATCAACGAGCCGATCAGAACCGTGCCCAGGCGGAGCTTGCTGCTCAACCGCCCGGCCAGCAACGCCCCGACGACGCCTCCTGCCCCGCCGGCCCCGATGGTAATGCCGAGCGCCGCCGGTCCAAGGCCGAGGACACGGATGGCATATAGGCCGTAGAGCGCGGCGAAGAAGTTGCCGAAGAAGGAGCGCGTGGCGGCGCTGGCGGCAAAGGCGCGCAGCAGCGGCTGGCCCGCGATCCAGCCCAAGCCTACTCTCATTTCGGCCAACGCATGCCGTCGTTCCTCGACGGGCGCCGGAGGCGGCTCGGGTTTGCGGATGAGAGCCAGCGAGCCAACCGAGACGAGGAAAGACAGGGCGTCGAACAAGATGGCCACGGGAACGGTGAGCGCCTGCACCAGCACACCCGCCAGGCCGGGGCCGACGACCTCGGCGGACGAACTACTGAGCGTCAGCTTGGCGTTGCCTTCCATCACATTCGCTCGTTCGACGAGGGTGGGCAAGTAGGCCTGGTAGGCCACGTCGAAGAACACCGTCAGCACTCCGGCCAGCGCCGCAACCAGGTAGAGCTGAGCGATGTCCAGCCTTCCGAAAAAGGCGGCTACGGGGATGGTCAGGAGCAACAGCGCGCGCAGGAGGTCGGCGGCGATCATGATCGGGCGGCGCCGCAGACGGTCCGCCCATACGCCGGCGACCAGGCCGACCAGCAGCACGGGAAATGAGTCCACCGCCGCCAGGGCGCCCATTTGGGCAGGGCTGGCGGATAGCACGAGCAGCGCGGCCAGGGGCAGGCCGCTGCCGGTAATGTGAGAGCCGAGTGTCGAGATGGTCTGGCCGGTCCACAGCTTCATGAAATCAGGGGGGCGCCAGAGCCCGCTGAAGCGCCCCGACAGTGGCTGGGCGGGCGGGCGGCCTGTGTCTTGCATGCGCGATCTCCTGCGAGCCGCCGGATAGAGCGCTTACTATACCACAGTTGCGGCGCTTGCCGACGGTTGCGCCGGCCAAACCCTCTCCACGGTCAACCCGGCAGGCCGGCGTATCGAAAACCGTGCCTGAGCCGTTTATCTACTCAGAAGGTTGGCTGTCGGGCCACATGCCGATTTACACGATCGAATTATCGGTGATAGGCTACACATTGTAGCGTGGGCTCCCCTTCTCTTGTCCTCACGGACCGAGGGTAACGGCAGCAAGGCATTTTGCACGGACCGTTATCTATGTAGCACGTCCGGTAACTTTCGGCGTGCTCCATTCCCGGGTGGCAATCCTTCGCCAAAGAAGACCCGGTCCCCAAACCCTGTTGCGGTGCTCGCTTCCCAGCCACGGCGTTGTGACTTTCATCGCATTGTAGCGCGGGCGCGTTTTATGGCCAGGCCGTTGATGCGCCTTACCCGGCAAATCCGCGTCCCGCTTCTAAGGAGGAAATCTACCCCAATCTAACTTTCCATTCGCCGACTGATTGCCAGCTCGTCCGGCGCGCAACCCCAGAGGAAGAATCCACTACAACGCGCTCGCTTCGGGCGACTCCATCCTAGGCTAGTTCAGTTAGTCTGGCTCGGATAATAGGTGGCAGGCCGGTTCACAGCGTTGAGCTCTCACGATAAGCTCTCGTTGCGAGCACCCTGGCGCGCGCCCTGACTCGCTTCTCCAGTAGCGGGCAGACGCCCTTACGTTGCCGCCTCGAGCGCACACGCGCCATCTGGCACGCAAACCGGATGGCGTAAGAAAACGCAAAGGAGATCCCAATCATGAAACTGAGACACCTGCCTGACCGGCACCACGATTTGTTGCTGGCTGCCTTGCTCGTGCTCACCCTGGTCCTGGCGCCCTTCAGTTTCGCGCCCGGCCATGCCTCCGCTGCTAACACCAACTACTATGTCAACAGCGCAAGCGGCTCCGACAGCAATTCCGGCACCTCATCCTCTTCGCCCTGGAAGACCCTGGGTCCTGTCAACAGCCGCAGTTTCGGCTCGGGCGACGTCATCAACCTGGCGCGCGGCTCCAGTTGGACCGGCGCGGGCGGCGGCTCGGCGGCCCTGACCATCAACGGTTCTGGCGCCTCGGGCAGCCCGATCACCGTCCAGGCCTACGGCACCGGCGCCAATCCCACAATCCGCAACACGGGCACCAGCCAGTCGCGCGGCGTGGTCGTGAACGGCTCCTGGGTAGTGGTGCAGGGCCTGACCGTCTGCGACGCGCACGAATCGGGCATTTACGTATCCGGCGGAGCGCAGCACGTGACCGTGCAGAACAACGAGGTCGTCAATACCGGCTTCGGCATCCGGGTGGACGGTCAGTACAACCTGGTGACGCGCAACAACATCCACGATCTGAAGATGATCGTCAACACCCCTGGCGGCGACGACGACTACGGCGCCCAGGCGGTGCTCCTGGAAGGCCCCAACAACGAAGTCTCCTACAACCGGATGACCAACTGCAATGTGCCCAGCTATGACTACGGCATGGACGGCAGCGCCGTCGAGTTCTTCGGCAACGCCGACAACAGCCTGGTGCACCACAACTACTCGTACAACCTCAACGCGTTTGACGAGGTGGGCAGCGGCGGCGGCGGCCTGGCACGCAACATCACGGTCGCGGACAACGTCATCGTGCAAAGCGGCCAGCTCGAGGTGTTACACATTAACGGCACGTACGGCAGCACCGTGGCCAACTTCCGCTTCATCAACAACACGGTGGTGGACACGGGCAGCAAAGGCGCCTACAGCCTGTTCTACATCAGCGCCACGCCGTCTGACCCGAACATCTTCCAGGTGCGCAACAACATTTTCTACATCAACAACTATAGCTTCGGGATGCAGAACAGCGTGCCCTTTGCCCACGATCACAACATCTACTACCTGATGAAATCCAGCACGCAGCTTGGCTTCAGCCTGGGCGCCGGCGAGAAGATTGCCGATCCGCAGTTCGTGAACGTGGGCGGCGGCGATTACCACCTGAAAGCCGGCAGCCCGGCCATCGATAGCGCGGCTTCACCCGCACCTTTCAACACTGACTACGACGGCAAGGCCGTGCCCAGTGGCGCCGGCCCGGACATTGGTGCGTACGAGTACGGCGGCACGCCTGCGCCGACACAGACGCCAACCCCCGCGCCAACGGCGCCGCCGACCAAGACCCCGACGCCGGTCCCATCACCCACCCCGGGGCCCACGGCGACGCCCGCACCGAGCAACCTGGTGCAGAACGGTTCGTTCGAGTCGGGCACGGCCCCGTGGACGCTGAAAGTCGTATCCCCGGCCGCCGGCAGCCTGGTGCGCGACGCGGGCTCGGCCAGCGACGGCACCTCCTCGGCCAAACTGACGATCTCGACGAGCTCATCGAGCGCGCCCTGGAACCTGCAGTTCCGGCAGGACAACTTCAGTCTGGCGGGCGGCCGGAAGTACACGGTCACCTTCTGGGCCAAGGCCTCAGCGAGCCGCACCATCGGCTTCGTCATGCAACAGATGAACAGCCCCTACTCGCTGTACTCCAACCAGACGGCCTCACTGACGACGTCCTGGCAGAAATTCAGCTACACGTTCACCCCGGGCAAGGCTGATACCGTTTTCCTCGGCTTCAATGTGGCCGGAAGTACGGGAGCGGTGTGGATCGACGGCGTAAGCATGCAATAAGCTTCGCGAGACCCTAAAGAGCCGGCCATCAGACCAGACGTCTGTTGGCCGGCTTTCGTTCCAACACCTCCAGGCCGGCACCCTGAGATGAGTTATTTGTTATCGCTTGGCCGCAAGCCCAGATACGCGCCGAGGACGGCATACCCCAAAAGCGTCGCGCCAAACTCGGCGCCGATGAGGCCGTCGACCATCTTCTCGCCTTGCTGAACGCCGATGACAAAGCGCGACTGCGCCAGATGAAAGAAACAGATCAGGGCGCTTTCATGTTGCGGCTTACTCATTGGCTGGCAACGGGAGTTGCGAGCCGTGCGCACAAGACCTGCTTCCGCAGACCTATTAGCGTCCGTCGCATGGCATTTTGAGCCGGTCGTCTGCAATTCTTGCTGCCAGCATGGCGCGCTGCTGCAACATGACTTCGCCCTGCACCACAAGCTTCGACCATTGACAAAGCGTGGGCGCCTGTGATAAGCTCACACTGGGCCCGCAAAAAGGCTCAGCAGGGTGGAGTTCCAGCCCGTTTCTCTATATCTTCTTCTCAGTGTTGATTTGTATTATAAAGTTTATCCTACTCCAATTCCATTATCTTT
>JADGQF010000095.1 GCA_017882045.1 Anaerolineales bacterium
GCCGGTCTATTTGTTCATGGCATAGACCAGACGCAGGCCATCGAGAGTGAGCCACGGATCGACGTATTGGATCGCCTTTGTCTCAAGCGCCACTTTCTCGGCCAGGCCGCCGGTGGCGATGACTTTCATATCTTCGCCTAGCTCGCGGCGGAAGCGCGCCACCAGACCCTCTACCAGGGCCACGTAACCAAAGAAGATGCCCGACTGCATGGCCATCACCGTGTTGGAGCCGATCACACGCGGCGGGGGGGCGATCTCCACGCGGTAGAGCTTGGAAGCGCGCGCGAAGAGCGCCTCGGCGGCAATGCCAATGCCAGGGGCGATCGCTCCGCCCAGGTATTCGCCCTCGCGCGAGATGGCGTCAAAGGTGGTCGCCGTCCCGAAGTCCACGACGCAAGCCGGCCCGCCGTACTTATGCTGCACCGCGGCGCAGTCTACCACCCGGTCGGCGCCCACGTCGCGCGGGTTTTCATAGCGGATGCGCACGCCCGTTTTTACCCCCGCGTCCACGATCAGCGCCTCCTGACTCAGATACGCCTGGCTCAGCTCGCGGAACACGCCGGTGAGAGCAGGCACGACGCTGGCAACGGCCACGCCGGAGATGTCCTCGGGGCGGACGCCGCGATGCGCGAAAAGCTGTAACAGCAGGACGCCGTATTCATCGGGCATGCGCTCGTGAACAGTCGCCAGGCGCCAGTGAGCGCACAACTCTTCATCCTTGAAGATGCCCAGCGTGATATTGGTATTGCCTATGTCGACTGCAAGTAACATGCGCTCCTCCGTCGCCCGTCGCTCAAAGCTCTTTCTAGCAGCAGCACATTTCGCCCGCCAGCTCGGCGTGGCGCAGCTCGCTGACGCGGTTATGCTCGTCCATCAGCAGCACCACGGGCGCCCAGTCGTCGGGCAGGGGCTCGGCGACCTGGGCGTAGGCCATGATGATGACCTTGTCGCCGACCTGCACCAGGCGGGCAGCCGCGCCGTTGAGCTCAATCACGCCGCTACCCGCCGCACCGGCGATCGCATACGTCTCCAGCCGTTCGCCATTGTCCACATCCACCATCTGCACGCGCTCGTAAGGGCGTATCCCGCTCGCGGCCAGCAGCTCGGCGTCGATAGTGATCGACCCGACATAGTTCACATTAGCCCCGGTCACCGTCGCGCGGTGGATCTTGGCGAACATAAAAGTCCGAAACATCATGCCTCCTGAGCTAACAGCAAATTGTCGATCAGCCGGGCCTTGCCGATACGTACCGCCATCGACAAGAGGACCCCTCGGCGCGCGTCGCCCAGCTCGACTAGGGTCTGCGGATTGGCGGCGCTGACGTAGTCTGGCCGGGCCAGGGGCTCCCGCGCCAGCACATCCCGCATGACCCGGCGCAGGCCCTCGCCGTCGTGCTCGCCGGCCAGCCACGCCTCTTGCGCCGCACACAGCGCCCGGAACAGAACGGGAGCCGCCGCGCGTTGCTCCGGCGTTAGGTAGGTATTGCGTGAAGAAAGGGCCAGGCCGTCCGCCTCGCGGCGAATGGGGCAGACCACGATCTCGAGTGGGAAGTCCAGGTCGCGCGCCATCTGCCGGAGGACCACCACCTGCTGGGCATCTTTCTGCCCGAAGTAGGCCCGGTCGGGCTGGAAGACGTTGAACAACTTGGCAACCACCGTCGCGACGCCTCGGAAATGGGTGGGCCGGGCTGCGCCCTCGAGCGGTTTGGTGACTTCCTCCACCGTCACGTAGGTCTGGAAGCCTGCCGGATAGACTTCCTCGACGGGTGGCGTCCAGACCAAGTCCGTGCCGGCCGCTTCCAGTAAGCTGAGATCGCGCGCCAGGTCGCGCGGGTAGGCGGCCAGGTCTTCGTTAGGGCCGAATTGGGTCGGATTCACGAAGATGGAGGCCGCGACGTGGTCATTCTCGGCGCGTGCCCGCTCGACGAGTGAGACATGGCCTGCGTGCAAATACCCCATGGTGGGGACCAGGCCCCAGCTGCCGCCCAGTTCAAGATGGATACGGCGAACATCGGCGACGCTTTGTACGACCTGCATAAGTTCTTACCTTCCTCTCACCAGTCGCCACACGGTCTCGTTGGCCGGTGTAGCGACATTCAGGCGCTTGCCCTCTGCTACGATAATGCCGTTGATGCTGTCGATCTCCGTAGGGCGGCCGCGCTCTACGTCCTGCAACATGGAAGAGTGGTTGAGCGCGGTGGCGCGGCAAACCTGCTCGACACGTGCGACCGGGTTAAAGAAAGGCAACGCCAACCCGTGCGCGGCTGCCACGGCTGCCGCCTCCTGAGCCAACGTTGCCAGGAGCGATCTCCTGTCGGCGTTCGCCAGCAACTCGCCGTTGCTGACCCCCAGCAGCGCGCTGAGCGGGTTGATCGCCGCATTGACCACCGCCTTGCCCCAGGCTATAGCCTCGATCTCCGCGGTTGCCTGGGCCTCGAAGCCCGCCTGCTGCAGGAGCTTGACCAGCCGCGCTACGCCCGGCGCCGTAGCCGGGGTCTCGCCGATCAGCGTCGGTCCGCGCCCGGCGTGGCGCACCTGGCCGGGTGCCAGCACCGTCGCGCCCTCGAAGGTCACGCCAATGGTACTCCGCCCTTCTCCGACCGCCGCGGCCAGCTGGCTGCCGTTATCCAGCCCGTTCTGCAGGCTGATGGCGAGGCCGCCGGCGCCCAGGCAGCGGGCTGCCCAGGCGGCGGCGCGTTCCGTCTGGTGGCTTTTCACGACCAGGATTGCCACATCCGCCGGCGGCACGGCGTCGGGATCGCCGGTCGCCTGCACCCTGGTTTGCCAGCTGCGCTCGCCCTCCTGGATGCAGATGCCCGCGCGCTCGACTGCAGCCAGCGCCTCGGCCCAGGTGCCCAACATCCATACTTCGGCATGCGCTGCCAGGTGTGCCGCGAACAGGCAGCCCAACGCCCCCGTACCCAGGACGACAACACGCATGGTTACCCTTTGTCCGGCTCCATCTCGCGCATCCACTCTTCCCACGCCGCGTCTTCCATACTGAAGGTGTGCTCCGCCGCGGGGAAGCGTCGCTCGGCCACGTCCTCACGATAGGCGGACAACGCACGTTGCATCTCGCCGCCCAGGTCGGCGTACTTCTTGACGAAGCGCGGCGTAAAGCGATCGAACAAGCCCAGCATATCGTGGAGCACCAGCACCTGCCCATCGCAGGCCGGGCCGGCGCCGATGCCGATGGTAGGAATGCTCAGATGGCAGGTGATGTATTCGGCCAGACGGTCGGGCACCATTTCCAGCACAAGCATCACCGCGCCGGCTTCCTGCAGGCTCTGCGCGTCTTCGTACAGCCGGCGTGCGGCGGCGGCGGTTTTGCCCTGCACCCGGTTACCGCCCAGCTTGGCTACCGACTGAGGAGTGAAGCCGATGTGGCCGACGACGGATATACCGGCGTCGTTGATCGCGCGCACTGTGCCGGCCACCTCGCGCCCGCCCTCCAACTTCACTGCGTCCATGCCGGCTTCCTTGATGAAGCGCCCCGCGTTGCGGATCGCTTCTCCGCGCTCGGCCTGGTAAGACATGAAAGGCATGTCGCCGATCAGGTAGGCATTCTGCACCCCCCGGCGGACTGCCCGGCAGTGATGCAGCATCTCGTCCATGGTCACCTGCACGGTGGATTCGTGGCCCAGCACCACCATCGCCAGCGAGTCGCCTACCAGGATCGTGTCGACGCCGGCCCGGTCAGCCGCCAGCGCGCTGGGATAATCGTAAGCCGTGATCATGCAAATCGGCTGGCTGCGTTGTTTCTTCTCGTGCAAGCTGATGATCGAAACCTTCTTGCCTGCCATACATGCCTCCCTAAACTAAACGCCCCCCGGTCGAGAGAACCGAGAGGCGCGGAAAGCAAACTGGCAGCGCAGGAACTGCATTATCCGGCCGTCTCGGTCGCCGTCCTTCAGATCTGGGACGTCACAGCGATCCAAGCGACACTGTTGTGCTATAAATGACTAAACACTGACTGAGCACCGGCTGTCCGCCCCACTGGGGTCGGTCGCGCTGCTATTATACTACGCTTCCCGCCGCCCGGTCAACAATTCATGATCGATTTTGGGTGCGAAAAACGGGCCTGGTTTATGTCCGGCGGCTGCGGGTGAGCGGCTTGAAGCCCTCGCCGAGAACTTCGTGCCTGGGCTGACCACCATGAAGGCGTCCGGATCAGCCTGGCTGACGATCTCGCGCAAGGCCGATACCTCCCGATTGTTGACGACGGTGAAGAGCACGAGCCGCTCGGTGCCCGTATAGCCGCCCTCGGCTCGCAGTAAGGTTACGCCGCGCCCCATATCATTCAGGATGTCCTGGCGAACAGTGGTCGGATTGCCTGTCACGATAAAGGCAGTCGTGGCGGCAGTTACGCCCGTCTCGAGGAAATCGATGACGCGGTTTGTGACCCAGGCCATGATCAGGGCGTAGAGGGCCGGCGCCAGGCCGAAGAAGCGCGCGGCCAGCCCCAGAATGACGACATCCATCGCCAGGAGCGAGGTCGACATACGTGTGCCGTGGAAGTGCTCCAGGAGTTTCGCCGGTATTTCTGTGCCGCCTGAGGTCGCGTTGGCGCGAAATACCAGCCCCTGGCCGAGCCCATATAGCAACCCACCGTAGAGGGTGTATAGCATAGGCTCACCTTGGACGACAGGCAGAAGCGGCCTTAAAAGATCGATGGCGAGCGAACAGATGGCTGCGGCAAAAAGGGTCTTTGGGCCGAACTGCGCGCCGAGCAGGCGCATGGCCAGGATCAGGAACGGCAGGTTGAGGGCGAGAAGGGTCACGCCGACCGGCCAGCCCCACCAGCGGTTAGCGAACATGGCCAACGCGGTGAAGCCGCCCGGTACCACGTTGTTAGGGTCGAGGAACATATCCACCGAAAGGGCCATCAGGCCTGCGCCGGCTACGATCAGAGCGATCTCGAAGAACGTGCGGCCGGTGACATCGCCCAGCGCAGTATGTACGAAAACGCGCCGGGCCAGCCGGCGCAAGAACGGTCTGTAATGGGTATTGACCATGGGAGCTACTCCAATTCCCTCCAGGTATCGCCGAAGCCCCATTGTACATGAACCGGGTACGTGAGCAGAATAAGGGGCCGCGTTTGTGCTTGTCGCTTCCCGGCAATTGGGCTACAATTCAGTTGATGAACGAGTCAACCTGGGCGGCCGGCGTCCAGTATTTTGGGTTGTTTGCGAGTCGCCGCTTTTGATGCGCAGAGGAGCCGACCATGCAGTTCACTGTGCCTCAGGACCAGCTTTATAGGATCGTCTATGCTTATCACCACGATCCGTCCGAGGTCCTTGGCCCGCACGTTGTCGATCTGAACGGCGCGCCTGCCATCTCGGTGCGTGCTTTCCTACCCTCTGCCGAGGAAGCCTGGGTGGTGCCACAGACAGACGGCAGCACGGCGCTGGAACCCCAGCCGCTGGAACGGCAGGAAGGCACCGACTTCTTCGAGGCCCAATTCCCCGGCCAGAGCAGCATCTTCCCGTATAAGCTGCGCGTGCTTGGCAAAGACGGGGAGTGGCGAGAGGAACTGGACCCGTATGCCTTTCCGCCGCTGCTGGGTGACCTGGACCTGTACCTCTTCGGCGAAGGCAACCACTACCATGCGTACGAGAAACTGGGCGCGCATGTCATGGAAGTCACCGGTGTGAAGGGTGTCCTGTTCGCCGTCTGGGCGCCGAACGCACTGCGGGTAAGCGTCGTCGGCGATTTCAACGGCTGGGATGGCCGGCGCAACCCCATGCGGGTGCGCGGCGGCACGGGGGTATGGGAGCTGTTCCTGCCGGGCCTGGACGAGGGCACCGTCTACAAATACGAGGTCAAGACGCAGTACGACACCGTCCTCCTCAAGGCCGATCCCCAGGCCTTCTACAGCGAGATGCGGCCAAAAACGGCTTCAGTGGTCTGGAATATCGACAAACACGCCTGGCAGGACGGAGCATGGATGGCACAACGGGCCCAAAGTAACCTGCTTGAGGGGCCCATGTCCATTTACGAAGTACACCTGGCTTCCTGGATGCGCGTCCCAGAAGGCAATGGTTACCTGAGCTATCGCGACCTTGCCGAGAAGCTATGTGACTATGTCAAGCAAGAGCGCTATACCCACGTCGAATTGCTGCCTATCACCGAGTACCCTTTCGACGGCTCCTGGGGCTACCAGGTGACCGGGTTCTTTGCGCCCACCAGTCGCTTCGGCAACCCGGACGATTTCCAGTATTTCGTCGATCATCTTCATCAGAACGGCATCGGCGTGATTGTGGATTGGGTGCCGGCGCACTTCCCCAAGAACGACTACGGGCTGGTCAACTTCGACGGCAGCGCGCTCTACGAGTATGCGGATGACCGGATCGGCGAGCACAAGGACTGGGGTACCAAGGTTTTCAACTATGGGCGCAACGAGGTGCGCCAGTTCCTTCTTAACAGCGCTCTGTTCTGGCTCGATAAGTACCACATCGATGGGCTGCGTGTCGATGCCGTCGCAGCCATGATCTACCTCGATTACGCGCGCACCGAGCGGCTGCCTAACCAGTACGGCGGCCGGGAGAACCTGGAAGCCATCTCCCTGCTCCGCCGCATGAATGAGTTGGTGTATGCAGAGCATCCGGGTGCGGTGACGATTGCCGAGGAGTCCACCGCCTTCCCCATGATCAGCCGGCCGACTTACCTGGGTGGCCTGGGCTTCACATTCAAATGGAACATGGGCTGGATGCACGATACCCTGGACTACATGAGCAAGGACCCGATCCATCGGAAGTACCACCACCAGAAGCTGACCTTTGGCCTGATGTATGCCTTCAGCGAGAATTTCGTCCTGGCGATCTCGCACGACGAAGTAGTACATCTCAAACGTTCGCTCCTGGATAAGATGCCCGGCGACATGTGGCAGAAGTTCGCCAATGTGCGGCTCTACCTGGGCTTCATGTGGACACATCCGGGCAAGAAACTGCTCTTCCAGGGGCAGGACTTCGGGCAATGGATGGAGTGGAACGAGAACAATAGCCTGGACTGGCATCTGACGCAATACGAGCCACACCAGAAACTCCTGCGCTGGATGTCTGATCTGAACGGTTTCTACCAAGCTGAACCGGCTCTGTGGGAACTGGATTATGATTGGACGGGGTTCCAGTGGATCGACCCGAACGATTGGGAACACAGCGCGCTGTCGTACATACGGCTGGCAAAGAATAAGCAAGACTTCGTGATCGTGGCCTGCAACTTCACTCCGGTGGTTCGTGAAGGGTACCGGCTGGGTGTGCCGGAAAACTGCACCTATAAGGAAGTGTTGAACAGCGACTCGCAATACTACTATGGCAGCAACGTAGGCAACGGCCTGGGCCTGCAAGCGCAAGAACTGAATTGGCAGAGCCAGTCGTATTCGATCGAGGTCACCCTGCCGCCCTTGAGCTGCATCATCCTCAAGCCGCAACGTTGATCACGCACATAGACAGCGGCTCCACGCACCCAGTGACGGATCTGAGCGCATGGAGCCGCTGTTACGTGGTTATCTCGCCTCTCAACTGCGCGGAAGATACACTCGCAGGCAGGTGCACGCCGAGCGGGCCATGATCTGGAACTCGCCCAGCGCGGCGGGCAGAAGGGCGTAACGGATGGCGGGCAATTCGACCGCCCGGCCTTTCCACTCGACAGCCGCCTCGCCCGACACACAGCCCCAGATTTCCATCGTCGAGCCATCGCAGGCGCCGAAGAAAGCCGCGCCCGCTGCCAGGCTGACCTCTTCGACCACAAAATACTGGTTGCGTACCAGCTCCATCTCTGACAGCTCGGGCAGTTCGGAGAGCGCTTGCGGCGTGGCGATCGTGCCCTGGGCCCGGAAATTGATCACATCCAACACCTTCTCAATGTGCAAAGGGCGGGGCTCGCCGTCCGGCCCCAGTCGACCCCAATCGTATAAGCGGTAGGTGGTATCGGAATTCTGCTGAATCTCGGTCACGACGGTTCCCGCCAGAAGCGCATGAACCATGCCGGCCGGCACTGCGACAGCCTGCCCGGCGCGTACCGCCAGGCGGTGGAGAACTGCGTCCAGGTGTCCGGTCCTGAGCGCGTGGCGGAAATCCGCCGCGGTCGTGCCCGGTCTGACGCCAAGGATGATCTCCACGCCGGGCTCGGCATGCAGGAAATACCACATTTCGGTCTTGCCCAGTTCGCCGCCCTCATGTTCCAAGGCATACTCGTCATCGGGGTGCACCTGGACCGACAGGTTCTGGTTGGCGTCGAGCAGCTTGATTAGGAGGGGAAACTTCTTGCGTTTCAGCGCCCACGCGGCACGGTCGCCGACGAGGTCGCTGCCCAGTTCCGCCAGGATCTCGGGCAGGGGATGGCCTTTCCAATAACCGGCGTCGGCCGAGGTCGGCGCGTTAGGGTGGCCAGAGATCTCCCAGCTCTCGGCAACGATGCCGGGTGGCAACTGCCGGCCGTAAAGTGTCTCGAGGTGACGCCCGCCCCAAATGTAATCACGCAAGGCCGGGGTAAATGTTAAGGGATATATTCTTTCGTCCATCTCGTCTCCCACGGGGATGATGGCGGCCCGCTCATCATTGTGACTGTAAGCTCGCTCCCCATCGCTTCTCTGTTCGGTTTGACATAGCGCAGGAAGTGACGTATATTATGCCCCGTGGTTGAAAAGCCACCAACACCCAGGTGGGCCCGATATAGCCCCACCCTTTGCGGTCCGGTGCGAGGCAGCCCGGGGAGATGACCAAGGACGGGCACCTTTTCCGGTTTGTGTTAGCGATCTTTCTGAAGCGCCGCAGACCTCGTTGCTTCCTTAGGCCGATCGCAGAGTGGATGAAAGCCGCTGCCGCCAGGTAGCGGCTTTCAATTGTTGGGTGCGCTCTTACTTGACAGATCACACCTTATCAGCGATAATACACTTGCTTGTGAGGAACACGTTGGATGACGTGAAGGTGAGCCGGGTGAAAGCTTGGCGAGGCTGGGAAACTCCTCAAAAGCCACAAATATGCCATCCTAAACCGAGGAGGTGATGCTAATGTCTGATAGTACCATGCGTTGCGCCGTAGCATCACCTCGGTTCATTCAGTAGGTAATGCTACGGCGCAGGGGACAGGGGACGGGATAACATCCGCCCCCTGTCTTTCTTTAACGCTATGACGCCATAGCGCCATAACGCCATAGCGCTAGCCTTCCTCTGCTGATTGCGGCCCGCGTTTGCCGCCCTCACTCGGCGAAAGCGTATTTTCCCCACACCTCACGCGCTCCCGAACCCGAGAGCAACAGGAAAGCCAGGTAGTTGGGACGGGCGGGCTGGTGGCGCAAGAGCATCATGGCCTCTTCCGGCGTGCGGTTGCCCTTGCGCACGTTGCACGGCCGGCAGGCGGTCACGACATTATCCCAGCTTGTCTGGCCGCCGCGGCTGCGCGGCAAGACATGGTCAAGCGTCAGGACTGCACGTCCGGGCGTGGCGCCGCAATACTGGCAGGTGAAGTTATCACGCGCCATGACGCTGCGGCGGCTCGGGGCCAGCATAATCGGGCGGGGAATGCGGACGTAGTAAACCAGGCGAATGACGAGGGGCACCGGCAGACTGGCGTACGCGGCGTGCAAGCGTTCTTCGGCGCTCTCAACCATCTCGGCCTTTTCTTTTAGGAGCAGCACGATGGCCCGCTGAACGGATACGATACTCAGCGGTTCATAGGTAGCGTTAAGAACCAGTACGCGGTGCAATTTGCCAATCCCAGCTTCGCTATATCGTGACATTTTAAAGCAACAATGCCCGGCCTTCTGTAATAGAGAGAGACCGGGCACTTCTGCGCCTAAGGGTGGCCTAAGGGGCTTGAACCCTCAACCTTCTGGGCCACAACCAGATGCTCTGCCATTTGAGCTAAGGCCACCACGTCTTCGGTTGCATATCAAGTGCAGCAGGTGGAGTGAAGGAGCGTACTCGTTTCAGCAACACCAGCTCGGGGGCAGGGATTCGAACCCCGATAAGGAGCTCCAAAGGCTCCTGTCCTGCCTTTAGACGACCCCCGAATGCCCGGACAGATCAGATGGTGCCGAGGCCCAGACTTGAACTGGGGACACCGCAATTTTCAGTCGCGTGCTCTACCAACTGAGCTACCTCGGCCCAAACAAAAACCGGAAGCCTAGCCGGTCCCTCCCAGCCTTCGGCTTCCAGCTCAGGGAAAAAGAGCGGGCGATGGGATTCGAACCCACGACCTCCTCCTTGGCAAGGAGGCGTTCTACCGCTGAACTACACCCGCATGCGCTTTCGCAACGTTCGTGACTGACGGGAGAGAGGATACCAAAAAGCGGCTAACCTGTCAAATTCGGCCGATTGCTCTCATCAGCTCATTTAATGCAACAGAGCGCTCGCTGGGGGAGCGCTCTGTTCGTCAGTGGACCCGGCCGGATTCGAACCGGCGATCTTCTCCGTGCAAGGGAGACGCCTTCCCGCTAGGCCACGGGCCCGGACTACAACATGGCACGCGACGGCCCGATGATAGCCTAACTGGGGCGCACCGTCAAGTCTAACCGGCTCTTTCACAATATCCGGCTGAACCAGAGCAGCGATAGGGCCGCGGCGACCAACGCGAGCACCAGGGCCGCCCCGGTAAACAGAGCAGTGATCTCGGTCTGCTGCCTGCGAAACACCAGTTGCGTGTTAAGGTTCTGATAGATGGACTGCAGGTCAGTGGTGGTGGAGGCGTTGAAGTATTGCCCGTCGGTTGCCTGCGCAATCGCCTTCAGCGTGGCCTCGTCAAGCTGGACGCGCATCGAGCGCCCGAAATTCCGCAGGACGACCCCTTGCGCGCTGCCCAGGCCAATCGTGAAGACGCGCACGCCGCGCGCCGCGATTTGGCCCACCACGTCGAGCGGGCGCGGCCCGCGGTTGCTCTGGCCATCGCTCAGCAAGACGATGATCGCCGGTTCGTAGACACCCTTGGGCAGGGGCGCCGGCGTGGGGGTCGGCTGGTTTGACGGCGCCTGACCAGACGGGTCACCCTCACTGTTAGCATTCTGAAAGATCGCGTCCAGCGAGGTGAGCAGCGCCGAGCCGATGGCCGTGCCGCGCTGCGGCACGAGCCGGTCGATCGCGGCGGTGACCGCATCCTTCTGGTTGGTCGGCGCCTGGATCAGGAAGGCGTTGTCGCTGAAGCCCACCACCCCGATCTTCACGCCCGGGGGTTGCTTCTCGACAAATGCGCGGGCCGCAGCCTTAGCTGCTTCAAGCCGGGTGGGTTGGACGTCGCCCGCCCGCATGCTTCCCGAGACGTCCATGGTCAGGATGACTGTTCCCTCTTCCGCGGGCAGAGTCACGTACCAGACCGGGCGAGCGAGCGCGAAGAGCATGACGGCCAGGCTAAGGAGAAAGAGCGCCGGCGGCACGTGACGCCGCCAGCCCGGTCCGCGGCCAAGTGCATCCTTAACCAGCGAAAGGCTTGCATAACGTATGACGTAGCGCTGGCGGCGACGCTGCAACAAGACGTAGCCGACCACCAGCGCAGGGATAAGTAACAATCCCCAGAGCATCTGAGGCCAGGTGAACTCCATATTACCTCACACCGCGATTCGCGGATTGCGCGTGGGCGCAGGGCTGGCGATGTGCTTTTTCTGCCGGCGCCGGCCGGCAAACTCGGCAATCTCCCGGACGAGGTCCGCTTCGGTCGAGAGCGCCAGTACGTCCACCCCGGAGTGACGGAAACTCGTCTCGAGCGCCGCCTGCCGGCGCGCCGCAGCTTCCTGGAAGCGCTGCCGGAACTTGCGGTCGTGCGTATCTACCCAGAGCAGCTCGCCCGTCTCGGCGTCCGCCATCGGCACCAATCCGATATCAGGCAGCTCCTGCTCACGCGGGTCCCACAGCCGCACCGCCAGCACCTCATGCCGTCGGTTCAATACGCCCAATGGGCGTTCCCAACCTGGCACGCTGATGAAGTCCGAGACGACGAAAACCAGCGAACGCCGGCGGACGATGTTCAGGGCGGTGTCGAGCAAGATGCTCAAGTCAGTAAACGGCGCGGCCGGCAGCCGCGGTTGATTGACGAGATCGTCGATCATGCGCAGGACATGCAGGCGTCCGCTGCCCGGCGGGATGATGCGCTCGATCTGGCTGTCGTAGAGGATCGCGCCCACCCGGTTACCATGTCTGGTCAACAGCCGCGCCAGGACCGCCACGAAATCTACCAGTCCATCACGTTTGAGGCTGTCGGCAGGGCCAAAATCGACCGAGGGACTGAGATCCAGCAGGAACCAGGCGGTGATCTCGCGTTCCTCGTAGTACTGGCGGATATAGGGCACAGCCATGCGCGCGGTGACGTTCCAGTCGATGTAACGAATATCGTCGCCCGGCTGGTACTCGCGCAGATCGGCCAGGTCCAGGCCATAGCCGTAGAACAGGCTGCGGTAATCGCCTTGCAGGATGCCGTCCAGGCGCCGGATCACCTGCCAGTCGAGCCGCTGGAGGATGCGCTCAGGCGCTGACGCTGGCGTTCGCATCGGCTCGTTGGCGCAACGGTTGAGAGGGCGCGCGCACTTGCTCGAGAACGCGCCCCAGGATCATGTCGCTTGTTACGTTGTCCGACAGCGCCTCGTACGTCAGGATCAGGCGGTGTCGCAGGACGTCCAAAACCATATCTTTGACGTCCTGTACCAGAACGTAGCTGCGGCCGCGCAGGAGCGCCAACGCGCGCGCCGTCAGAATCAGATTGATCGAGGCGCGCGGGCTGGCCCCGTAGTAGATGTAATGGGCCACGTCGTCCAGCCCGAACGCGGCGGGGCGGCGTGTCGCGGCGACGAGCTGAACCGCATATTCCATTAACACCGGGTCGGCGTAAACCCTATCCGCCTCGCGCTGCATCTCGAGCAGTTGCTCTGTAGTCATAACGCTGCCGGTCGCGATCGGCGCGCCGGTCATACGCTCCACGATGATAAACTCCTCCTGGTCGGTGGGATAACCGATCACCACCTTCATCATGAAGCGATCTACCTGGGCTTCAGGCAGCGGGTAAGTGCCCTCGGTCTCGATCGGGTTCTGGGTCGCGAGGACCAGGAACGGGTCCGGCACCCGATAGGTCTCGCGGCCGATCGTCACCTGGTGCTCCTGCATGACTTCCAGCAGCGCGCTTTGCACCTTGGCCGGCGCGCGGTTTATCTCATCGGCCAACAGCAGGTTGGTGAAAACTGGGCCGAGCGAGGTGCTGAACTCGCCGGTCTTTTGATTGTAGATGCGCGTGCCCACCAGGTCGGCAGGCATCAGGTCGGGTGTGAACTGGATGCGCTTGAACTGTCCCTGGATGACTTCGGCCAGCGTCTTGATGGCCAGGGTTTTGGCCAGCCCTGGGACGCCCTCGACCAGCAAATGGCCGCGGGCCAGTAACGCCACCAACATCCGCTCCAGGAGGTGATCTTGCCCGACGATAACTCTCTTGACCTCATACAGCACTCGCTCCATGGGCGGCGCGCTATCGGGATTCACTGCTGCGCTGATCATGTGACCTCTCAAAATGGCGGGGCTCCGGCGGCGGATGCCGCCACGTCAATCGGCACCGCAAAACCGATGCCGATGAATACTTTCTGGTCGGTGGGGTTCGCCAGCGCCGTTACGATGCCGACTACCTCGCCGTCCCGGTTCAGAAGCGGCCCGCCCGAATTGCCGGGATTCACCGCCGCGTCGAACTGGATCAGCCCGCCGAC
This sequence comes from Anaerolineales bacterium, assembly GCA_017882045.1. Taxonomy (GTDB): domain Bacteria; phylum Chloroflexota; class Anaerolineae; order CG2-30-64-16; family CG2-30-64-16; genus JADGQF01. The sequence continues at coordinate 13,672 of JADGQF010000095.1, forward strand.
CGCCTTGTCCGTGTTAGGCAGCTTGAAACTGCGGTTGAGGCCGGAAATCACGCCGTCACTGGTGCTGTCCATCAGCCCAAAGGGGTTGCCGACGACCACTGCCTCATCGCCGACCTGGAGCGAGCCGGGATTACCCAGGGTAGCCGGCACGAGCAGTTGTGGCGAGACCTGCACTTTCAGCACGGCAATGTCTTTGTCGGGCTCCTGGCTGGCCAGGGTCGCCGAAGTAACGGTCCCATCGGCAAACATAACGTTGATCGTGTCCGCGCCCTGCACGACGTGCAGGCTGGTGAGAATGTTGCCCATCTGGTCGAGGACCACACCCGTCCCGCTGCCCCCTTCCGCTTTCCCGTTGAGCGTCCCCTGGGTATCGATCAATACGACGGAGGGCTGGATGGACGCATACACCCGTTGCGCAACGGGCGGCGGTGGGGTAGCCGAAGCCAGCACCTGGCCGGCAATCTGCTTGACATCGTTCTCCGTCAGGCGCGGCTGGCGACTCTGGGCGATAGAATAGACAACCAGCAGGGCGAGCATGAGCACGAAGGCCAGGCTGAGAAGCGAGAAATCTCGTCGGTGGATGCGGAAGCGCCGGAACAGGGCGTTAATGCCTGGTTTAGCCCTTGGGGTCGTGGTCGGCGGAGCTGCCCGGTTCCGCCCGGGCAAACCGGCCTGCGCGGGACCCGGGCCGTGTTCCCTGGCGGATGAGCGCGGGGCAGCCGAAGACGCCACGCCCCGATAGCCATTAACCAGTCTTCCCGGCGGAGCCGGAGGGAGACGCGTCTTGGAGGGCGGTGGACTCGCCGCCTGCGGCTTGCGCTTTTTCGGCCCCCCAAGCAGTCCCATATCTCCTCCGGTGCCGGCCAGAATATCAGCACATTTGTCGTACAAGCGACCGCGCACTGATGTAGGGAGAAATACTAATATGCATTCCCAACGAAAAGCTAACAGAGATCATATGGGATCTGAATAAGGTGGGCGGTACAATACCGCAGGTAGAATGCCCGGGGGTAGAATACCGGGGGAGGAATGAATGATAAACCCAAGAAGCGCATCACGCTGGGCGCGCTGGCTGCTGGGCGCGCTGGTGCTGGCCGCGCTGCTGCTGCTGGCAGGCTGCGCAGGCAGACCGGCCCAACCTTCGCAGCCGCGGGGCGTGGCGACGAACCCCAGTGGTATGCCAGCCGGAGCAGTCGTTTTGCCTCAGCCCATTGTGACCCAGGCGGACGAGGGCGGCGTAACGACCGATGAACCGGCCCTGGCCTCAGCGCCTGCGGCGGTGCAACCGGATGCCACATATGGGCCGGCGCCCGCCAGCGGCGAGGCTGTGGCGCCACTTACGACAGCGGAGCTGGCGACCCAGGCGCCCGAGCCAACCTTG
>JADGQF010000317.1 GCA_017882045.1 Anaerolineales bacterium
CCGAACCCGGATCGCCAGTTGCGCGTGACCTGCTCGCCATACAGACCCGGCGCAGCCAGCTCGAAGACGAGACGCGCGCCCCCCGCCGCGCAGGCGGCGAAGACCGCCGGGTTGCCGATGTCGGCGCAGATCGCGACGCCGAAGGTCAGAGCCCCGTGCCGGAAGACCGGCACGCCCGCCCCGGGCGCGAACCAGGCCGCCTCTTCAGCCTGGATCGTCAGCTTGCGGTAGAAACCGAGCAGCGCGCCGTCACGCGCGACCACCTGGGTGATGAAGGGCTTCGCTGAGGCGGCGTGCTCGCCGCCCGGGTTGGCTTCGACCAGGCCGGCGATGAGCGTGGCCGGCTGAGCACGCGTGAGCGCGACCAGACGGGCCACCTCGGGACCGTCCAGGCGCAGGACGGCGGCGGGGTAGCGGGTTGGGTCGACATAGCCGGTATAGCTCATCTCGGGAAAGGCGACAATCTCCGCCCCTTCCGCCACGGCAGCCCCGTAGTAAGTGGCGATGGCGAACAGGTTGGCGGCGAGCGCGCCTTTTTCGCAGCGCATCTGGATCAGGGCGAGTTTCATGATGGTAATAATCCCGTTGGGGACCTAACGCCACCACCCGAGCCGCCGCGCGCAAGCGCGCACGGCCTCCCAGGGGTCGCCGGGCTCGACCCGGCTGGCGTGATAGAGCACAGCGGCCCCAGGCGCCAGGTCTCTGGCGTGCCGGGTACGCAGCTTGTCCGGGTCAAGATCGTGAATGCGCACCCGGTCCAGCCCGTCGGCGTCCTTCAGGCAGGTCAGTTCGGGGCTGAAGTGCGGCGCGGCGTGGTCGGGAGGCACATGCCAGGTGCAGACGTAGGCCAGTTGGAGCAACTGGCCATCGGTCAAAGCAGGCACGAGCAGTTCCCGCCGCTCTCTCACCCACTCGGCCGAGCGCTGCCCGTGCAGCGGGTCGCGGCCGTCGTCCAGGCGGCCCACGTCGTGGACGGCGGCCGCCCAGCGCACGACGGTCATATCGACCGGCTGACCGGCGGAGGACAGCGCCTGCCCAACCTGCTCGGCCCAGACCAGGACGCGCGCGGCGTGGGCCAGGCCGTGGATGCCGTAGGGATTGTGCCGGTACCAGGCGGGTTGCGGGCGGAAGGGATCCAAATCGTACGCGCTCATCTTGCTCCACGTTAACTATGATACACTATCGCGATGCCTTTGGTAACCATTTGTAAGCATGTAACCATAATGCACCGCCATTGCTTCTAATAGGTGACTCTACCTGGAGGATCGAAAATGGACAACAACGCCGCCTACCGCGCCCCTTACCGGGCCGTTCTCGAACGGGCCTTCGCCCACGCGCTGGCGCACCTGGAGAACCTGGATCGGGCGCCCGTCGCGGCCACGGCGACGCTGCCCGAGCTGCGCGGGCGCCTGGGGAAGCCCTTGCCGGACGACGGCCTGCCGGCGCCGCAGGTCATCGACGAGCTGGCGGCCGATGTGGCCGGCGGCATCCTGGGCAGCGCGGGGGGACGCTTCTTCGGTTGGGTGATCGGCGGCACGACACCGGGCTCGCTGGCCGCGGACTGGCTGACTTCGGCCTGGGATCAGAATGCCGGGCTCTATGCCGCCGGGCCGGCCGAGGCGGTGATCGAGGAGGTCTGCGGCGCCTGGCTGAAGGACCTGCTCGGGCTGCCGGCCGGCGCCAGTTTCGCCCTCGTCACCGGCTCGCAGATGGCCCACGTGGTTGGCCTGGCGGCGGCGCGCCATGCCCTGCTGGCCCGCCGAGGCTGGGACGTCGAGAGCCAGGGGCTGGCGGGGGCCCCGCCCATCCGCGTTCTGAGCAGCAGCGAGCGTCACGGCACGGTCGAACGGGCCTTGCGCCTGTTGGGGCTGGGGACCGCCTGCGTGAGCGACCTGGCGGCCGATGAGGCGGGCCGCCTGCCGGCGGACACGCTCGCCGCCGCGCTGCGGACCGAAGCGGAGCGCCCGACCATCCTGCTGCTGCAAGCGGGCGACCTGAACATCGGCGCCTACGATCCGTTCGCCGAGCTGATCCCGCTCGCGCACGCCCACGGCGCCTGGGTGCACGTCGACGGCGCGTTCGGCCTCTGGGCGGCCGCCAGCCCGGCCCACCGCCACCTGCTCGCCGGCGTCGAGTTGGCCGATTCGTGGGTGACCGACGGCCACAAGTGGCTGAACGTGCCCTACGACTCCGGCTATGCCTTTGTCGCCGATCCCGCTGCCCACCGCGCCTCGCTCTCACACCGGGCCAGCTACCTGACGCACACCGAGGAGGCGCGTGACGAGCTTGACTGGAACCCGGAATGGTCGCGGCGCGGGCGCGGTGTGGCGACCTACGCGGCGCTGCGCGAGCTGGGCCGGCGCGGCGTGGCCGATCTTGTCGAGCGCACCTGCCGCTACGCCCACGAGCTGGTCATGCGCATCGGCTCGCTGCCGGGCGCCGAAGTGGTGTGGGAGCCGCAGATCAACCAGGGGCTGGTGCGCTTCCCGGACGGCCGGCCCGGCGCGACGGACGCCGATCACGACCGGCGCACCGACGAGGTGATTGCCGGCATCCTGCAAACCGGCGAAGCCTTCTTCGGCGGCACCACCTGGCGCGGCAAACGCTGCATGCGTGTCTCGGTCTGCAACTGGCAGACGAGCGAGCAAGACGTCGAGCGTGCCGTCGCAGCCGCCCGCCAGGCCCTGCAGCCAGCTCGGCCGGCCACGACGTAAGGGACGGGCGCCACCTGGGCGTACTCGAGCTCGGGGCTCGGCACAACCACCTGCCCTATCACGAGCGTGAGAAGAACCGCTTACGGCAGACCGCCAACCTGCTCGCGGAGATCGTCGCCCTGCGCGACAGGCAGTAAGTTTGAGCCGGGGGCCCTTCCACCACAACCGCAGTTCATCTCGCCCATTTGCCTGGCGGTTGAAACCGCGGCAACCCTCGCAAAGTCCACCTTCGTGGACTCCGGAAGCCCTGCGCGCCTGCGCAGGCTACTCCCAGTCTCCGTAGGGAGACTTTGCGATGGTTGCGGCGACCTCGGTCGCACGACCTTGGTCGCCGGGTTCCGGGGCCCGGCTCCGTAATACTGCCCCTTCACCCCGTGCTTCAACCCTCCAGCCAGCCCAACAGCCCGTCGGCCAGCGCCAGAGCCGTGTCGACGGCCGCGCCGAGCAGGCCGGGCAGTTGCACGAGCAGGAGGACCTGGCTGTCGCGGTCGAGCACCGCCCGGCCGGAGATCAAGACCCCGATGTTCCCTTTTTGAATCCAGGCATTGTGCGCTCCGCCTGGATCAGAGGCTCGACCCCGCTGTCCTCAGCGCCGCTGTCCTCAGCGCCGCGGTCCTCGGCCCCGGACAGGATCTCACCGGCCACCAATCGCACGCCCTCGTCGCCGCCCGCGCTCCTTCGAGCGCCGCTCCTACGAGCGCCGCTGTCTGCAGCGCCGTCGCCCTCCCCGTGACCGTTGGATTCTGTATGCCCATTCTTGGCACTTGCCATCCGCTCACCTCCTGCTGCCAACCCACCTTTAGCTTTTGACCGTGCCCGGATCGATCACATACTGCCACCAGTTGTGCGCGATGCCGGCCGATTCGCCGTCCCCATGCGGAAAGTGGCGCAGCCACCACAGGTGGTGCAGGCGCATATCGCCGTCGCCCCACTCGCTGCAATCCACCAGGCGCGGCGCGGCCGATAAGTCGGGGAAATTGCGCCAGGCGTCGCAGCGGCTAAGGACCGGGCGGCGGCGGCCCCACTCGTAGTCGGCCTGGCTGTTGGGCGCGAAGTGCACGTTGCCACACTCCGCCCGGCCCGGCGACGTCTTGTCGTAGCGCGTGAAACGGGCGAACAGGTCCGCCTCGCCGCCGCGGCCCGCAAAGACCCGGCCGAGGATCGATTCGGCGCGGTGGCCCAGGTCCTCCAACATCTCTCCCACGCCGCGCTCGTAGTTGAAGCCCATCACCACAAAACGCCGCCCTGCCGCCTCGCTGCCCGGCAGCGCCGGGCCGTTGCACCAGAAGGCGCCCGGCCCGCCCATCACCGACTCGTAATAGCCGCAATAGGGAAAACCGAACAGCCAGACCTCGTCGATCTCGCCCGCGCTGACCTTGCGCAGAACGTCGTGCTCGCCCAGCAACGCCTCGTAATCAACCAGGTCGGGCTGGTGGAAGCGGCCGCGCCGCCAGGCCTCGAGATAGCTCTTTTCGTCATACTGGAAGCCGTCGGCCTTGCGGGGAAAACCGTCTACCACGACGCGCTCGGCGATCTGGTAGCGGGCAACACCCCAGGTTGCGTTGCGCACGTCTTCGCTGAAGTCCAGCGCCAGCCGATCCGGATCGTTCCAGCGAAAGTGTTCGCGCAGGCTGGCGCCGCGCTGGCTGCGCAGCAGGGGGATATGGATGACTATCAGGACCCGGCGCGTGACGGGAATTGGCATGGTGACCTCTCGTGGTGACGCGGGTATTTTACCACAAGGCGGGCGCGGTGGGTGCTTGTGGTACCCCAGTTTGAGATTCCACAACTGACAGTGTCGACAGCTCTAAGGCATTTGTTGGTTTACCACAGACCCAGTGCCTGGAGACCACCAACTCACTTCGCTCCGCTGCATGGCTCGCTGGCGCGGCCTCTAGCTCTGGACGAAGACCTCTCTCTGGCGGCCCTGGCACATCCGCTATCGCCTGGCTATCGCCTGCCCATTCGTGGCTCGTCCCCGGCTAGAAAGTGGGAGTACCGCAAGATTTTTTCGCTGAAAGTGTTGGATAACTGGCGTTTGCACCACATGGCCGGCGGCGTCAAGCGAGTTTGAGGCAAAAGCGGGTCAAGCGGTAATGGTGGTCGCCGTGGTCGTAGGCCTTG
>JADGQF010000318.1 GCA_017882045.1 Anaerolineales bacterium
AGCCGGCCGGCGCCCACGAACAGAAGGAGCGCCAGCACGACGAAGCTGATGGCGATGGTTCTGGCCCGCATGAGGATGCCCGTCCTGACGTCGGAGCGATCCCCGGTGGATGGAACTCTAGACGCCGCGTTCATGTGCCCTCCCGATCGAGATCAGCGACTGTCGCCAGGCTCATCGTCCTCGAGCGCTAACGGCGTCGTCATAACAGGTTCACAAAGAACCCGATCATAACGAAGACATCGGCTGCCGCGTGCGACAGCACCGCGCCCCAGAGCGTTCGTGTATGCTGCACCGCCAGCCCCCAGGCCAGACCGAGGATGAAAGTGAAGGCCGCAAACTGAACGAGCGCCCCGCCCGTGGCGTAGGACACAGAGAGGTGCAGGGTCCCGAAGGCCAGGGTCGTCACAAGCAGCGCTCCCCTCGTCCCGAGCACGGCCTCGAAGCGGCTCAAGAAGAGACCTCTGAACCACAGCTCCTCCATGAAGCCGTTGGCCAGAGTGAAAAAAGCAGCCAAGGCAGCGCAGCCAGCAGCCTGGCCGGCCCGGCATAGGCAATGGCCTGTCCGCCCCCCATCGCCAGGAAGAACAGCCAACACAGCGCTGCGATAGCCAGTCCCAGCGCCAGGCTGAGCCCGAGTCTCCCCCGGCGCAGATAGAGCCCACCCAGGTCCCCGCCCGTGAGACGGTTCACCAGCAGGATGGAGGCGAGGATTGGCAGCGTTTCCGACAGCTTGCCCACCGCCATGCCCGGCAACGCATCGGGCGTCAGGCTCAGCAGCCGCAAGGGCCAGTTGCCGACCAACCAGGCCAGCCAGATCCCCAGTGAGACGGCGAAGAAGGCCAGAAGTACCGGACGGTAGGGCTTGAGGCGGGTGGTCAGGCCGGCCAGCCACGCCAGCAAGAGCCAGAGCAGCGGCAGGAGCAGCTTGACCAGGGGGCGTGCGCCCGCCGGTATCCCCGCCCAGTATCCGGACCGCCCGATGACGATGGCGCCGAGGAGAAGCAGCGCCGACGCTCCTGGGCGCCAGCCCGATCCGATGCGAGATGAAATGGTTGCGTTCATAATGGATCTCACAGACGAAGGCCGCGTCGCAATTGCACGACGTGAGGACTGCCCGCCGCAACCGGCGACGCGCTCTGCCTTCATTAGCGCTATTTTAGCACAGGACCCCGGGTTCGTGAACCGACGCGAATCTGCACAGTCGCAAGACATTTGTGCTATAATGTGACCCGTTCCGGGACGCCGTGAAGTCTGCCGCGCCTGACGGACGAAACCCCTGCCAAGGAGCAAGCATGGAAGGCCAGCAGCGCCCTGAGGATGAATTAGCAAAAGAGGACGCGCGCGGGGACTGCGACGCGGGTCCGCCGGTTGCCCGGCTGTCGCGACGCCGGTTCTTCCGCTCGACCGCCGCCGCCGGGGCCGCGGCCGCCACCGGGTCACTGTTGGCGGCTTGCGCGCCGTCCGCACCGCGGCCGGCCGGAGGGGGGCCGGGCGTGGCCGTGCCCGGGCAGATGGTGCAGTTGGTCTACCAGGATTGGCGCACCGACTGGTTTCCCCCGATGGCCCAAGGGGCGCTGGAGCAGTTCCACCAGACGCATCCCAACATCCGCATCTTCTTCACCCTCGACCCCGAGAACCTCGAAGAGAAGATGCCACAGGATTTCGGGGCGGGCATCGGCGCCGACGTTTTCGCCGGCTGCTGCTCCTTCTTCCCGATCTGGGGCCAGCAGGGCGATTGCCTCGACTTGCGCCCCTACGTCAAGGCCGGCCTGGACAAGGCCACCCTGGACGATTGGGACCCCGTGCAATACCGCTCCCATTTCACCCCTGACGGGCGCCAATATGGCCTTCCCAAGTATCACGGCGCGCTGGCCCTGTACTATAACCGTGACATGTTCGACGCCAAGGGGGGTGGACTACCCGGACGCGGGCTGGGATCACGAGCGCTACCTGACGGCCATGCAATTGCTGCACGGTGACCGGAACGGCGACGGCAAGCGGGACCTGTGGGGCAGCATGGTCGACATCTCGTGGGAGCGCCTGCAGGTGCACGTCAACGGCTGGGGCGGGCATTTTGCCGATCCTTTTGATCCTCACCATAGCTTGATGGGCGAGAAGCCGTCGTTGGACGCCCTGGAGTGGCTGCGGGCGCGCATCTGGGACGAGCACGTGATGGCCGGCCCGCTGGATGTGCAGGACCAGGGCACGCGCCAGGCCTTCGTGGCGGGCAAGCTGGCGATGGTCGAGGACGGCTCCTGGGCGCTGAAGGACGTGCTGGCCGATGCCACCTTTCGGGTTGGCGTGGCCGCCTTCCCCGCCGGGCCGCAGCGCCGGGCGACGTTGGCCACTACCGACGCATTCGGCATCTATGCGCGCACGCGCTACCCGCAAGCGGCCTGGGAGCTGATGCAGTTTTTGATCAGCAAAGAATACGGCCGCGCGATGGCCAAGGCGCATTTGCTGCAGCCGGCGCGCGCGTCGCTGGTCGAGGACTGGGTGAGCTACATCCGGGCCGAGTATCCCGAGAAAACCGCCGGGATGGACATCGCGGCCTTTGCCGATGGCCAACGCAAGGGCTACTCGGTGATCGCCGAGACGTTCGCCGACCAGGCTGCCGCCACCCGGCTGAGCAACGCCGCCTGGCAGGAAATCTTCACGCTGGGCAAGGCGCCGGTGTCCCACCTGGTCGAGGTCAGCCGGCAGATCGAAGCGGCGCAGAAGGGTAAGTAGCGAGGAGGGCGCGATGCAAGGGCGGCGGGGCGGGGCGAGACCCCTTCTCCTTTGGGAGGGTGGTTTTCTCGGCTGGATCGGGCTGTGTTATCTTATCGTCTACCGGCAGCATGGCCTCACCCCTTCGGCGGGCGACGTGGCGATCACCTTCGCCATCTTCGCCTTGCCGTCGCTGGTGGGCGGGTTCATTGCCTGGTCGCTGTTTAGCGCCGGGCTGCGGGTGCGGCGCGAGAGCGGAACGGGCGGCGCCGGGCCGCTCATCGCCGGCCTGCTGATCGCCCTGCTCATCCTGGCCGGCGTGCTGGGGGTGATGGAGCTGTTCGGTTCGACGCCTGTGGCGCCGGGCTGATTGGGCCGGCCTGGCAGGCCGGGAGCAGAAGCGTATTCTACAGGAGCGAGCATGACACCGGATACGATTCGGGTGTTGATCGTGGACGACGATGCCGGCGTGCGCCAGGATCTGGCGGCCGGGTTGTCGGGCGAGGTTGGCATCCAGGTGACCGGCCAGGCGGGAGACGGCGAGGAAGCGCTGGCACAGGCCGAAGAGCTGAGCCCCGACGTGGTGCTGATGGACCTTGCCATGCCGACGATGGAAGGGATCGAGGCCACCCGGCGGCTGACCCAGGAGGCGCCATGCGTGGCAGTGCCGGCCTTGACCGGTTCCGCCAGTGACGCGCAGGTTTTCCCGGCCATCAAGGCCTGCGCCCTGGGCTATCTGCTCAAGGGTTGTGGCGCGGGCGAAGTGGCGGCAGCTATCCGCAACGTGTTCCGCGAGCAGTTGTCATTAGATGCGGCGAGCGCCGGCAGCTTGCTCTACGACCTGGCGCACCCGGCGCCCGGCATCCCACCGACGCGTGACCCACTGACCGAGCGGGAGTTCGAGGTGCTGCAACTGGCGGCGCAGGGGCTGAGCAACGCGCAGATCGCGGCGCAACTGGGTATCGCCGAGGTGCTCACCGGCACGCACGTCGGCAATATCCTGGGCAAGCTCCACGTGGCCGGCCGGACGGGCACGGCGCTGTACGCCCGGAGTGAGGGACCTGAGAGCGGCGAGGGACAGGTGTGAGGCGCCGGGAGTGCGGCGGACTGGTCAGCAGAGGACGGAGACGTGGCACTTATGGACGACTCCCAGGAACCGGGTGAGGTTGGCGGCGGGATGGCTAGCGAGCCCGATGAAGCCATACAGCGGGAAGTGACCCGGCGAGTGGCGGAGGCGCGCCAGGCCGAGGGCCTGACCAAGACCGAGTTCGCAGCGCGGCTCGGGCTGAGCAAGCAGGCCTATAACGGTTACGAGAAGGGCGAGACAGTCTTCTCCGTGGCCCAGCTCTTCAGAGTGAGCGAGATCCTCAATCGCCCGGTGACCTATTTCCTCGGCCTGGACAGCGGTCTGACGCCCGACGAAGAACAACTGTTGGCGATCTATCGCAAGGGCAGGAGGCGGGGCATGGGTGATGCCATCTTGCGCGTGAGCCGGGCGCTGGCGGGCGATTAGGCGCCTGCGGCAGGCGTGGGCGGCACGCGTGTGCGACAGGCCGTGCGGCAGGCGCGGGCGGCGTGCGCGTGCCGCCACGACCGGTCCGCGCGGCGTCTCACCTCCAGCGGCCGAAGAGGTTCTTGCAGTACAGGTCGAGCATCTCCCGGGTGGCATTCAGGAGCCAGCGCAGGCGCTGCCAGCGACCGTAGGTAGGCTCTCCTGGATCGGTCCTCCACAGCGAAGGCGGGTTGAGCGCCGGGCGGGATGCGGCGAGGCCGCGCGGCGCCTGGGCATTGCGGGCCGGCGCGGCGTGTGGCGCGGGTGCAGGCGCCGCGCGCGAGCGTCGCGGCCGGGTAGCCGGCTGGGAGCCGCGCGCGATGGCCTGCGTTCCAGGGTGCAGGGTGACGGTGGGGTAACGTTTGTGCGTTCGTCTGGCTTTCTTTGGCACGGTTGCTTAACCTGAGGCTTATAGTTTATGCGAACATCTGTTCTGATCTTAGCACACAGGGTCCCCTTTCGTCAAGAGCCAAACGTGTTCGTGCGTTAGCACCGGCCCAGTGCCGGCCGGTGCTAACGCACGAACTGCTATAATGTGCCGGCGCCGGCTGGCTCTGCCCGGCCGCCCGCCACC
>JADGQF010000319.1 GCA_017882045.1 Anaerolineales bacterium
ACGCGAAGTTGAGATTCTGACCCGCCTGGAGGCAGGGGTGCTCGATGTTGAGACGGCCGCAGAGTTGCTGGGAGTGAGCGCTCGTCAGGTCCGCCGGCTCCGAGCCCGCTTTCGCCAGGACGGCCTGGCTCGAACGGCAGCCCCTGCTTTCGGTGTTTGCCGGCGCCAGGCCGGCCTGGGTCTTCGTCTCGCTGGTGATCTACCTGCTGACCGTTCCGCTGGTAATCGTGCTAGTGATGCCCGGCACGAGGCGCCGCCGGCAGGCGCTCGAAGCCGCCCTGGCCCAGCCTGGCATGACCGCGGAACTCCGCCGGGCGTTAGACAACCGGTCGGTCCTGGTCACGCGCAACGTCGAGCTGTTGATCATCCTCGTGGTGGTTGGCCTGATGGTGCTGAAGCCATTCTGAAGGTAAAAGTCATGTCTTGGGTGGGTCGCAACGGAGATTCCGCCATCCGAGCCGTCGGCCTTAAGCCGCCAGACCGGTAAATGGGTTCTGGACTTGCGTTATCTGCCTGACTGCGGCCACCATTCCTTAACGCCTCCTCCTCCCACGTGGTCACGTGCGCATGGAGGTCTTTCACCGACCAATCACCCAGGACGCCGGTCTTTCAGCTGCGAGTCTGACAGACCGGCGCACGACGCCTTGAGCGCCACCCACGCCTTATCGAGTTGCTTCAGAAGCTGCTGTCTATCCATCGACATATTTCCTTTTACCAGGGAAGTGCATTCAGGCATCCTGGAAGCTCCTTTGCCCCCCACGGTCTAGTGCCCCGGAATCTCCCAGCTCAGCCGCCAGGGGCCGGGCACGGCGACCACGATGCCTTCCATCTCCACGTGATAGGTTCCCGGCTCGACAATGCCCGTCTCCGGATCGCCCACCGCGAAGCCGAGCAGGGAGTCGCACCGTTCGGGTGGGAGTGCGCCGGTGCCTGGCGTAGCCGGCTTCCCGCTCGGCGTCGTGACCGCCGACACGCAGTAGCCCGCCAGTTGGCGGCCCTGCCCAAGCTCTGAGGAAGACGGCGCCAGCATCAGCAGCCCGGAGCCGCCGGTGGGCCCGACCTGGCCGCGCCGGAGGCGCCAATGGTAACCGCCCAGGTCCAGCGAAATATCCACGTCGAACACGGTGATCTGCGGCGGCTTGCTGGCGCTGCGCGCCAGCCCGTCCTGAATGTCCACCTTGATGCCAGGCGGCATATGCACGTCGAAGCCCACCCGGCCCGGAACGAAGATCTCGACGGAGGGCAGCTCGAGTTGCAGGCGCGCGCCCGGCGACACGACGGGTTCCATATAGAGGACGTTGGGCCGCCGGATTAGCCCGCCGTCTGGCTGCCAGCCGATGCCCAGGGCTGGACCGTAGCGCCGGCCCTGCTCGTCGTGCATGGACGTCTCTGACAGGCCCTGTTGTGGCAGGCGGCCGGGCACGCGGTACAGTTCGGTGCCCGGCGCGCCGTCAAGCTCAATCGTCAGCGCCGTCAGCCGGTCGGTCAGCGTGGTTTCTTGCAGACGCAGGGTCAGGCCCGACGCGGTCGACACGGCGCCTGCAGGCCGGAAGGTATGCGGCACTGGGGCGGGTGGCAGGCCTGCCGCGCCCGCTTGCACGTCCCACGTTAGCTCCCACGGACCACTGACCACGATCTGGCTGGCACGGGCCTCAACCGCCAGGACGCCGGCCGGCAACTGAGCGAATATGATCCCCGGCGCCTGCCGGTCATCGCCGCAGTGCGCGCCGTACGTCTGCTGCGTCTCGCCTTGCCTGGGTGTGAAGCAAACCGACTCGAGCCGGATGCCCGCGTGCTCGGGGAGCGGCTCCACCTCGAAGTGCAGGAGGAACGCCGGGCGCTCGCCGTCCGAGAACTGGACGCTCGCCTGCTCGAGGCGCAGGCCCGTCAGGTGAACAGTGAAGCCATCCACTTCCAGCCAGCGGTCGAACGGCCAGTGCTGGCCAATCTGCGGCGGTATGCCCAGGTCCAGGCTGAGGGGTGTGGAAGGTCCGTATGGCGAATCGGCGGAGAAAGCGGCTCCACTCATGGCGAGCGTCAATCGGCGGGCCGCCGATGAGACGGGCGTGAAAGGCAGGGTCTGTTCGGCGCTCCCCGGCTGCGGCATCTGCGACGGCTCGCCCGGCTGGACCTGAACCACCGTCACCTGCTGCACGGTCGTGATGGGACCCTCCTGCGTGGTCACCGCCGCGTTGGGCCGGGGCCGAGGGGATGGCGCGCCATAGACGTGCCCCAGGTCGTCAGACAGCGTGGGCAGCTGCCGGTCGCCCAAGCTGCGCAGATACCACGCCTGGTTTTGCCAGCGCGCTTCCACCTGGACGGCAGTCGCCTCGGCGCTGTGCGCCACCCGCAGCACGCGCAGGGTCACGCCGTTGTGCGTCTCCTCGGCGCCCACGGGTTCGTAGGCGCGCGGGAAGACGTCGGCTGCCACAGCGCTGGCCGCAGAGCGCAGCGTGAACGGGATGCGCCAGCCTTCGGGCAACTGGCCGGGCTGGGCCAGGGGCAGGCGCTCGAGGGAGAGGGTGCCCGACATGACGGCTGCGGGCAGGGCTGGGAAACGGATCTGGGCCTCGCCCCAGCTCGCCGAGGAACCGGTCATCGGGAGCGAGCGGCCGTCTGACAACTCAAGGCTCGCTTGCAGCCCCGCGTTGTCGCGCTCCCCCTGCTCCATCTGCGGCAGGCCAGCGGCGGTCAGCGCGACCACGGTGCCGTCGCGCTGCGCCACGATCTGCGCCAGGTGCAGGGTTACACCGTCCCGGGCAACGGCCACAGGCTCAACCAGCAGCCTGGCCTCGCCGGCGTCGACGAAGCCGATGCCGGGCACGTAGCGCCATAGCAGGCGCTGGATTTCGGCCAGCACACGCTGCGGGCCAAGCACTGCCACAAGGAGCGCCGCCAGCAGCAGGAGGACCAGCGCAGTGGTCAGAGCAGGCTTCCAGGCCGGGCGGGCTGCCCGACCGCGATTCTGGCTCGGAGCGATCGGACGGGACGAGGGTGACGGATTCGGTAGGAAGCTACGTCGGGTCCAGGGAGCAAGGCGCTGCCACCATCTGGCCAGCGGGTGTCCGTCCCGGTAGCCACGCCACCCATTGTCCTTCGATCTCCCAGCGTCCCCCGCCAGCCCGTCCTTGCCGTCCGGCGATAGGGAGATGGCCTCTCTGGCGGCTGGCGACAGGTGAGCCAGGATTTCCTCCTCCAGGGCGGCCGAAAAGCCCGGATCGGGCGCGATGCTGTCCCATTCTGCGGCCACTTTGACCCGGCGCGCCTGGCGCAGCAGAACGGTCGTTTGGCCGTCGGCGATCAGTGTCGTCTCCAGGGCGCGCCCGGCGTTCAGATCATCCAGATAGGCGCTGAGGCGCTCGATCTCATCCATGTTGATTCGCCCCTTCCGCGATCTCGGCCGCCCGCTGCAGTGCGCGGTGCTGCAGCACCTTGACGTAGTTCTCCGTGATCTCCATGGCCTCGGCCGTCTCGGCCACCGACCGGCCTTGTAGGATACGTAGCTCCAGCACCTGCCGGTACTTATCGGGCAGCCCGGTCATGATCTCCGTCACACGGCCGCCTGGCGGTGGCTCCGCCAACGGTTCGTTGCCTTCCTCCAGGTCGAAGAAGTCATCGAGCGGCACTTCCGTGACCTTGTAGTAGCGCCGCCAGTGGTCGGTCAGGACGTGGCGGACGAGGCCAAAGAGCCAGTTCTGGAAGATCCCCTTACGCTCGTCGAAACCGGCCAGGCCCTCCACCATGCGGGTGAATGCGTCGGCGGTCAGGTCCTCGGCCTGCTGGCGGTTGGCCACGCGTGCATAAAAGTAGCGGAAGACCGGGTCGACGGATTGGCGGTATAGCGTGGACAGCGCAGCTCGGTCGCCCTCTCGGGCACGGGCTACCAACGCTTCATCAGAGGTAGACATGGCGCCTCATTATAGCGAGTGGGCCGGGAGAGAACGGGTTACCTCTCCCGGCTCGACTGCTCCCACAGCACTTGCGCCACGTCTGGGCGCAAATGCTGTGGGACTACGCGGCATCTCTATAATACTATTCGCAGCGAGGTTACACTCGCGGGGGTAATGCTGTTAACGCTCCGGGACTTTTCACGGCAGTGACAGGGTAAGTGTTGGCAATTGCACCACACGTCGGGCGCGCCGTGAGGCTGATCGGACGGCAAGCGTTGGACTGCGCAAGTGAGTCGTAGGGGTCAAATCGGAGGCAATTGCTCGATGCAAGCGCCCGGGGAAAGGATTCGGAAGCTGATGCCTTCGTAATCATCCGGATCGAGCGTGACAAGGAGTCACAGGCACTTCTCTGTTACGTGCTTGATGTAACCATCTTCCACTTCACTATCGGTTGGCAATGGGCCCTCCGGCTTGAGTGCACCCCGCAGTTGGGTAAAGGGCCTCGTGTGCCGCCGTTTGGGATGAACCGGCTTCGCTGCGGTCTGACGCATTGCACGTAGCAGCTCTTCGACAAGCTGGAGCTGTTCACCCAAGGGCAGACGTTTCGCTGCGGATACAACCTCACGATAACCCATCTGAACCTACTGTCCACTATTCTACCCCGAAAGTGATCTGCCCCCATCATGAGGTCCACTTGCTGTGTTAGGGTTTGGCCTGCTTGGCCAGCATCATTATACACCTACCGCCAACTGTGGTATGCTCGTCTGCGTCTGCTCGGAGGGTACGGCTCCGCTGGAGAGCGACCGGAGCGCCGCGGCAGACGAGGGTTGTGGCGGGCAGGGCGCTGAACCCTGCCCTTCCTTTTGCTCCACAGACAACCCTCTGGAAAGCGATAAACTCATCGGCTCCGGTTGCGGCGATTCTGACTTCAGC
>JADGQF010000320.1 GCA_017882045.1 Anaerolineales bacterium
GGAGGAGTGGGTCGCGCGCCACTGCTGAGCATAGGGCGAGTAGTGGCTGGGCCTGCGCGTCGGCATTCCAGAGATCTCGCAGCGCCCGGAACAGTTGGACGTTACCATCCAATGCGTATAACTCTCGCAGGCCGCGCAGAGAACGAACCCGCCCGGAATAGGTCTGCTTGAGCAGGACATTGTCGTCCTCAATGGCATGTCGATAGTCGTCAAAACTGGCCGCAACGGGAAGGGCCGCCAGGAGCAACCCGATCTCGGCCAGCATGATCGTGCGGCTGGTGTGGGTGCCCCCCGGGCCGTTGGCGAAGCCGCAGGACAATACTGACTCAGGCAAATCCATCGGTAATCGCATTCAGATCCAGGAGATTGCGGAAGGCAACTGCATTCTATCATGTGGTTCTAGCGCGCACAACCTAACGAATCGAGCGGCAGTGTACCGCTTTCGATTGAGGGCGCGGCCGATGTTGCGCAGTTTATGAAAGAGACAGCGTTGCTCGGCGGCATCGAGATGCACAGTCTGCAGAGCGGAGCAGAGCCCACTGCCACCGTCATGGATGACCAGCTTCAAGCCTTGCTCGCCACGGATGCCCTGCTCTTCGAGACGGCCGAGGAAATGGACCCAGGCTGCGGCATCTTCGCTCTGGGCGAGCTCCCAGGCCAAGATCTCAGAGCGGCCAGTGTCAGGCCAGAAGCCCATCGCAATCAGGAGCGGACGCTTGTGCCCTTTCTTGACCCTGCGCCGCCGCTGCTTGCTGTCTTCTTTGGTCTCGCCGGTGGTCTCGAGTTGCGTGAACCAGATGGCATCGATCTGCAAAATCGGCGGCACCTGGGTCGCATCCAGGTCTGGCCTTGTCCGCTTAGGACCCTGGTCAGTACATCCGCTCCGGGTCCAGTACGTTGAGCAGAGGCTCGTCTGCGAGGAAGCGGCGCAAATTTTCGCAGAAGAGATCGGTGATGCGGCGGTTCTCGCGGTCGCTAGTGCTGGCCGAATGCGGGGAGATCAGCACGTTGGGCATGTCCCAGAGTGGGCTGTCCGCGGGCAGCGGCTCGACCTCGACGACGTCCAGCGCAGCCCCGCCCAAATGCCCACTACGCAGCGCTGCGATCAGCGCCGGTTCATCCACGATTTGACCGCGGCCAATGTTGATGAACAGAGCGCCTGCCGGTAGGAGTGCGAACTCGGCAGCGCCCATCATGCGCTCGGTCTGAGGGGTGTGCGGCGCAGCGACGACCAGGTACTCGCAGTGCGGCAGCATTTTGTGCAGTTCTTCCGGGCAGTAGAGCCGGTCGAGGCAGGCCGAGGTGGCGCCGGCATTGATGCCCAGCACGTGCATGCCAAAGGCGTTGGCCAGCCGGGTGACTTCGCAACCGATCTTGCCCACGCCGATAATTCCCAAGGTGCGCCCATCGAGGTCGGTGCCTGCGTAACGTTCCCATTTGTGCTGCGCATGATCGTGAATCATGCGCAGCAGACCCTTGTTGAAGACCAGCATGGCCATCATACAGAACTCGGCGAGCGGCCTGGCATGGACGCCGCTGGCGGTGGTGAAGACGGCCTGCGGCATGCGCTCCGCGTACCTGCTGCGCTTGACGAATTGGCCGATGCCCGCGCTGGTCGACTGCACCCAGCGAAGTTTGGGTGCGGCCTCGGACAGGTCCGCACGATGCGTAGGATCGAAGTCGAAGAGGATATCGGCCTCAGCCAGCCACTGCCGCCAGCGCGCCTCTTGATCCGGTGTGCGCTGCGGAAGGTTGTAATGATCCGCGGCATAGCGGGGTTGGCCCAACATCGCCGGCTCATAAATGACGTTGAGCCGTGGAGGATTGACCTGACGGATGCGTTCCACCAGCTCGGGCTCGATGTAGGTGCTGATGAGGACGTTGTAAATGGTTTCTTGACCTGACATGCAATCCTACTCCCATGGTGAGATGCGTCTAGACGTTGACCGGTTGTCCGTTGTTGTGCGCCGAGCGGTATAGGGCGGCCATCGCGGCCAGGTTGGCGGCGGCCTCGTCGGGGGGATAGGGCACCGGCAGGTCAGCCAGCACGCAATCGGCAAAAGCTTCTACCATCAGGCGATATTGGTCGACTCCCGGTACCCGGTGCACGGTCTCGCCGGCCCGTCCGTGACGCTCGTAAATCAAGGCGTCTGCCGCGCCGGGCAGGAAAGAGCCTGGCACAAAGAGGCTGCCTGCCGTGCCGGCCAATTCGTAAAACTCACGACGCTCGAGCGTCAGCGCGCAGTCGAACTGCGCCGGGAGGCCGCCGGAGAACTCGAGTAGGCCCACCATCTGCTCATCCACGCCGGTGGCGCCCCAACTGGCCAACGCCTGGGCGCGCAGCGGCTCGCGGCCGGCCACTGTACGGCTCAGGTTCACGCAGTAGCAGCCGACATCCATCAACGAGCCGCCGCCAAGATCAGCCTGCAGGCGGATGTTGGCAGGATTGGTGAGGCGAAAGGTGAAGCCGGCGCGGATCAGACGCAGCTCGCCAATGACGCCGGATGCCATCAACTCGAGCACCTTTGCGGTGCGCGGGTGGAAGCGGTACATGAAGGCTTCCATGAGCTTGACGTTGTGGGCGCGGGCCGCGTCCGCCATCTCTGCGCATTCGGCGGGGTTGAGCGCCAACGGCTTCTCGCACAGAATGTGCTTGCCGGCCTCAGCGGATTTGACGGTCCATTCCCGGTGCAGGCTGTTGGGCAAAGGGATGTAGACTGCATCGATGTCTGCGGCTGCCAGCAGTTCTTCATAGGCGCCACACGACCGCGGGATGCCTAGCTGTGCCGCGAACTCGGCGGCCTTGGCCCCATCGCGGCTGGCAACTGCGACCAGTTCGCCGTTTCTCGAGGCCTGGATGGCCGGGAGCACGGCGGCACGCCCGATATTGGCGGTGCTGATGACGCCCCAGCGTATTTTGTGATCCGGCATTGCTCTACCTCTCGTAAATACTTGCCATATGTTGCGTGCTGCGCCGTCACGATTTGCCCTATTGGGATCTGCATCGTGGGTCGTGACGGCTTCAGAATCCCAAGGCGAGGCCGGCAGGGCGCGGGTCGGAGCTGCTGCGCAGCTCGCCGGTGGCCGGGTCGCGCCAGCAAATCTGGAATGAGCCCATATTATGGATTATCCTGTGTAGTTAGCGTACCACTTCTGGCGCGCCAGGAAGTCGTCCACGTACAGGGTCACCTTTTCTGGGGAGAAGGCGAAGTCCCACCCGTCTTGGGCGATGGTGTCTGCAATCACACCGGCATCGAAACGGTAGCCGCTGAAGCGGTCCGGAGACTGGTTTGCCAGCCAGGCGAAACCCTTGCCGAGCTCGACGGGATCGGCCCAGCCGGCCCTTGCCTCCGGCGGCATGGCGTCCAACTGCTCCCAAGTGACGTCGGTAGGCTTGATGCGTTTGCCGGGCCCGACGGTGTTGAGGGCGATATGGTAGGCGGCGGCTTCCAGCGAAAGTGCTTTGACGAAGCCCTCTTGCCCGTGTTTGCCGGTACAGTAGGTTACCTCGTCCTTGAAGCCGTGCGCGCTGGAACCGCTGGCTATACCCATGATATGGCCGCCGCCCTGCGTCTTCATGACGTCCCAGGCGGCGCGCGTGGCGTTGAAAAGCCCACCCAGGCTGACGTGCAGTTGGCGCCACCACAGGTCGGCGGAGGTGTCCTCGAAGCGCACTAACGGCATATAGACAGCGTTCTGTACCAGGACATCTAGCCGGCCCCACTGCCCGACAACCCGTTCCACGGCTGCGCAGAAATCGGGCAGACTGCTGACGTCCAGGTGCAGCGCCAGGCACTCGCTGCCGTCGGTGGCCAGATCGGCCTGACAGCGGGCCAGGTCCTGGTCGTTAATATCGCTGATGCACACGCGCGCGCCGGCACGGCCAAAGGCGCGGGCAATGCCCCAGCCCAGGCCTCGTCCGGCCCCGGTGACGAACGCAATTTTGCCTTGCAGCACAGTTACCTCCACCAGAAATTGCCTCTTGAAATCGGACCGCGGACTATAGCGTGTTCTTGATGGTCCTGCCGCCGGCCAGAATCAGGCGCAGGCGGGCCCGGTCTTTGATCACCGCGACGTCCTGCAGCGGGTCGCCGTCGATTACCAGCAGGTCGGCCAGCATGCCGTCCCGGATGGCACCCACTTCGTCGTCCAGCCCCATCACGCGCGCCCCCATCCGTCGAGCGAGCGGAAGTTGCTCAGGTAGCGGTAGGCTGAATCGGGACCGGCCGGTTGGACCGGTACGGCAGGCACGCTTTCAGTGGCCATAGAGAGGGTTTGACATAACATAAGATTGGGGCCATTCGACGACACGCGCCGGCGGCCAGGCGGCGCTCTCATCCCAGAAACGGCGCTTGACATATAATGCGTGTCGCTCCTGGGCCGCCAGTCGTCCGTCACTGGCGCGCGTCCGCCCAGCATCCCTACGGCGCTTAACATAGGATGGGGGCCGTTTTGGGGCCCTCCAAAAGTGTCTCCTTCTGGTGTAGATTGTGCGGTATCTAACCAACTCACTTCGTAGAAGGAGGCCCCCCTATGTTACCCGCAGTCGTGCCAAAAGACAATCGGCTCGTTGGCGCTGTAGTGTATCCATGTCGGTTGAAATTGTGAGCGAGGTGGAAAACCTGGTAGGTTAGGCCTGTCAAGCAAGACCGGCTAGCCCACAAGGAGACACCTCGCCATGCCCAGCCTAACGCCAGATCGTCGTAGTGTCAACGGCAGCGCCATGCTCCAGGAAACGATCGCCGAAACGCACGCGTACTTGGGACGGCTGATGCGCCAGCGCTTGAACTTGCGTTTGTCCGACGCCGTAGATTATCTGT
>JADGQF010000321.1 GCA_017882045.1 Anaerolineales bacterium
TCTTGGCGAGGCCGAGGAGGTAGACGGTGCTGTCGAGGCGCGTCTCCAGCAGCTGGAGGAAGCGCTCGCCGGTGACGCCGCGCTCTTTCTTGGCGATCTCGAAGGTGCGGCGGAACTGGCGCTCGAGCAGGCCGTAGGTGTAACGGAGCTTTTGCTTTTCGTTCAGGCCGGCCTGGGACAGGTACAGCACCAGGATGACCGACAGAAAGCCGTAGGCGAAGAGGCGGGCAATACGTGTGCTGAACAGCAGGCGGCCATCGGGGGTGAGAAGACGGAGAGCCTCGAGTTCCGACATGTTTGAGGCCACTGGCAAGCCTTTCAAGGGACCGAGCAATCGGCCGCGGCAGGCGACGCCGGGCGCGCCG
Source organism: Anaerolineales bacterium (assembly GCA_017882045.1). Lineage (GTDB taxonomy): Bacteria > Chloroflexota > Anaerolineae > CG2-30-64-16 > CG2-30-64-16 > JADGQF01. Next base: position 366 of record JADGQF010000321.1, read on the forward strand.
GCACGGCGGACGAGGACAGCAGGTTACAGCCTGATCTTCGTCCGCCACCAAAGATCCGGGCGGGGAAAAGTCACGGCGCCGCGACGGCGGCCCGGCAGTAGGCGTAGAGCGCGTCGTAGACGATCCACTCGGCCGCGTTGACGGCGTGGTCGTCGGGCAAGCCCAGGCGGGCGAAGCCGTCGGCGATGGCCTTGAGGCCCGGGCCTTCCGGCTGGTGATAGAGACTGTTATCAGTATCGGCGCCGTTAACGATCCGGCCGAGCAGCGCCAGGGCCGGATCCTTCAGCAGGTCGTAGCGCTTGAGGATGGCCTCGAAGGAGCATTCCTGGCCGTGATGGCCCAACTCGACGTCTTTGACATCGAATGGGACCGCGCCGATGCGCTCGGCCTCAGCGACAACCTGTTCACGGGGGACAAAGTAGAATTCTGCGTCCGGGTCAACGAATTTCTTGATCAACCAGGGACAGGCCACCCGGTCGACCTTCACATGCTCGCGCGTGATCCACTTCATGCGAACCTCCTGGCTACTTTAACCGGCCGTGCGCAGCGCATTGAGCGCGACGGATAGACTGGCGAGATCACCGACGCTCTCGCCAAGGCCGGCCGGCACCACCTGGCAGACAGAGAGGGCCAGCGGCAGGGCTTCTTCCTGCAGGACACGCAATGTCACGGGCTCGAGCAGTGAGCGCTGGCGGCTCCAGATGCTGCCGATCACGATCCGCTGCGGGTTGAGGATGTCAACCAGGAGCGCCAGCCCCTGGCCCAGGCGCCGGGCGACGACGTCGAAAACCTCCAGCGCGACGGGATCATCGGCCTGGGCCGCCAGCCCGACCTTCTCAGCGGTGACGGCGGGCAGATCCGCCAGGGTCGGGCAATAGAGCGTGACCTCATGCCTGCGCAAGCTTTCCTCCGCCCGGCTGCGCGCCAGGTTAGCGATGCCGCTACCGCTGCAGAAACCTTCGAAAGAGCCCGCCTTGCCGTAGCCGAGCGGGCCATCCGGCGCCAAGCGCAGGTGGCCGACTTCGCCCGCCAGTTCGTTGGTGCCCGAGTACAGCCGGCCATCCAGAATCAGGCCTGCGCCCATGCCCGTGCCGAAGGTCAGAAAGATCATGTTCCGGCAGCCGCGCCCGGCGCCCCACTGCCACTCTGCCAGCGCACAGGCATTGGCATCATTCTGCAGGGCCACCGGCACGCCGAAGCGCGCAGCCAGCGGCGTCACGACGTCGATGCGGTCCCAGCCGGGCAGGTTGGCCGGAGAGAGGACCAGCCCGGCACGGCTGTCCAGCGGGCCGCCGCAACTGATGCCGATCCAGGCCAGGGCCGCTACCCTGGGGCCGCCTTCTGCCGGCGCCGGAACGCCACTGGCCGGGCGAAACGGGACGCCGCCGGCGGACTGAGGCGCGCCCTCGCCGGCCGGGATGCCATGCTCGTGAAGCAGCCAGGCCAATTCCTGCTCGAAACGGGCGAGCGCCGCCGGCGGGGTCGGCGGGGTCGGAAAGCGGCGCTTGCCCAGCACACGCACCCCGTCTTCATCAACCGCTCCCAGGCAGACGGCACACTTGGTGCCGCCGATATCTATCCCGGCCAGGATGGTCATGGGTTAAACAACCTCACTCAGCAGACGCTGACCAGCGCTTCGGCTTGCTGGCCCAGGCGGCGGCCGGCGATGGTCAAATCGACGGCGACGCGGGCGCGGCGCACGCGCAGGCCGGGCGTGGGGACGACCATCAGGGACAGGTTGCCGAAATGGAGGGTCGCGGAATCCTGCAGTGTGCCGGCGATAGGCACCGGCTCCAGCAGGGAGAAGCGGTCCTGGCGCATGTTATAGTCGTTGTAGACCGGGCGGGCCTGCCAGTGCGCCTCGACCCCGGCGAACAGGTCCTGCTCGGCCTCGGGCACCCAGATGCGGCTGCCGGCCGCCGCGGCATGTGCCAGCCCCTGGCCCTGGTCGCGGTGGTGGTGCGTCATCAGCACATCGGTCACGCGCTCGACGCCGATCTCGGCCAGGTGCTCCAGCACATCTCCCGTGCCGAAGTCCACCAGCACGGCATCCCGGGCACTACGTATTATGTAAATGTTACAGGTATCGCAAAAACGGTAAAGGTTAGCGCTGATTCGATCCATTCTGCGTCTCCCATCAAGCATAACGGCCATAGGTGCTGGCGACTTCGATCAGTTTGTAGATGTTCTCATCCGGCGTGTCGCGCCCGCACTGGTCACCCGTCGAGAGGATAAAGCCTCACCCTGCGCCCGCGGCGTCGATCGCCTCACGGGCGGCGCGCTCGACGTCGGCGGGCGTGCCCATCAGCATGACCTGGGTGGTATGCAAGTTGCCCATCAGCGCGATGCGGCTGCCGAAGGCTCGTTTGACCTCCGCCAGGTCGCAATCGCCCATCGGCGCGACCTCCAGGGGATTGATGCAGTTGAGGTCCGTCTCCTCGGCGCACCACTGCACCAGCTTGCGCTCCTTGCCGCACGAATGCAGCATCGTCGGCACCCCGGCCTCTTTCGCCATGTGGGTCAGCTTCTGGATTGTGGGCAGCGAAAGCTCGCGCGCGATGGCCGGCGACTGCAAGGTGATCGTCCCCGAGCCGCCCAGCAGGACGAAATCGGGGCGCTCGTCCAGGATCATCTCCATCTTGCTCCAGCCCATAATCGGCCAGCGACGGCAACGCAGCTTCGCAGATACGCCTGGGAGGGCCCCGATTGCCCCCAGCCGTTCCACCGTCAGCACATTAGCGGGTCTTCCCGGCAAGGCTATCACCTCCAGACGGGATCCGAGTCAGGCCAATTTCGCCCGATACTCGGCCCACATATCTCGCACGAGAGCGTAGTCCTCCTCTTCCAGCGACTCCCCGGTCGAGTCGATGTGGCTGGCATAGTAGAGCGAAGGCACGCCCAACTCGGGCTGCAGGCTGGTGTAGGCGCGCCAGGCCGCCTTATCGCGGATCGGCCAGTTATCGGTGTCGATCAGGGCATCCGGACAGGTGATGGAAGCGATGGCCGCGCGCAGGGTCATGGCCCGGCTGACGTCCTTGCCCACATTGATGTCGTTCAGGCGGATCATATCCAGCACGCCAGACTCGATCTCATACAGGAACCGTCGCGGCCGGCAGCGGAAGCGGTAAGTCTTGGCCTGCCACACGGAGCTGGCGACTTCCAGTGAGAAGACGATCTCGCTCGGAGTCTCTTCTCGTCGCCAGCGACCAACACTGATCGTATCGTCGCGATCGTGTAACGCGTGAACGCTGGACAGGACAAACAGCTCGGCCATTCTGGAACCGGTGGCGTCATCCAGATAGACAAAGGGCCTGTCTGCCGCGAACGTCAAACTGTAGGTCTCCGCCCTGACGGACAGACGACCCACTTCCTCCTCCACTTGCATGCTTTGCGCCTGCTCCTACGATGTTCCAGGCTGGCAGCCATGGGCCAGTCCCGCGCCGGCACGCCGCCGGCGCAAGTCGAACTGGCGCAACATAGCTGCCGAGTATACAGCCCCTTGTCGGGTAAGTAAAGCAGCCGCACACCGGTCGGTCAATGCGGGCTCGGCTTGCTTCTCGCTCAGTGTTCGTCGCCCGGACAAGCCGATGAGGTCGTGGAAGGTATGCCCAGCGATGGCGAGGACGGGCTGCCCATCGTCCCTGGCATCGTAGAGACCATTCAGGAGATGTATGCCGGTCGGACACGTCCAACGTCCGGCTTCTCCGCTGGTCATCCGTCAGCAGACGGGCCAGCAAGGTCGCGTCGTCGTGACTGAGGATCAGCATGGCGTCGCCTGCCACCGGGCCGCTAAAGATCTGGTGCACGGTGGCAATGTCGCCGCTGATGATCGTCTTTAGCGCGTCGCCGAGCTCGGCGATCGGATAGATGGCAACGTGGGGTGGGTCAAGGAGCACCCGATGGCCGGTCAGCTCGGAAAGTGAAGATGCGGCACGCGAGAACCCGAAGTTGATCACCTCGGTCAAAGCATCGCTCTGTTCCGGGCTAAACATCGTGTCCCTCCAGCACCGGCGCGATATCGCGCGCCGGCTCCCCGACCCGGCGCGCATTGATCACTTGCTCGACTGAACGGGTGGCTGCCACGAGCACTTCTTACAAGAGCGGGCTGGGGCCGGCAGCCTGCTGGCGCAGCGTGCACACTCGCTCTCAACCGCGTGGGAAATCGTTAGGTGCTCGTCGCACTCGGCGAACTAGTCGTCGAGAAATTGAGCCAGCGCTCCAGGGCAGCCACCCGGGCCACGTCATCGCCGCGCGTCGTCAGCACGATGACAGGGATAGTGCAGTACTTGGGATAGGTACGGAGAAACTTGAGAACTTCCAGTTAGCCATCGGTCCATATTCTCCGTGTCGCGTGCGCGCGATGTGTCAATCGCGGACCCCCCCGGGGGGGGTCAATCTGCGTCGACTGCCGAATTGGGCACGTTCTCCCACATTTTGGCACGCG
>JADGQF010000322.1 GCA_017882045.1 Anaerolineales bacterium
TCCGGGCCAGGCCAAGCTCTATCTACGCCGCGGGCGCATGCACGAACGGCTGCGCCTGGAGGCTGAAGCGATTGCCGACTATGGACTTGCTGCTGCCTTCGGCGGCGACGACCCGCAGCCCTATCTCCTGCGCGGCCGGCTGTATAGCAAAGCCCGGCGCTACCGCGACGCGCTGCGCGATTTTGCTCAGGCGCTGCGCCTGCAGGCCGGCTCGGCGGCGGCCTATGCCTGGCGAGGCGTGACCCTGGCCCGTCTCGGACATTACCTGCGCGCCCTGGCAGACCTGACCCAGGCCGCCGCGCTCGATCCGCAGAACGCGCGGGTTTACTACAACCGGGGGCTGGTCCATGATCGGCTGGCCAACCAGGCAGCGGTCGCCGATGCCGTCGCCGATCTGGAACGGGCCATCGACCTTGATTCCACCTTCGCCCGGGCCTTCGCCCAGAGGGGGTTGATCGAGTACCGCGCCGCCTGTTACGACCGTTCTCTGAGCGCTCTCACCTGCGCCCTGGCTCTCGATCCCGGCCAGGCGCGGCTGTGGATGCAGCGCGCGCGGACCTGCGTGCGGCTGGGACGGGTGGACGAAGCCATCGGGGACTACTCCCGCGCCTTGCAGATCGATCCCGAACGGGCCGGCGCTTACTACCGGCGCGGGCTCTTACACCTCGAGAGCCAACGTTATCCCGAGGCCCTGGCCGACTTCAACGCAGCCGTGCAGGCCGATCCGGGCTTGTGGGCAGCGCGCCTGCAGCGCGGCAAGCTGCATCTGCGCGACGCCGCCTACGCCAGGGCGCTGGGCGACTTCAGCCGGGTCATTGCCGCCGGCGACGAGAGCGGCGAAGGCTATTACTGCCGCGCGCTGAGCTTTCATGGCTTGGACCTGGCCCGGGATGCGCTATCCGACCTGAGCGAGGCCATTCGCTGCGGCTTTAACGTGGCCGAATCTCATTACTGGGCCGGCTGCATCCGCGTCGAGCAGGGCCGTCTGAACGAGGCCCTGCGCTGCTTCTCCGAAGCCGTTCAGCACGCACCCACGTTAAAGGACGCCTACTACCGGCGGGCGCTGATCCAGGCGGAGCGTGGCCAGTTGGCCGAGGCGCGGGCCGACCTGGTCCGCGTCTTGGAGTTGGACCCGCTTAGCGTCGAAGGTTATTACCGGCGCGCCCTTGTCTACCAGGAGGAGGGACAACCGGCGGAGGCGGCTGCCGACCTGAGCCAGGCCCTGGCGCTCCGGCCCGATTTCGCCCCGGCGCACTGTGCGCGCGCCTTGCTCTGTCTCAGCCAGGGCGACAATCAGGCAGCCCTGGCCGGGCTGACGCGTTCGCTGGAACTCGACCCGCAGAACGTCATCGCCTGGCGCCGCCGCGGCGAGCTCTTATACTGCCTCGAGCGTTACCAGGAGGCGCTGGTCGATCTCAACCGGGCGCTGGAGCTGGATAGCGGCGATTGGCGGACCTGGGAACGGCGGGCCGACACTTACTGCCGTATGCTGGAATATCAGGCGGCCGTGCAGGATCTCAGCCGTGTGATCGGCCTGGAGCCGGACTCGGCCGGCGCCTATCACAAGCGCGGGCTGTTACAGGCCGGCCTCGGACACTATGAGGAGGCCCTGGCCGACCTGGCGTTCACCCTCAGCCTGCGTCCCTGGGACAGCGTCGTCTACCTGGAGCGCGCCTGCTTGCTGGCCGAAGTGGGCGAATACGAGGACGCGATCGCCGCCCTCAGCCGGGCAGTCGAGCTTTCGCCCGACCTGACCGCAGCCTGGCAGGCACGGGCCGAACTGTACGCGGCCCAAGGCTGCTGGAGCGAGGCGCTGGCCGACTACGAGCAGGCGGCCGCTACCGGGCTGGCGGGAGCCAGCGCGTTGGTGGGCGCCGCCCACCACGGGCGCGCCACGGCCTACGAGGCATTGGGGCGCGACGCTGAGGCCTTGAGCGCCTATGGCGAGGCCATCGCGCATGAAGACCGGCCGGCGGAGGCGTATTACCGGCGCGGTAGTGTCTACGCCCGGCTCGGGCAAGCCGAGCCGGCCCTGTTCGACCTGGCCCGCGCCGTCGAGCTCGATCCGAGCCGTGCCGAGGCCCACCTGGCCGCCGGGCGCATTCACCTCGAGCAGGGCGAAGCGGAAGCCGCGCTCGATGCCTTCACGCGCGCGCTCGACCTGGGCGCACAGCTAGCGTCTGTTTATTGCTACCGCGCCCTGGCCGCCGCCCAGTTGGGCCGGCAGGCCGAAGCCGGGGTGGACTTCGAGCGTGCGCTGGACCTGGACCCTGGCTGGGCGGAGGCCTATTACTCGCGTGCTCTCTGGCACGCCGGCAACGCCCGCCCGGAAGCGGCGTTAGCCGACCTCGGCCGGACCGTCGAGCTCGACGGCGCGTGCGTGGCCGCCTACGAGAAGCGAGGTGTGCTGTACCATGAATCCGGGCGACTCACTGAGGCGTTGCAGGATTTCAACCGCCTGATCGACCTGGAGTGCGCGGGCGGCGAGATTTACTACCGGCGCGGCTCCATCCAACGCGACCAGGGACGGCCCGCCGAGGCCATCGCCGACTTCGATCAGGCCCTGCGCCTGGCCCCCGGCATGGTGGAGGCGCGTTACGCGCGCGCCCTCCTTTGCCAGGCTGGCGGGCGCGGCGACGAAGCCTTGCGTGACCTGGCCGAAGTGGTGCAGATCTCGCCCGATTGGGCCGAAGCCCACTACTGGTACGGTGTGGTCTCCGGCGAGCAGGCCCGGTTCGGCCCGGCGTTGGCCGAGTTGACGCGCGCGCTTGAGCTCCAACCGGACATGGCCGCGGCCTATCACCGGCGGGCCGTGCTGCAAGCCTGGAACGGGCGTTACGCCGAAGCGCTCGCTGATGCGGGCCGTGCCGTTGAGCTGGACCCGCAGTTGGGCGATGCCTACTATTGGAAGGGTGTGATCGAGCAAATTCAGGGCCAGATGGATGCCGCTCTGACCGACCTGGCCCATGCTGCGCAGTTCGGCGCGGGGGGCGCCGACGTTCATCACCGGATTGGCCTCATCTTTGCCGGGCGCGGCCGGCATGCAGAGGCGGCCGAAGCCTTCAGCCGGGCGCTCCAGATCGAGCCGGCGCAGGCGGAAGTGCACTACTGGCGCGGCCTGATGCACGCAGCACGTGGCGCGCAGGCTGAGGCCGAGGCCGATTTCAGCGCCGCGATCGGCTCGGCTCCGGCTGCCCTGGGCCACGCGCGGGCCCGCCTGGAACGTGGCAAGATCCACGCGGCCGCGGACCGGCCGGAAGCCGCCGAGGCGGACTTCAGCCAGGCCGTCACGGCCGACCCGCACTTGCCCGAAGCCCATTACCGGCGCGCCCTCCTGCGCGCCGGGCAGGGCCGGGCCGCTGACGCCATCGCCGATCTGGACCGCGCGCTGCAACTGGACCCCGTCCACGCCCAGGCTTACTACGAACGCGCCATGGCACGTGCCCGCCAGGGCCAGGGTGAAGAAGCCCTGGCGGACCTGGACCGGGTCCTGCACCTGGGGACCGGCTCCGCCGAGGTCTACTATCAGCGCGGCTGCGTGCAGGCCGACTTGGGTCGCCACGAGGCGGCCGGCGCCGATCTCACGTACGCGCTGGAGCTCAATCCCGGCCTGGCCCCCGCCTACTACCGGCGGGCTCTTCTGCACGCCCAGGCCGGACGGCAGGCCGAAGCGTTGGACGACCTCGGCCGGGCCCTGGGCGCGAATCCGCGCCTGGCCCAGGCTTACTACCAGCGCGGCCGGCTGCTCGGCGCACAGGGCCGGGTCGAGGAGGCGCTGGCCGATTACGGCCGGGCGTTGGAGACCGACCCCGCGCTCGGGCCGGCCTACTACCGCCGGGGTTTGTTGCGCCTCCAGGACGGGCAGCCGGCAGCCGCGCTGGAGGACTTCAGTCGCGTCGTTGAGGTAGACGGGGGTTTCGCCCAGGCCTACTACGAGCGCGGCCTGCTATTGGCCGAAGCAGGGCGGGCGGACGAGGCGCTGAGCGATTTCGGCCAAGCGATCGAGAATGATCCCAGGCTTGCCGGGGCATACTACCGGCGCGCGCTGCTCTTTGTCGCGGCCGGCCAGGCGGCCGAGGCCCTGGCCGAGCTGGAGCGTGCGCTCGAGCTGGAACCGGGCCTGGCGGATGCTCATTACCGGCGGGCACTCGTGTTGGCCGGGCAAGGGCGCACGGCGGAGGCCATCGACGGCTACACGCGGGTGGTGGAGCTGGAGCCGAACGCGGCGGAGGCCCACTATCAGCGGGCGCTGCTCTACCACGCGCTGGGACAGCACGGCCTCTCTCTGCAGGACCTGGAACGCGCCGTCCGGCTCGTGCCGTCCTGGCCCGAGGCCTACCTCCAGCGTGCCCGTGTCTTCCGCAGCCTGGGCAGCCTTGAGCTGGCGATTGAAGACTGCAGCGCCGCGCTGGCCCTCGATCCGGATCTGGCCGCCGCCTACGCGCTGCGGGGCGTCGCCCACCAGGTGCGCGGCGATCACGAGGCTGCCGCGTTTGACTTCAACTGCGCGCTGGATCTCCACCCGGGCGGCGGGGCCCTGCGCGCCCGGCGCAGCCGCTCGCTGATCGCGCTCGGCCATTCGGACGGCGCGCTCGCCTACCTGGACCGCGGCATCCGGCGCTACCCGCAAGCCGCTTCGCTTCGCCTGCAACGGGGCATTCTCCTGCGTCGTAGCGGGGAGTTGGATCGCTCCCTGGATGATCTGACCCTGGCCGTGAAACTGGCTCCGCACAGCGCGCGGGCCATCTATCAGCGTGGACGCCTCTACTATCGCCAGGGAGCCTACCGGGTTGC
>JADGQF010000323.1 GCA_017882045.1 Anaerolineales bacterium
TCACGCCGTCGGCGTCGATCCCATGTTCCAGGCAGGCCGCGCGCTCGATGGTCTGCGAGGCATGGATCGCCAGCGGGCCCCGGTAGCTGACCGTCCAACTGCGCAGCTCCAGCGTTTTCTTGCCCTGCACGATCAGCTCGGCCCAGGGCTGCCGGATACTCAGCGCCTTCATGCTTGCGCCCTGGCCAAGGGCACCGCCTCCACCAGCACTTTACCTACCTCCAGCGCGGCCAACACATCCCGGATGGTGGCGAATTGCTGGCCGGCGACCTCCAGGCCGCCGTCGAACTCCGCATTGACGCGCATGGTCGCCTTCAACTCGTCGGCTTCCTGCGCAAAGGCGTCGAGGAGCTGCTTGAGGCGTTTGTAGCGCTCCCAGCCGCCCCGGAACTCGGACCGGAAGGATTCCGCCGTCGGGGTCCCCTGGCCGTACGAAGCGACCAGGTCCTGCGCGACCGTGAAGCGCCCCTTGCCGAACTGCGGGATCGCCAGGCCCAGCGCGCGCAGGTCGGCCGCGGCTTGCTTGTTGCTGGCCTCGATCTTCACCGACAGCAACTTCAGCCGTTCGACTTTATGCTCCTGGCACAGATCCAGGACTTGCTGGAACGCCTGGCTTACCGCCCCCTGCCCCTGCAGTTTGGCCGGCGTCCCCTTACCCCCATCGCCGCCGCCGATGCTGCACACGCACCGGTCGGCCGGCATCTTGCAGACCGGGCACAGGTCCTCCGTGGTGTCGCCCACCTCTTTCTCGGTAAGTGGCGGCTTCCACTTGCCCTTGATGCGCACCTTGAGGCGTGCAGCCTCTTCGAGCGTATAGAGCAGCGCGTCGTCGCTGATCTGCCATGCGGCCGGTGGGGACTCATGATCGTAGCCGAACTGCTCGCCGGCGTCATAGTAGATCCAGACCTTGGTCTCGACGCCGTTCCTGATCGTCTTCTTGAGCTGGCCCACATCCATCAGGAGACGCAGCCCAGGCTTGCGCGCGAATGCCCGGCGCAGGTCCTCCGTCGACATGCTGGCCTGGTTCTGGTCCCACGCCTTCGCCTTGGCATAGATGGCGGAGAGAGTATCATCGTCGGCGGTGAGCGTCTTCTTCAGCGCGCGCAGCACCCGCAGCACGACATTCGTCTGGTCCTTCTCGACATCCCCCTGGTCCTGCGCCGGCAGCGTCTCGCGTTGCAGGAAGGCGTGGGCCTTCGACGCATCGGCGGTCGGGTAGTGAAGGTACTTGTAGGCTTTGGTGATAGCGATGCGCACGTCCAGTTCGGCCGCATCGCGCGCCTTCTTGAGCTTTTCCTGCTGCTCCTTGTTGAACTCGGCCATGCGCCCGCCATCGCCCGTGATGCGCCCGATGGCCAGGTAGCGGCGCGCCACCTCCACCATGTTCTCGACCTGGTCCGCGTCGGCGACGAGGAAGAGCACGTTGTTCTGGTAAGTGCGGAAGGTCTCCAGCGTGCCGCTGTACTGGGCGATCTTGCGCACCAGGTCCGGCGGCGCGCCATCGGCCGCCGTCCCCTTCGCAGCCTCGAAGTGGATGATCGCCAGCTTGGGCAGGTCGGCGTCGTCGTCCACATCGGCGGCCTCGACCGGGAAGTACACCGGCCGGAAATAGCCCTTCTTCCAGATCTGGCGGATGCGCCCCTCAAGCTCGGCCTTGGCCTTCGTCGTGCCAACCTGGCTGGTCTCGTCGGCGATGATCTTGTTGATGGCCGGCTCAGTCTTGAAGCGATAGCGGTGCCCGTCATACTCCAAGAACCAGGCTTTATCGGCCAGGCGCTCGAGGGCTTTGTTGACCACCGCCGCATCATCGCCGCCGCCCATGCCATCCGGCTGCAAGGTTGCCAGCAGAAGGTCGGCCGGGTCGGCGCCCGAGGCGATGCCCTGGGTCAGGCTGTGCAAGAAGACGGCGGTCGCCAGTCGCTGCGTGTACGCCGGCTTGCCGGCTGCCAGCAATGGCTCGTCCAGCTCCTGGGCGTGCGCGCGCGAGCCGATCAAGGGGCTGACGATATCGGCCTCGATCACCTGCTTGAACTTGGGGCGATCCAGGCGGGCGGTCAGGTCTTCGGCAATCTGCGGCTGCGCCAGGTCCAGGTGATACGGATGGATCAGCCACGTCCCGGCGGGCTTCTCCTGCCACAGGTTACGCACCGTCCAGGCCAGCAGGCGCAGGGCGCCGCGCGTCTGGTTGAAATTCGGGATGGTGGCGGTCTTGCGGTTCAGCGTGTTGACCAGCTCGGGATGGAACGGGTAGGCGGCGGCCATCTCCTGGCTGTACTCGGCGCGCAGCCCGCGTGGGGGCAGGTCGGCGCCATGCTCGACTGCCGAGGCGTAGTACGCCGCGTAGGCAGCGAAGACGTCCTGAGCCGCGGCGCAATCCACCCGACGGAACAGGCGGTGGCTGACGATCGCGTAGATTTCGCCTTCGGCCGTGGGCGTCAGAACGCGCTCCTGCCGGGCCGACACCTGGTGCATCTCGGCCAGTTTCTTGCGCAGCAGCTCGGTTTCCTGGGCAAAGGCATCTGACTCCCCGGCCAGGGTGAACACGACCAGGCAGCGCTCCTTGCTGGCGGCAAACTCGAGCAGCGACATCAGGAAGGCCACCGTCTGGTCGGCCAGGTTGGACTTGCCACTGGCGGTGGGTACGGCCATGGCCGCACGCAGATGGCGCGCGATCTCGTCGAGCATGATCAGCGCCGGCCGGTCCCCGATCAGGCGCTCGAAGAGGTCCGTGCCGACAGCCGCCCGCAGCTTCTCGCTCTCGGCCGCCTGCGCATAACCCGCCGGTCCGCCGAGCTGATACGCCAGCTCGCCCCACAGTGTGTAGGTTTTCGTGCCATCGGCCGGATGATAGATGCCGACCGTCGGGTCCAGGTCCGAGCCGATCACCCCGGCGACCGTGATCTGGCCGGGCTTTGGCAGAGGCGCACTTGCGCCGAGCAGTCCGGCTACCTGGTCGGCAGGCGCGCGACCGGTGGCGATGTGGTAGAGGGCGATCAGGCTGTGCGTCTTTCCGCCGCCGAATGCGGTCTCGAGGCGGATCACGGCGTTTTTGCCGGTCGCATCCCCCACCAGCCGGCCCAGGGCCTCGTTCAACAGCGTCTTGAGGCCGGCAGTGGGATACGTATTATCGAAGAAGGTTCTGGGATCGCCGTAGATCAGATCGGCCGTGCCGTCCATCACGTCCTTGAGTCGGGCCGCGAAGATGTCCTCTCTCAACTCCCCGCTGAGCACCTCGGGACGTGGTTCGCAGGTTTTAAAGATTGTCTTCAAGGCGGCCTCCAGGGCAGGAGTGATCTGCAAGCATATAGGCGGGAAAGGCAGACAAAGGTGAGGAAGAACAAAAGGGCCGCCCCTGTTTGACCGGGGCGGCCCTCCGTGCTAGACTGGGCCTGCCAGGGTGCCCCTTGCCTTGGCCATCGCCCCGGCTGTCGCAAGCAGCGCGGAGTGTTTGCTATGTGTGGACTGTACCACAAGCGGCGGTAATTCGCAATCCGAATGCAGAAATTATGCCTCTCTCATTCGCCGGCAATACGCCCGTCACTTCTTCAGCGCGCGTCCGAGGAACCGCAGAAACTTCATCGGCTCGGAGTAGTAACCCAGCCGGCGCTTGACACGTCGCTCGGCGTACTGCCGGGCGCGGAACGGCCGGCGGATGGCGTCGATCCCGAGATCGCGGTTGACGCGCCGCCTGACCTTGGTGATGCCCAGCATGGTCTTGAGGCTTGGACGGCGGTAACGCACAGGTTCCTTTTTTCAGCACATAGGTGTAGACGGCTGGTGGCGTCTGGACGAACAGCGAGAACCAGAGCCGGTTGGGCAGGTCGATCGCCTGGCTTACATCTTTGCCCAGGCTATGGATGGTCACGATAGGGGCGCCGCGATCCATTTCGCCAGCGCAGTTTAACACAGATGTCCCGACCGGACAATGAACGCGACGCAGGCGTCCGCTATCCGGATATTCCTCCCCGCGTCGCGGGTCTTCGCGTTCTTCGTCCTTCGTGCACTTCGTCACCTTCAGACTTCGTGGTCCAAAACCGGCGCGCTCTCCCTGGTGCGCAAACCCGCCGCCCAGCAGCGGCGCATCCCCGCCAACGGCGTCGCCGGCGCCCTCGAATGGAGCCGGGCGCGCGGCAAACTGGACCGCAGTCGGCTGCTCGCCATGCAACTCCGCTCCCGAGTCGACCGCCTGCTCGGCCCCCCGCTAAGCCAGGGCCGGCACATCGCCAATTTGACACAAATCAGCAGGGACCGCTATACTTGTGTTCCTACCACCGGTGTGCGCCTGCTGCGCGCACGATGCGCGCTGGCCGTACGCGTGGCTGCTCGGCCGCCCGGACCATCGGCCGCCGGGAAGGTGTCCACCACGGTAAGCGTCATTTTGTCTTTCCCAACCACGAGAAGGCCGACGCCCTATTAAACTCGGCCTTGGCCTATGAGCTCGCCGCTCAGGAAAACTTACCCTCTACAATTACGGCCGTCATCCACACAGCTGGTGTCCACCATGAGAGTGGAAACCTCTACCCAAGGAAGGATCCAATGAAAACCGGAAGACTCAGACTCTGAATGTCCTGCTCATCACAGCGCTGGCGCTCAGCCTGGTGGCGTTCGTCCAGCCCGCCCAAGCCGCCTCGACCACGGTCGTCATCAGCCAGGTGTATGGCGGTGGGGGTAATTCGGGGGCAACCTACAAAAACGATTTCATCGAGTTGTATAACCGTGGTGCAGCCGCGGTAGATGTCACCGGCTGGACGGTGCAATATACTTCGTCAACCGGCTCG
>JADGQF010000011.1 GCA_017882045.1 Anaerolineales bacterium
GGGCCGGCAACCAGGCCTTTTCTTTCGGCAAGAGCCGGGCGCGCATGTTCACGGGTGACAAGCCGACGGTGACCTTTGCCGATGTGGCCGGGGCCGACGAATCGAAGCAAGAGCTGCAAGAAGTGGTAGAGTTCCTCAAGGAGCCGCAGAAGTTCGCCGCGCTGGGGGCGCGCATCCCCAAGGGCGTGCTGCTGGTCGGCCCGCCGGGGACAGGCAAGACGCTGATGGCCAAGGCCATCTCCGGCGAAGCAGGTGTGCCGTTCTTCTCCATCTCCGGCTCGGAGTTCGTGGAAATGTTCGTCGGCGTTGGCGCCAGCCGGGTGCGCGACCTGTTCGAGCAGGCCAAGCGCAACTCGCCGTGCATTATCTTCATCGACGAAATCGATGCGGTGGGCCGGCAGCGCGGGGCCGGGCTGGGCGGCAGCCACGACGAGCGCGAGCAGACGTTGAACCAGATCCTGGTGGAGATGGACGGTTTCGACACGGACACCAACGTGATCCTGATCGCCGCCACCAACCGGCCGGACATCCTGGACCCGGCGCTGCTGCGGCCAGGGCGTTTCGACCGGCAGGTGGTGATGGACCGGCCGGACAGAAGGGGGCGCGAGGCGATCCTGAAGGTGCACGTGCGCGGCAAGCCGCTGGAGCCGAACATCAGCCTGGAGACGATCGCGCGCGGCACGCCGGGCTTCGTAGGGGCGGACATCGAGAACCTGGTCAACGAGGCGGCGATCCTGGCGGCCCGGCGCAACAAACGCAGCATCGGCCTGGCCGAGTTCCAGGAAGCCGTCGAGCGGGTGATCGCCGGCCCGGAGCGCAAAAGCCGCATCATCGGCGACAAAGAAAAGGAGATCATCGCCTACCATGAGGCAGGGCACTCCCTGGTCATGCAGAAGCTGCCGCACTCTGACCCCGTCCACAAGATCAGCGTCATCAGTCGCGGTATGGCGCTGGGGTACACCATGGCCCTGCCCGAGGAAGACCGCTTGCTGTCCAGCCGGGATAAACTGCGTGACGAGCTTGCCGGGTTGTTGGGCGGCCGGGCGGCCGAGGAACTGGTCTTTGGCGACGTTACCAGCGGCGCCCGCAATGACCTGGAGCGGATGACCTCTGTCGCGCGGCGCATGGTCATGCAGTACGGCATGAGCGATGTGCTGGGGCCGCAGACCTTTGGCGAAAAGGAAGAGATGGTCTTTTTGGGCCGTGAGATCGGTGAACAGCGCAACTACAGCGAGGAAGTCGCCGAGGCGATCGATGCCGAGGTGCGCCGCCTGGTCGAAGAGGCGCACAACCGGGCCAGGGAGATTCTCTCCACTTACCGCGATAAGCTCGACCAGGTTGCCCGCGCGCTGATGGACAAGGAAACGATCGATGCCGCCGAGTTTCAGGCCATGTTCGCATGATAAGGGCGGTGCGCCGTGAGATGCGCAGTGCGGTGCGTGAGTCGTGACGAGCAGCGACTTACGCACCGCGTCTCACGCCTTAGCGGAGCCCCCTTTGCTCGAAAGCACTTCTCCCGCTCGCACGCGCGCCCGCTTCAGCAGCACGGACTTGCTGATGCTGTTTGCTATGCTGATCTGGGGCGTTAATTTCACTATCATTAAGATCGCCCTGCGCAGCTTTTCGCCGCTGGCCTTTAATGCCTTGCGCTTCGCCCTGGCGACCCTGGTCTTGTTGGTCATGATGCTCTTGCGGGGCGAGTCGTTTTACCTATCACGGCGTGACGTAGTGGGCATGATCTTGTTGGGGCTCGCCGGGCACACGATCTACCAGATGTTTTTCATCCGCGGGCTGGCAAGCACGACGCCGGGCAATACCTCCCTCCTGATGGCCACCTCGCCGGTCTTCGTCGCTCTCTACGGCCATATATTGAGGATCGAGCGCGGCAACCGCAAGGTTTGGGCCGGCATCATTCTGTCGTTCGCCGGCGTGTTGTTGCTGATTCTGGGCGGCGCCAACGGCCTTGCCCTTGATCGCGCTTCGACGACGGGTGACCTGCTTGTGCTCGGCGCGTCGATGCTCTGGGCGGTTTACACCGTCGGCAGCAAGCCTTTGCTGGCCCGCCATTCGGCCCTCAAACTGACGGCCATGGCGATGCTGGCCGGCGTCCCGCCCCTCGTCCTCCTTAGTTTGCCCGATCTCCTGCGCCAGAACTGGGGCGCCATCCCGCCGCTGCATTGGTTCGGACTGTTCTACTCCGCCTTGCTTTCGGTTGTGGTGGGATACACTATATGGGGCACAGGCGTGCAGCGTGTGGGTAGCGCTCGCACCGCGATCTATTCCAACGTCACGCCGGTGGTCGCCATTCTCGTTGCCTGGGTCGCGTTGGGTGACCGGTTGGCATTGTTACAGTGGCTTGGAGCGGTGGTGGTCATCGGCGGCTTGTTGCTGACGCGACGAGGGCGTGTTCACGAACGGCCGGCCGAAGAGAAGCGCCCGGCAACGCCGTTGAATGACGCTCCCCGTCAGGCACAGGTATAATTCTGAAATCAGCCCATGTCCGAGCACTGAGGGGGGACGACCGTGAGCCGGCTGCTGCGGACCGCATACCAGCTTCGCTATCACGCGTTTGCCGGCTGGGCGTTGGACCGCTGGCTGGCAACGTTGGCATTTGCCGCGGCCCTGCTGGTGTTGCTGTCTGGCCCGCAACACATGGGATGGCCGGCGCGGCTGTTCGGCGGGCTGCTGTTGCTGGCAGGGCTTGCCCTCCTGGTTTTGCGGCGCTGGGCAGCCGCCCGCATGTACGTGGTTTTCAGGCCGCATCCCGGACTGCTGGCGCCTGCCGGCGAGCCTCTGGATCCGACGGACAAGATTTCACTACACGTCACCGGCGAGTTTGAGGTGGAAGGGAAGCGGCATTTCTTCGCCGATCTGCTCGCCTACTGGCGCACGTTCGCGACTCGTGAACACGCGATCATGGCAATTCGGCGCCCCGCACGTTACCTGCTCATAGGCGCTGCGCCAGGGCAAGACATGGGCATGTGGTACGTATTCATCCGTCCGGCGCTGCTTACCTCCGTGACTGCCGGCGAGTTGGCCTGGGGCGGGCTGCGCCGGCCTGCCCTCGAGGTCTGTTACCGGCCTGCCTCAGCCGAGAAGCCGTCGGGTGGGCGCCGTTTGCTCCGTCTGCGCGCTCCGCAGGGCGAGCGCCAAGTGGTCTACCTGGCATTTGAGGAGCAGCCGGCGCTGCTGCGGGTCTGGGCCGACTTGCTGGCGGACTGATGCACACCGGTCAGGCCGCGGGCCTGTCAGGCTGCGCGCCTGGCTACGTATACGTTCCATTCCCCGGCATCTTTGAGCGCCAGGCCATCCCACGATCGGTGAAGCGTCACCTGCTCGAACCCGGCATCCTTGAGCATTTTCTTCATCTGCGTGACCGTGTAGGCCTGATCGGCCAAACCGTAGGTCTGCAACTCCCCGGTTTCCAGGTTCAATATGTAATAGCGCTCGACCGACGCTTGCTGCTCCGCGTCGAAGACGCGTTCCCCCAGGCTCAGGTACGGCGAATCTCCCCAGAGACCGCTGTTATCGGTGTACCACCAGTTGCTATTTTTCTTATCAAAGTGCCTGTAGTCGAGCACCTCCAGCAGGATGGGCGCGCCGGGTTTGAGGGCTTCCTGGATGCGTCGCAATAGATCGCGTGACTCGGCGGGACGGAGCACCGTGAACTGCCCGTAGATGTATATGGCGGCATCAAATGCCGGCCCGCCCTGTGCCAGCTTGCTGAAATCCAGCTGGCGTACGTCGCCCTGGATGAACTCACACGGCAGCCCCGCGCAGTGCTCGCGCGCATAGCGGATAGAGGCCGGGCTGAAGTCGACGCCGGTCACGACGAGCCCGGCCCGGGCAAACTCCGCCGCGTAAAGCCCGGGCCCGCAGGTGACATCCAGTAGATGCGCGCCGGGAGGCAGGCGCAGCCATTCGAGCATCCGCTGGACCTGGGCGCGCAGTTCTGGGAAGCGCCGGCTTGCGGCGCCGTGGCTCTGATCGAGATGCTCTCTGAGCATCCGCTCGCTGAAAGCCGGCTCGTCCCAGGGCAGATTGTCGCGCTCCTGCCAGGGCACAGGCGGTTGGCGCTGGTAGATCTGCCATAGCGCTTCCGCCAGGCGGGCAGCATTGTGGGTGTTGTCGGTCATCGTTTTCCTTCGCAGAATAGCCTGATGGGATTATTGCTTCTCAGCGTGGTGTAGTGTATCATGTGGTTCACTTCATCGTGAAAGTGGGAGCAGCCCGAGCAGATGTCTTCACGCGCCCGGATCGGCTTGCTGATTGTCGCCCTGGCCATCGGCCTGGCCTGGTTTAGCCTGGTCGCCTCCGCCCAGGAAGGCAAGCCTCTCATCACCACGCCTACTCCCACCCCCCGGCCCTACGTGCCGGCCTGGCTCTCTTTGCAGCAGCCCCAGAACCCGGGGAGAGTCGTGTTTCTCCCCATGTTGGTCAAGGACACTGGTGGGCAGGACAACAATCCCGATAGCTTCCAGTACGTTGTCCGGCCTGGCGATACTCTGTGGTCGCTGGCGCTCGATTTCGGGCGCGATCTGGACACCATGTCTTGTGTCACGCGGCCGACGGGTGACGACGCCGAGACCTTAACTCCCGGACGCGCCATCACCGTGCCCGCTCTGACCGACCTGTGCTATACGGTCACTCCGGGCGACACGCTGGCAGGGATCGCGGCGCGCAATGGCCTGTCGATGGACACGATCGTCGCCGTCGCCTGGAATGGTTTCACCTCCCAGCCGTACGAGGTCGTGCCCAGGCAGCGCGTCCTGCTACCGGGCGTGCGTACAAGGGCGAACCCGCGCGCCGACCGGCGCATCATCAGCCAGGCCAAGGATCAGTGGGCCGGTTCACCCTACCCGGATTGGCGTTATGGCGATGGGCAGTTTATCTGGCCCGTTATCGGGACGATCTCACAATATGCGCATCCAGGCCATTGGGCGCTCGATATTGCCGTGCCTGAAGGGACCCAGGTGAAAGCCGCCGACAGGGGAACAGTGCTCATCGCCGGCTGGAACCCAACCGGCTACGGCTTCCGCGTGGTGATCGACCACGGCAATGACTATGTGACCCTATACGCGCACCTCAGCGACATTTACGTTGAGAAGGGGCAGGTGGTGGGCAAGGGCCAGGTGATCGGCGCCAGCGGCGCCAACGGCAACGTCACCGGTCCTCACGTGCACTTCGAGATCCGCGACTTTGGCTCCCTTACCGATCCGTTGAGATTGCTGCCACAACGCTAGAAGAGCGCGTTTAGGATTTGTTCTGTCCGCTTCTCAGCTTGCAGCGGCCAGCCGGCCTTTGGCAGTCAGCGCGAGCAGGCGTGCAGGCGCCGATGTAGGCGCCGAAACGCCGCAGACGGCGGCCGCGCCGCAACCACTGCAGGCAGTGCCGCAGCCGCCCTGCATGCCCACTAGGTAGCCCGCACGCTCCAGGTTGTCGACCATGGCAGCAACCAGGGATTCGCTGACCTTAAGCCGGCGAGCTGCCTCGTCAATTGTATGTAGACCGCCGCCACTCATCAGGCGCAGTAGTTGCTGCAGTAAAGATCCCTCGCTCACGCTCTGTTCCTCACAGTTATGAATCAAAGACCCGGCATGCCTACCCGCCGGTTAGCCGATCAACCGTGCCACCTGGAACACCAGGATCCCTGCGCCGACCGAGATAGCGAGCAAGAGCCCGATGCTGAAGGCCGCCCAGCGCCAGGTGCCCGTCTCCTGCTTGATCGCCGCGGTGGTCGCCAGGCAGGGAATAAAGAGCATGGTCACGACCAGGAAGGCCAGCCGCGCCGCCGGCGCGAGCGCAAGCGAGACCTGCTGGGCCAGAACGGTCGTGCTCTGGGCTCCGAAAAGCACGCCCAGGGTGGCTATCACATTCTCTTTCGCAAAGAAACTGGTCAACAAGGCGACGATCATGCGCCAGTCGCCCAGGCCCATCAGGCGCCCGAGCGGCTCCAGCCCTCGCCCCAAGTAGCTCAGCACGCTGCGGTCTATCCCCCCACCCGGGAAGCTGGACAGCGCCCAGACGGCTACCGAGGCGATGAGGATCAACGAGCCGGCCCGGCGTACGAAGCTGAGGGTGTTGTTCCAAACATAAAGGCCCACGGTGCGTGCGTTGGGCACGTGGTAGAGCGGCATTTCCATGATGAAGGCCGTGTGCGCGCTGTGAAAAGCGAACCGGTTCGTGGCAATCCCCGCCGCAGCCAACACGAGCACGTTCGCGACCACCAGCCCCCAGGAGACTAACGCCGCCGAGGGTCCGAAAAACGCCGGAGCCAGAAAGGCGATCACCGCCAGGCGTGCGGTACACGGAACCAGCGGGGCCATCAGGATCGTGAGCAGGCGGGCACGCCGTTCCTCGATAATGCGCGAGCCGAGGACGGCGGGCACGTTGCAGCCGAAGCCCAGGAACAGCGGCATGAACGACTTGCCATGCAAACCCATCAGGTGCATGAAGCGGTCGGTGACATAGGCGGCGCGCGCCAGGTAACCGACGTCTTCCAGCAGCCCCAGCATGGCGAAGAAGACGATCAGGATGGGCAGGAAGGTGAAGACGGTGCCGACGCCGTGGATCAGGCCATTCGACACCAGGGCAAACAGCCAGGGCGGGGCGCCGCCGAGGGCAACGGCTGCCAACGAATCCAGCGCGCCGAGCACTACGCCCGACAGCCAGTTGGCCAGGGGAGTCGCGACCGCGTAAGTCAACCAGAAAACCAGGCCAAACATGGCCAGCAGCGCGGCCAATCCCCAGAGCGGATGGGTCGCGAAACGGTCGAGGCGATCTGTGACCGAGATCGCGCCCGCCCGCGGCTGGTCCACTGCCGCCCGTACCATCCGCTCGATCCACTCGTAGCGGCCGCCGGCGATGTCCAGGTAGGCATCTTCATGCTGGGCCAACAGGTCATGCACGGGTTGCCAGGCATCTGAGCTGAGGGTGGCCTGCATCAGAGCCGTAATCTCGCTGTCGCCCTCCAATAGCTTCAGGGCAATCCAGTCTTCAGGGTAGCCCGGCGGCGTGTGGCCGGCAATAAGGGCCTGTAGGGCCTGCAGGATAGGGGCATGCTCGGGACGGATCGCGGGCCGGTTTGGGGCCCATGTCGCAGAACCCTCACTCAGGGCGATGGCTTTGTCCATCAACTGTTTGACGCCCTGGTTCTTTGTTGCCACCAGCGACACGACCGGCACGCCCAGCGCCGCTTCAAGGACGCGCGGCTCGACGTGTGTGCCATGTTGTTGGGCCACGTCAAGCATGTTGAGACCGAGCACTACGGGCTGGGGCAGGCTCAGGAGCTCGGCCACAAGATACAGGTTCCGCTCTAACTGGGCCGCGTTGACGACCGCGATCACGGCGTCGGGACGCTCCTGGATCAGAAAGTCGCGCGCGATACGCTCTTCTTCGGAATTGGCGGTCAGGCTGTACGTGCCCGGCAGGTCGACCAGGTTCACGACGAAGCCCTCGTGACGGTAGGTGCCGATCTTCTGCTCGACGGTCTTACCCGGCCAGTTACCGACGTGCTGGCTCAGGCCGGTCAGCAGGTTGAACACCGTCGACTTGCCCACGTTGGGCTGGCCGATTAGCGCGATGGTCCGGCAGCCTGCTTCCTTGTCAGAAATTGTCGCGGCGAGGGCGCTTGCTCCTTCCGCCTCGGCATGATCGACCTGCGCGTCGCGCCCCGGCAGGAGGTTGCGCCTGGACGGCCTGGGAGCGCCGGCAGGGCTATGACACGATGCTGTCATCTTCACCTTCGATAAGGACTTGCGCCGCTTCGTCCCGGCCCAGCGCGACGCGCGTGCCGCGCAGTGAGACGATCATCGGGCCGTGCCCGAAGTTCTGCACCACGGTCACTTTGGCGCCCGCGGTGAAGCCGAGATTAGCTGCCCGGCTGCGGAAGATGCGGCCGCCGTCAAGAGCCTGGACGATACCGCTCTGGCCTTTGGCAAGAGTGCTGAGAGTGCGAGAAGAGACTCGTTCCACAATTCATTCCTTTGCGATTTCACAGGCGGCGCAGAGCCCGTAGAGGGTCAGAGAGGCCCGTTCCACGGTCACGCCCTGTGTATGCGAAAACTCCTGCTTCGCTCGCTCAATATGGGGTGAGGCGAATTCGACCACTTTCCCGCAGCCCGTACAAACGAAGTGGTGATGTTCGGCGGGGAAAGATGGGTCGAACTGCTCCCGGCGTCCACTGCTTCGTCCGGGAGCCAGATGCCGGGCGTCGACCAGCCCGGCTTCGGCCAACCAGCCCAGTGTGCGGTAAACAGTGGACGGATTGATGGAGGGGTCCTGTGCGCGGACAATCCGGTAAATCTGCTCCGCCGTGGGGTGGCCGCCCATTTCGTCCAGGGTCCCCAGGATCAGGCGCCGCTGGGTTGTCATGCGACCGCCGCACTGGCGTAGTATCCCCGACGCCTGCGCAACCAACCTGCTCACAGTCTCCTCCTTATTGCGAATGATTCGCAGTAAGTATACCGCAAGTTGCCAGGTACAACTATGATCTATATCACAACGGTGCAAAGACGCGCGCTGTTTGGCCATTTTCTCAGCTTGCGTGGTTGCGGTGAAATCTCCTTGACCTAGTCCCCCTTTCGTGTTACAAAGGATGCAGACACGGATCCAGATACGAATGCAAGCACTGTCCTCTGATTCTAAAGGAGCCTGTCCATGCGCGTGGTAGCTATGATCCTGGCCGGCGGCGCAGGGACGCGGCTGGGCGTCCTCTCCGATATGCGCGCCAAGCCGGCCGTGCCGTTCGCCGGAAAGTATCGCATCATCGATTTTCCCATTTCGAACTGTGTCAATTCCGGGATCTTCGATGTGGCTGTGCTAACCCAGTACCAGCCCCGCTCGCTGAATGAGCATATCGGCATCGGCAAGCCATGGGACCTGGACCGGGCGCGCGGCGGGCTGCGCCTGCTGCATCCATACCAGGCACGTGAGGGCCAGATGTGGTTTGGCGGTACCGCGCATGCCGTCCTGCAGAACCTGGAGTATCTGCGCGAGCAGCGTGCCGAAATAGTGCTGATCCTTTCGGGCGATCACATTTACAAGATGGACTACCGGCCGATGCTCGAGCAGCACCAGGCGCGACGTGCCGACGCGACCATTGCCGTTATGAACGTGAAGCCCGACGAGACCAATCGTTTCGGCATCGTGCAGACCGACGAGCAGGGTCGGGTGACGAACTTCTTGGAGAAGCCGAAAGAGGCGTCCAGCACGCTGGCCAACATGGGCGTGTACGTCTTCGATGCGCACGCGATGATCGATCGGCTCCAGGCGCTCAGCAAAGACCATGCCGACCTGGATTTCGGCAAGCATGTGCTGCCGAGCATGGTCGAGGACAGCTATCTCTACACCTATCCGTTCGATGGCTACTGGGTGGACGTGGGGACGGTGGATGCGTACTGGCAGACGAGCATGGAGCTGGTCTCCGGTAACTCGGCTCTCAAGCTGTACGATCTCGCCTGGACGATCCGCACCCGCAGCCAGGAGCGGCCGCCGGTTAAAGCAGGACCGCAGACGATTATCCACGAGAGCATGGTGTGCAATGGTTGTATCGTGCGCGGCCAGGTGGTTCGATCGGTGCTTTCTCCCGGCGTCTACGTCTCGCCGGGCGCGGTGGTGCGCGAGAGCGTAGTCATGCAGGACACGTGGATCGGACCGGGCGCGGTAGTCGATCATGCGATCGTGGACAAGAACGTGATCATAGGCGTAGGTACCCAACTGGGTTTTGGCGACGACTTCAGCACGCCAAACGCACTTGCCCCGGACCGGTTCAACACGGGAATATCCGTGGTGGGCATGAACGCGCACGTGCCGGCCAACCAGCGCATCGGTCGCAATGTGGTGATCTACTCCAACATCGATGAGGAAGCCTTTGCGTCCTTCAATGGGGAAGTCCCCAGCGGAGCGACGGTACAGTGAGGTGAGACATGGCGGTCATGGCGATCATTCTGGCGGGTGGCGAAAGCCCGGCGCTGAGCATACTCACTGCGCTGCGTTCCGAGGCGGCGGTCCCGTTCGGCGGCAAATACCGGATCATCGATTTCTCGCTTTCCAACTGTGTCAACTCTGGCATCTACAACGTTGCCGTGTTAACGCAGTACCAACCACGTTCGCTCAACGAGCATATCGGAGTCGGCAAGCCGTGGGATCTTGACCGCTCAACCGGCGGCGTACGCCTGCTCCAACCGTTTCAGCGCACCAAGGGCGAACGTGGCGTTTGGCAGGAAGGCACGGCTGATGCACTGCGCTTTAATCTGGACGTGATCCCGGATTGGGTCGACGACGTGCTGATCCTGGCAGGGGATCACATTTACAAGATGGACTACGCCCCCCTGCTCAAGTTCCATCATGAGCGGCGAGCCGATGCTACCCTGGCAGTGCGTGGCGCGCCCGGTTTCGAGGCCTATCGTTTTGGCATGCTGGCTACCGACGCCGATGGGCGCGTGGTTGCCTACGAGGAGAAGCCGCGCCGGACGCAGAGCACCCTGGCCAGCATGGGGATTTACGTCTTCCGTCGCGAGGTGCTGGTCGACTGCCTGACGAACGAAATGGGGCGCAGCCAGCGCAACCTGGGGGGAGACGTCCTGCCGGCCATCGTGGATTCGAGAGCGCTGTACGGCTACCCGTTCCAGGGCTACTGGGCCGACGTCGGCACGGTGCAGGCGTACTGGGAAGCGAATATGGCGCTTCTGGCTGAAACCCCGGCGTTGGATCTGTACGATCCCGAATGGGTGATCCACACCCGCAGCGAGGAGCGGCCTCCCGCCATGATCGGCCCGGAGGCGCGCGTCGAGGGCAACCTGCTTTGTGACGGCTGCCAGGTCGAGGGGACTGTCGTGCGCTCCATCATTTCGCCCGGGGCCTACGTGGCTCTCGGAGCGGTAGTGCGGGATGCCATCGTGATGAACGATACGGTCGTGGAGGCGGGCGCCGAGGTGGATCGGGCGATCCTCGACAAACGGGTGCGCATCGGCCAGGGGACGAAGTTAGGCTTTGGCGACGACAACACGCCTAATCGCCGCTGGCCCGAGCGCCTCAACACGGGGCTGACCCTCGTCGGCAAGGGCGCGGTCATTCCACCCAACATGAAGATTGGCCGCAATGTGGTGATTTGCCCGCACGCCAGGGCGACGTGTTTCGAAGACCTGGAGATCCCCAGCGGAGAGACCGTGGACGACTAAGCGGACCGTTTGGTCACCCCGGCGATTTGGGGCAGCCTTTTCCAGTAGACACCAGGTTTGTGCCTGAAACCTGTTTCTTGTCTTTCTAAACCCAGATCATCCCCCGCTTTCGCAACCACCCGCGATGAAACATTTCGGCGACAGAAGGCGTCTTAGGGTTGTTGCATTCATACCAGTCTGGTATTATACCAGACTTGGATTTTCATCTGAAGGGATTCATTATAAATGGGTTACTACCAGCCACACGGGCGGGCGCCAACGCCGGCCCTACAAGCCAGGGCCCAGACGCCCGCGCCTGCCCCCGAACCGTACGACCGGCCAGGGGCGCCAGGCCCAAACAACGCGGCCCCGCCGCCCGCCGGTCGCCGGCCCAGGCCCCCTGCTCAACGCCGGGGGTGCGGGGGCGTGCTCGGCGCCGGGATCATCTTCTTATTGGTCACCTGCATGACTTTCGGTGGTCTGCTCTTCGGCTACGCCGGCATCGCCGCGGCGCTGCCAAACCCCGACGAGTTGGAAGCCCGCGCCAACACCTTCGCCTCGACGCAGATCTTTGACCGGCAGGGCAATCTGCTTAACGAGATCGCCGATCCCTCCCATGGCCGTCGCACAATGGTGATGGTGGATGAGATCTCGAAGAACCTCAAGGACGCCACAATCGCCACCGAGGACCCCAACTTTTACCAGCACCCAGGGGTGGACCCGGTGGGCATGGCGCGTGCGCTCTATTACGCCGTGCGCGATCGCGACCTTCTTTCGGGGCCGGGCGGCAGCACGATCCCGCAGCAACTGGTCAAGCTCACCTTTCTGTCTTCGGAAAGGACGCTTTCACGCAAGCTGAAGGAAGCCATCCTGTCAGCCGAAATCACGCGCCGCTATTCCAAAGACACGGTACTACAGATCTATCTGAACGAGATCTATTACGGCAACCTGGCCTACGGCATTGAAGCCGGCTCGGAAACGTATTTCGGCAAACACGCCAAGGACCTCGACCTGGCTGAGGCGTCGATGCTGGCCGGCTTGCCCCAGGCGCCCGCCTACTATGACCCTTATACCAAGCTGTGGAATGCCGATGGGACCCCCGGAGTGGTCAAGAAGCGCCAGGGAGTTGTCCTTGGCCTGATGGTCAAGCACGGCTATATCTCGTCGGACCTGGCAGATGCGGCGTATAAAGAGCCCCTCAAGTTGCGGCCGTTGCAGCAGAGTTACACGATGGAACATCCCCATTTCGTGCTGTACGTCCGTGACCTGGTCGAAAAGCAGATCGGCCCCGAGTTGATGTCCAAGGGTGGGCTGAGAATTTACACCACGCTGGACCCGAAAATCCAGGCGGCGGCCGAGGATGAGGTCGCCAAGCAAGTAGCGAAGCTGCAGGCCCAGGGCCAGAACGCTACTGACGGTGCGCTGGTAGCAGTCCGCCCCGCGACCGGCGAGGTGTTGGCCATGGTGGGCAGCGCCGACTTTCATAATGACGAGATCAGCGGCCAGATCAACATGGCCGTTGCGCCGCGCCAACCCGGCTCTTCGATCAAGCCCATCACCTACCTGGCCGCCTTCGAGATGCCTGCCGTCCCGGCGCCAAAGGATGCCACCCCGGCGTCGGATGCCTTTAGCGCTGTGGAGGCGCCGGGTGGCTGGACGCCGTCCACAGTCATCATGGACGTCAAGACTCAGTTCCCGGACGGCGCCAACCCGCCCTATATACCGGGCAACTATGATGGCAAGGAACATGGGCTGGTGACCGTCCGTTCGGCGCTGGCCAACTCGTACAATATCCCGGCGGTCAAGACTTTGGAGCACGTTGGGCTGGACCGGCTGAAGGACATGGCCGGCCGTCTGGGTATTACCACTCTGACCCGCCCCGACTATGGTCTTTCACTGACCCTCGGTGGCGGCGAAGTGACTCTCCTGGAAATGACCGGCGCCTACGCGACGCTGGCCAATGGGGGCGTGCGCGCGCCCCTGACGCCCATCGCCTGTATCATCGGGCCTGACGGCAAGCTGGTGTGGGGTGGGGCAGCCGCAGGCGCCGTCCAGGGCTGCCAGGCGGCATCCAAGCAGCCGGGCGCGGCGCCCCTGGTCACACCGGCCCCGGCTCAGCCCGTAGTGGACGCGCAGTACGCTTACGAGGTCACGTCGATCCTGTCGGATAAGGAAGCTCGCCGCCCGGCGTTCGGCGCGGCCGCTGAGACGCTGAGCCTGCCCGACCGGCCGTCGGCGGCCAAGACAGGCACAACCAACGATTATCGCGATGCCTGGACTCTCGGCTACACTCCTGATCTGGCCATCGGTGTCTGGGTCGGCAACGCCGACTACAAACCGATGAAACAGACGGCGGGCTCGGTGGGCGCTGCTCCTATCTGGCAGAACGTGATGCGCCGCAGCTTGGAGGGAACGCCCGGGCGCGCTTTCACCGAACCGCAAGGCATTCAGCATCTGGAGGTCTGCGCGGACACGGGCACTTTGCCCAGCGAGGCCTGCCCGAACCGACGGCAGGAAGTCTTTGCCGCCGGGCATGGCCCTCTGCCGGCACGCTTCGATCTTCACCAGCGCTTGCGCATCGACAAGGTCACGGGCCTGTTGGCAACCGAATCGACGCCGCCCGACCGGGTTGAAACGCGCGACGTAATGGTTTTCCCAGCACGCTATCAGAAATGGGCCGAAGCGCACGGTATGCCACAGCTGAACCTGGAGCAGCCCAAGTACGCCTTCCAGCCGGAACTGGAACTCAAGGGGCCGGTGGATGGCAGCCAGGTAGGCGGGATAGTGCAAGTGACCGGGCGGGCTCATCTGCCCGAGCCATTGGTCTGGCGTGTGGAATATGGTGTGGGACCAAGCCCTATCGGCTGGGGAACGCTGACCGGCCAGAAACAAGGCGATGTGGACGGTTGGTTGGTTGACTGGGACGTTCCGGCCTACGTGAGCAAGCATGACGGCGCCGGCGATTTCAGCCTGCGCCTTGCAGCCTACGATCCGCAGCGCCCGCAGAACCCGGTTGCCGTCTCGAACGCGGTTCACGTGATTGTGGAAGCGCCCACTCCCACACCTTCGCCGACCCTGGAGCCGTCGCCCACCCCGGCCGATACATCGACGCCTACGCCGGAGGCGACCGCCACTGACACGCCGGCGCCGGCCGATACGCCGACCCCGCTTCCACCTGGGCCGACCGACACCCCGCAGCCGGTTGAGCCGACGGCCACGCCGGCCGGCGCGACTAGCACAGCCACGGCGACGCCTGGGGGGCAGGCAACGACTCCTGTCGAGGCTGCGATCACACAGCCATTGCCCAACGTGCAGGTCTCCGGCGCAGTGCCTATCAACGGTATCGCGGCCGGCTCGCAGTTCGATAGCTACTGGCTGCAATATGCGCCGGGGATCAGGCCGGCGCCCAAGGCCTGGAAGGAAGTTGCCGCGCTCCAGTTCCAACCGGCGCCGGCGCTCGGCGACTTGCTCGGGATCTGGGACACGACGGCCCTGGCCCCGGGCCCCTACAGCCTGCGATTGATAGTCTATGACACGAATGGCCAGGCAGTGGTAG
Organism: Anaerolineales bacterium; assembly: GCA_017882045.1. Lineage (GTDB taxonomy): Bacteria > Chloroflexota > Anaerolineae > CG2-30-64-16 > CG2-30-64-16 > JADGQF01. The sequence continues at coordinate 14,716 of JADGQF010000011.1, forward strand.
CGCAAGTGATCGTGGAGGTGGTCGCGCCGTAGACGGGGAAACGAGGACCGCGCCGTCTGGCTCAGGGCAGATAGGTGAACGGGTTGCGGCTTACCCCACCGTAGATAACCTCGAAATGCAGATGCGGGCCCGTCGAGTTGCCGGTACTGCCCATCAACCCAATCAGTTGGCCCTGTTTAACGACGCTCCTCGCTCGTACAGAGATCTTGCTGAGGTGGCCGTAGCGGGTCACAAAACCGTTGCCATGGTCGATGAGGATCATGTTACCGTAGCCGGTGTTGTTCCACCCCGCCGCGATGACGGTGCCTCCGTCGGCCGCTTTGACCGGGTTGCCGATCCAGGCGGCAATGTCGATTGCATGATGGTAGGCCCAGAAGAACTGCGTGACACTGCCTGAAGTAGGCCAAACGAAGTGGCCGCGTACGATTGGCGCCTGGCTGTTGGTACTGGCGAGCTGGCTGGCGGTCGGAGGTTTGGTACCGCCCGGGACAATAACCTTCGTACCGACGGCCAGGGCGGGGTTCTTGGCATCAAGACGGTTGTTCTCGAAGCTGACAATATCCTCCGGCTTGGCCTTATACTTCTTGGCGACGCTCTCCAGCGTGTCGCCTTTCATCACGGTATGCAAGACGCCATTGACGGGCAGAACGGTCAGATCCTGACCCAGGCGCAGCAGGTCCGGGTTGTCCTCCATGCCGTTGGCCCAGATAAGCGTCTCGGCAGCCAGATTCAGCTTCACGGCGATGCCCCACAACGTATCGCCGGCCTGGACAGTGTAAGTGGTGATGCTGGATGTGCGCGGGCGTTCGGCCGCCAGGGTGACAGGAACGGCCGAACGGACCAGTGTTCCGAAGGCTCTGATCTCCGTTTGGGCCGGAACGGGTAGTTCTTGGGTTATCTGTGCTTCCTGGGCGGGGTTGTCAACCACGCCAATCTCCCAGCTGGGCAACTCCAAGCGACTGATCGCGATGACTAGGACGACAACTACGAGGATCAACAGGTGAGATGCGACACGGACCAGTGAGGTGGTCCCGTCGGGCCCGCGTTGCGAGAGCAGTGCTATTGCGCCCTGCCACAGGCGATACCCGGGGCCCCAGTCTTCGGGCGGCAGGGTGAACGGGGCTATAGATTCTTCCTCGCGCATGAGCGCCAATACTCCACTGCACGGAAGCCGAAGGACGAAGGGTGCGCCATGCGCCCGCCCTTCGTCCTTCGGCTTCCGTTAGATATTCTGTGACAGGGTGTCGAGGAACACCTTGTTGTTGCGCGTGCGGCGCATGCGCTCGAGCACGGGCTCGAGCGGGTCCTCGCCGCTCTGCCGCAGCATGTCGATCATGCGGCGCAGGGTCCATACCCGTTGCAGGGTCTCCGGTTCCAGAAGCAGTTCCTCGCGCCGGGTCCCGGAGCGGACTACGTCGAAGGCCGGGAAGACACGACGTTCGGACAGCCGGCGATCGAGATGAAGTTCCATGTTGCCGGTGCCCTTGAACTCTTCGTAGATGACATCGTCCATACGGCTACCGGTATCGACCAGGCAGGTCGCGATGATGGTCAGGCTGCCGCCCTCCTCGATCTTGCGCGCGGCGCCGAAGAAGTGCTTGGGCGGATAAAGCGCGGCCGGATCGATACCGCCGGACAGTGTACGGCCCGAGGTCGGCACCGTCAGGTTGTAAGCGCGGGTCAGACGGGTGATAGAGTCGAGCAGGATCACAACATCGCGCTGCGCTTCGACAAGGCGTTTGGCCCTTTCCAATCCCATCTCGGCCACGCGCACGTGCGACTGCACCGGCTCGTCGAAGGTCGAACTAAGGACCTCGGCTTCCACCGACCGGTCCATGTCGGTAACCTCTTCTGGCCGCTCACCAATCAGCAACACCATCAGATAGACGTCTTGATAGTTGGTGCTCACGCCGTTGGCGATTTGCTTGAGGACAGTCGTCTTGCCGGCCTTGGGTGGCGATACGATCAGACCACGCTGGCCGCGGCCAATGGGGGCGACCAGGTCGATCAGGCGGGTGGCCAGGATGGAAGGCTGCGTCTCGAGCAGCAACTGTTGGTTGGGGAAGATTGGCGTCAGTTCTTCGAACTTGGGACGCTTTTTGGCTTCCTCGGGATCGAGCCCATTGACGGCCTCGACCTTGAGGAGACCAAAGTACTTCTCCGACTCCTTCGGCGGTCGCACCTGGCCAACGACAAAGTCGCCGGTGCGCAGCCCGAAGCGGCGGATCTGGCTCTGCGAGATGTAAACGTCGTCCGGGCCGGGCAGCATGTGTTTGTCTGCCCGCAAAAAGCCGATGCCATCCTGGACGACCTCGAGCGTGCCGCCGCCGAAGATCAGCCCCTGCTGCTCGGTATTCTCGCGCAACAGGCGCATGATCAGGTCGTATTTCTTCAAACGGGTATAGCCCGTAACGCCCATAGTCCGGGCCTGGTCTTGCAGCTCGGTGAGGGTCTTGCTCTCAAGTTCAGCAATATTCATATTCTTACTCCAAGGACGCACATCCTATTGCAAGCCAGTGCCGTTGCAGGAAATGTGCTGCGAAGTGAACTTTCTAGTGACTTAAATAATTCCAGGAAAGTATTTACAGGGGATAAGTCCCGTACGTGGTCAAAGCCAACCGGCATCCCAGCCCCTCGATTTAGGCCAACGCGCGCGGTCTTTTCTTGAAAAGCGTAATCTGCCGAGAACAGATGGGATGAGAAACAGAGAAGACGGCAGCACGTGAACGTCTGGGCGCTGACCTTCAATATAGCATGCCTGCTAATTTACGTCAAGTAGGGGCGATGCATTTAACTGGGCTCGACATTCAGGCGATGGGAGCCGGGCGGCTAGATGCTTCCCTTGTACAGGCTACCTCCTCAACCGAAATTGATCTGGCTAAAACGCATCAGCTTGTCCCAGCGATGGGTGGCTTTGATGACCCGGATGGTTCCCGACTTAGAGCGCATGACCATGCTGGATGTGCGTGCGCCGCCACCGAAATACTTCACCCCTTCGAGGTGATCACCGTCGGTGATACCGGTAGCGGCGAAGAAGATGTTATCGCCGCTTACTAAATCATCATTGCTCAGCACCTGATCGAGGTCGAGGCCGTGCTCCAGCGCGTATTCTCGTTCTGATTCATCGCGCGGCCACAACTTGCACTGGATCTCGCCGCCCATGCACTTCAAGGCTGCTGCGCTGATGACCGCTTCCGGCGACCCACCCACGCCAAGCAAGACGTCGATGCCCGTCTCGGGCACACAGGTGCTGATCGCCGCCGAAACATCGCCGTCAGCGATAAGATGTATACGCGCGCCCAACCGCCGCACCTGTGCGATCAGCTCGGCGTGCCTCGGCCGGTCCAAGATGGTCACGGTCAGGTCGGCCACCTCGCGTCCCTTGGCACGGGCGATGGCTTTGAGGTTGACTTCAACCGGGGCATCGATGTCTATGTGGCCGCAGGCATCAGGCCCGACTGCGATCTTGTTCATGTACACCAGGCTGCCCGGAGCATACATGCTGCCACGTTCTGACAGGGCGACTACAGCCACCGCGCCGGGCCCGCCGACGCTGGTCAGCCTCGTTCCATCGATAGGATCCACCGCAATGTCGACCCTCGGCGGATCGCCGGTGCCCAGGGCCTCGCCGTTATAGAGCATCGGGGCCTCATCTTTTTCTCCCTCGCCAATGACGATCACCCCGTCCATCTCGATTGTGTTCAGCACCACGCGCATCGCATCCACTGCCGCCTGGTCAGCCGCGATCTTGTTCCCACGGCCCACCCAACGGCCGGCCGCCAGAGCAGCCGCCTCGGTCACGCGCACTAAATCCAACGCGAGGTTCCGGTCGGGTTGTTCGGTCATGGGTAGCTCTCCGCAGACGTAACACTTAAAGTGAGACAGGTAGTTCGTCGAGAGGCGAGACTACCCGCATTATATGACCCCTCGTGTCACGATGTCTGTGTTTTGGGTACCAAACGCGGCCCACGTTGGCCCGACTTGAACCGCTGCGAATGGTCATCTGCGCTGTGTGGGCGAGAATTGAGTGGAGACTCTAGTTGTTGGGCACTTTTCCGAAGCGCCGGTCGCGCTGGCTATAGGTTTCCAAGGCCTTGGCCAGCTCAGCCTCGTCGAAATCGGGCCAGTAAGCGGGCGTCGCATAGTATTCGGCATAGGCCGCCTGCCAGATCAGAAAGTTGCTCAAGCGGTATTCCCCGCCCGTGCGAACGACCAGGTCCGGGTCGGGCAGATCACCCGTGTAAAGATAACGCGAGATCATTTCCTCGGTGACCGCTTCCGGCGGGGCGCCGTCACGCATGATTCGCTGCACGGCATCCACGATCTCCGCGCGGCCGCCGTAGTTGAAGGCTACGTTGAGGGTGATGGCCTTGTTGTCTCGGGTCAAAGCCACCGCTTCCTGGATCTGGGCCTGCAGGCGAGGATTGATACCTTCCAGGCGACCACTGTGCCGGATGCAGACTCCGTTGGCATGCAGGCTGCGCAACTCGCGCTGGATAAATTCGCCGAGTAACGTCATGAGACCCCTGACCTCTTCTAACGGCCGGGACCAGTTTTCAGTCGAGAAAGCGTAAATCGTCAGGACCGAGACGCCGAAGTCAGTGGCGGCGGGAAGGACGCGGCGCAGATTATCTGTCCCTGCGCGGTGTCCCGCCGCCCGCGGCAGCCCGCGTGCGCGCGCCCAACGCCCGTTGCCGTCCATGATGATGGCCACATGGTTAGGAATGCGCGTCACGCTGGGATAACGTTCCTTGATAGGTATTTTCTGGTCTGGCATTACACTTCCATGATCTCGGCTTCTTTGGTCTTGCCGATTTCATCCAGTTGTTTGATGTACTTGTCTGTCAGTTCCTGTGTATCGTCGCGCCCCTCGTACATCTCGTCTTCGCTGATCAGTTTCTCTTTTTCCAGGTCGCGCAGCATGTCAATGGCGTCACGCCGAATATTGCGCACTGCTACCCGGGCTTCTTCCACTCGCCTGGCCACCAGCTTAGTCAGATCGCGGCGCCGCTCCTCGGTTAGCTGTGGGATCACGAGGCGAATCACCTGGCCATCATTAGTCGGGGTGAGCCCCAGGTCTGACTTGAGGATGGACTTCTCGATGATGCCCATCGTACTGCGGTCCCAGGGGCGAATCATCAGCATTCGAGGTTCCGGCACCGTGATGCCGGCCAGTTGGTTCAACGGGGTTGGTGCGCCGTAGTAGTCAACGGTCAGTTTCTCGACGAGAGACGGCGAGGCCCGGCCTGTGCGGATAGAGCGCAGGTCGACCTGCAACGAGTCCACGGCCTTGTCCATCCGTTCACGGGCGTCCTTGAGCACATCTTTGAGCATGACAACCCTCCTTAATCCCGATAGGTGAGGTGGTCAAACCGTCTGGCACTGGGGTAAAAGCTGAGGATGGCGATCGAGACCTTGCGTTCGCGGTCGCGCAACCGGCGGATCATGTGGGCAACGTTATCGGTCAGGCCGAGATTGATGCCGGAATCAGCATCCCCGGCCTGTGTTCCGCCGTCCCGTCTCACCACGATCCGCCGGTAGCGCACCTTACGCCTCGTTATCCGGGCCTCAGCCGCCCACTTCCAGGCGGGTGAAGCGCCGCACGACGATATTTTCGCCCAGCTTGGCGATCGACTGGCTGATCAGGTCCCGAACCTTGACACCCTCGTCCTTGATGAACGACTGCTCGAGCAGAACGTTCTCCTCATAGAACTTGGCCAGTTTGCCTTCGACGATCTTGTCAACCACCGCGGCCGGTTTATTGGCCGCGGCTGCCTCGGCCTTGTAGTTCTCGGTTTCGTGCTGGATGACCTCAGGCGGGACGTCCTCGCGGCGTACCCAGCCAGGGCGAGCGGCGACGACTTGCATGGCCAGGTCCTTGGCAAGGGTCTGAAAATCTGCAGTGCGGGCCACAAAGTCGCTTTCGCAGTCGACCTCGACGAGCGCGGCCACCTTGCTGCCCATGTGGATGTAGCTGCCGATCATCCCCTCGTTGGCCTCGCGAGTAGCTTTCTTCGCGGCCGCAGCCAGGCCCTTCTCGCGCAGAAGCGCGGCCGCCTGCTCGGCGTTACCACCCGAGGTTTCCAATGCCTTGTGGCAATCCAGAACGCCGGCGCCTGTCGCGGCGCGCAGGTCCTTTACCATCGTTGCAGTGATTTCCACCAGAAACTCCTCTTATGCTTCTTCGTTTGCGGCGGCTGCTTCGTCCTGGTCAGCGGAAGCCAGGTGGGCCATGATGGAAGGTCCCAGCAGATCGTCTCCCATCGCTTCCTGGCGTGCCTGCTCTTCTTCCGCTTCTTCATCAGTCTGGACTTCGGGCTTGTTGGCCGCTTCGGCCGCCCGGTCGGCCTCGTCTACTGCACGCAACTGCATGCCCTCGATCACGGCATCGGCGATCTTCCCGGCCATTAGCTTGATGGCACGGATCGCATCATCGTTCGATGGGATCGGGTAATCGATGGGATCGGGATCGCAGTTCGTATCTACCATTGCAACGATAGGAATATTGAGCTTATTGGCTTCAGTAACGGCCAGAGATTCCCGCTGTACGTCCACGATGAACAGAATGTCCGGCAAATGCGTCATCGAACGCAAGCCGCCGAGGCGGGTATTCAAGCGCTGCAACTCGTTGGTCAGGATCTGGGCCTCTTTTTTGGGCAGGCGATCCAGTTCGCCGCGCTCTTTGCGCCGTTCCAGGTCGGCCATGAACTCGACCCGCTGGCGAATAGTGCGGAAATTGGTCAACGTGCCGCCCAGCCAGCGCTCGACGACAAAAGGCATGCCGCAGCGGTCTGCCTCGGTGCGGATCGTTTCCTGAGCCTGCTTCTTAGTGCCGACAAGCAGAACTAACCCGCCATTGCGCACGGTGTCGCGCACGATGCCATACGCCGTGTTCACCTGCCGCATCGTTTGCTGCAGGTCGATGATGTGAATGCCGTTACGCTCCGTGAAGATGAACGTGCGCATCTTCGGATGCCAGCGGCGCGTGCGGTGGCCAAAATGAACCCCCGCCTCCAAGAGAGACTTCATCGAAATGACAGACACTGTTCCCCCTTCATCCGTTAGGACGTCCGCTTACAGGAACTGCTGTGGAACCCTGATGGGCACGGCCAGCATGCGCTGCAAGCGTGTGAGATAGGGCACGAGGCCCGAACACTTAGTATATCATACGGGGCGGATGCGGAGCAAATTGTGAGGATAAAAACAGTATGCTATACTGATTTACCATCATCGTCACTCTCATCTGGAGGAAAATCGTGGTTTCTCAAGAACTGCTCGCGATCCTTCGCTGTCCGCACTGCGTTTCGGGAGCTACCCGCCATCTAGGGGAGGATCCGGGCCGCTTGCTGCTGGTGCGCGACGTCTGGTTGGTATGCCAGGAGGTGGACTGCGGGCGCAAGTATCCGATCGTCGACGACATCCCGGTTATGCTCGTCGACACTGGGGACAAGTGGGTGAATACCGCAGTGGGGGATTTGCCCATTCCGCCGCCGGGCGTGTGAGGGCGAGTGAATCGAAACAGGGTCGCCTCCAGTCGCCCGGACGCAATTCGAGCGACTGGAGCTCACGGCTGAGCTGGTGATGATTCGTCCTCTCCCCGCTGTCGCACATCCTCGCGTTCGACCGGTTTGTGTTTAACCACCCGGAACAGATCGAAGTCTTTGGCAACCGCCGTATCCGGAAAGATTCGCACTGCTTCCTCGAAAATCTGCCTGCCGCTGTAGCGGCGGGAGATATGGTGCAGCACCAGGTACTTGACTCCCGCCTCGCGTGCCAGCCAGGCAGCCTGGGATGCCGTCAGGTGACCGAAATCGGCTGCGACCTCTCGTTCCTCGTTGATGTACGTCGACTCGATCGCCAACAGGTCCGCCCCGGCCGCATACGGCACCAGGTCATCCACGCGACCGGCATCGCCGACGAAAACCAGGCGTGCGCCTTGCACGGCCGGTCCCAATACCTCGTCCGGCTGGATTGTTCGCCCGTCAGCCAACGAAACCGGCTTGCCGTTCACCAGGTCCCGCCGGATTGGTCCGACCGGCACGCCGAGAGCCTCGGCCTTCTGAGGCAGGAATGGGCGCCTGGCCTTCTCCTCGAAACTGAAGCCGAAGGACTCGGCGCCGCGGTGGTCGACCGGAAAGACGCTCACCTGGAACAGATCGTCTTCCATGAGAACGCCGGGCGCGATTGGATGATAGCTGATGCGCATGCGCGTCTCTCCTGCGCCGAATACGATACGCATCAGATCACGAACGCGCTGCAACGCCCACGCGCCCCCATAGATTTCCATATTCTCCATTGTTTCCCAGCGTCCGAACGTGCTCGCCAGGCCGCCCAGGCCGAGAATATGGTCGAGATGCCCGTGCGTCAGAAGGATACGGTCCAGCCGCTTGAAGCCGATGCCGCTGCGCAAAAGCTGGCGTTGGGTGCCCTCGCCGCAATCGATGAGGAAGCGGTATTCTCGATGAATCAACACCGTAGCCGGCAGCCCGCGCTGTGCCGAGGGAGCGGAAGCGGAAGTGCCGAGAAAGATCAGTTCGAACATGCAGTAATTGTAATCTTGTCGATGTAATCGCCTTGCTCGATGGCGTTGACCACGTCCTGGCCCTCAATTACCTGCCCGAAGACACTATGCTTGCCGTCCAGGTGTGGGGTAGGCACATGGGTGATGAAGAATTGGCTGCCGTTGGTGTTGGGGCCGGCGTTTGCCATCGACAGCACGCCGGGCTTGTCATGCTTCAGCGTCGGGCTGAACTCGTCCCTGAACTTATAGCCGAGATCGCCACGGCCGGTCCCGGTCGGATCGCCGCTCTGGATCATGAAGCTTTTGATGACGCGATGGAAGGTCACGCCATCGTAGAATCCATCTTCGGCCAGGCAGACAAAGTTATTGACCGTGGACGGGACCTGCTGCGCAAACAGCTTGAGCACAATGTCGCCCTTGTTGGTCTTAATCGCGGCCTGGTACTGCTTTTTTAGGTCGATTTTGAGATCGAACGGCTTGGAGTAGCGCTTAGGCATACTGCATCCTTTCTAATAGGTGATGCGTGATACTTGCGCCACGCTCGGTCAACCTGGCCGATCACGCTGCACGTATCACGCATCAAATCGTAACCGTCGGCTGGACTATTTTTCCGTGATGGTGATGGTCTTCACCACATCGCCCGCGGCCAGCTTGCTCACCACATCCTGTCCGCTGGCGACCTTGCCGAAGATGTTCATCGGCGCGGCCAGTTGCGAGACTGCGGTCATGGAGATGAGGAACTGGCTGCTGCTCGCCATAATCTGCTGCGTGGCATTGTCCGTCACCGGGTAGTAGGCGATAGTACCGGTAATGACCTGGGCCGCCGCCGCGTTCTTGTCGAGGGGTAGCTTGTAGCCCGCGTCACTGTCCGGCTGACTCTGAGGCGAGCCCAGGATCACTGCCGAGCCCGGCTCGACGTATGCGACGGGCAGGCCATCATAGAATCCCAGGTTGGCCAGCAGGACGAAGTTGTTGACGCTGGCAGTGGCATTGGCCGCGTCCAGATCGAGCACGATGTCACCCTTATCAGTACTGATGGTCGCCTGGTAGGTCTTTTTAGGGTCGACGACCGTGGCTGTCGGTGGCATGTTATAAATCTTGCCGCGCTTGTCCAACGGCTCTTTGGCCAGGGGCCGGCCGTCGGCCGGAGCCGGGGCATTGGGCGCAGCGGTGGGGGTGGGCGTGGGCAAGCGCGACACGTCGGCCGTGCTGATATCGATGCGCTGGATCGTGTCGCCCATCGCGATCTTGTCCACCACATCCATACCCTGGACCACGTAGCCGAAGGATGTGTAGGCGCCATCCAGGGACGGGGCGTCGGCCAGGGTGATGTAGAACTGGCTGCCGCTGGAGTCGCGCTTCGGATTGACCTGGTCGCTGTTGCGTGCCCAGGCGAGCGCACCGCGCGGGTGGTTGTGTTTGATCTCGGCCGGGATCGTGTAACCTGGGCCACCGCTGCCATCGCCAACTGGATCGCCGCCCTGGACGACGAAGCCCGGCTCGACCCGGTGGAAAGTCAGCCCGTCGTAGAAGCCGTCTTTTGCCAGCGTGACAAAGTTGTTGGCGCTCAACGGCGTGTCGGGATAGAGCTCGGCGACGATGTTGCCTTTGCTCGTAACGATGGTCGCCAGGTATTTCGTGCCCGTGACGATGGTCATCGGCGCCGGGCCACTGAAGCGGTCGGCACGCTGGGCCGGCGGGATCTGCGCGATCGGACGGCTGCCATCGGCCGCGGGGGCCGGCGCCGGCGTGCGCTTATCCGGCGCGATGGTAGGCGCGGCGGTCTGAGCAGCGGTGCCGGGCAGCACCAGCGTCGCCTGAGCAGCCGCCGGGGTGCCCTGTGCCTGAGCGGAAGCGGCCGGCGTAGACAGGGGCTGAGCAGACGGCGCCGCAGTGGCCGCAGACGGTGGAGTGGTAGGCGCCGCAGCGGGCACACAGGACGCAACTAAGGCGGTGGTGAGCAGCACGACTGCGAGGATCAGAACAGTTCGCTTTTTCAACAGAAACTCCTTGGCTTGGTTAGGATTTCGGACTCGAGTCATTGACCGTCAGAATTCAGACAGTACGGAATGGCGGTCGTTCCAGACGCCAGATGCCGAACAAAGCGGCGACGACCACCGCGACGCCGGCCCCGTAGCCTTCCGGAATACTGGCCTGGGTCACGAAGGTGGCGATGATGCCGGCGACTCCGGCGAAAAGGTAGCAGATGAGTACCGCTTCCCGCGGGCTGCCGGTCAGCCGTGCCAGTCGATGGCTCAGGTGATCCTTGCCCGGCGTAGTGAGCGGGTTTAGCCGCCGCCGCAGCCGAGAAATGATGACCAATGAGGTGTCGAAGATGGGTACGGCGAGCACGAGCGGGGGCACCATCCAGCTGACGAAGGCCGAATTGGTCGGGAAGCGCAGCTTGATAGCCAGGGCTGCCAGGGTAAAGCCCAGAAACAGGCTGCCGGTGTCTCCCATGAATATGCTGGCCGGGTTGAAGTTGTAGAAAAGGAAGCCCAGGCAGGCGCCGACGACGGCGGCCGCGAGGGCACCCACGAAGTATTGCTTGCTCATGGCGGCAAATAACAGGAAGAACACCGCCGCGATGCAGGCGATGCCCCCGCTCAGGCCATCCATGTTGTCCAGCAGGTTCATAGCGTTGGTGATCAGCACCACCCAGATGAGTGTCGCAGCTATGTTGAGCCACTCCCAGGGCAAGAAGCTGATGCGCAGACCGGTCAGCACGAGGATGCCGGCTGCCAGGAACTGGCCGGCCAGCTTAACCCAGGGGCTCAGCCCACGACGGTCATCCCACAGTCCCATGAACGAGCACAGGGTAGCCCCGATGGCGACCCCGGCGACTTGATTGACATAAAATCGGTCGCCCAACAACACCAGGGCGAGGATGCAGGCCACGTATATAGCCAGGCCTCCCAACAGTGGGGTCGCCACCACGTGCTGCTTGCGCGCATTGGGACGATCCATAAAGCCGAAGCGGTGTGCCGCCAGCCTTACGATCGGCGTGACCCCACTGGCCAGCAGAAGAGCGCTCAACAGAATAAGAAGGTAAGCTGTCATCCGGAGATCTTCTTCTGTAACTCGTCGATCAATTGTTGAACGGCCGGTTTGTCGGCGTCTGCGGCCGTCTGTAGCGCGGACTTGGCCGCCGACAATGCCTCTTCCGTGCGCCCCGCATCTCTCAGAACTAACGCCTTGTTGCGGTAGGACATCTCTAGCTGCCCGGTATGCGAGCCGATGCTGCTCTGTAGTTGTTGCTGGCGCGTTTGTGCGCTTGCGCCCAGCTTATCGTAACCGCCCGCGGCCTGTGCCTGTGCATTGAGAGCGGCCAGTGCATCCTGGTCACTGGCCAGCGCCATTGATTCCTGGCTGACAATCTTATCGAAGGCTGACACGGCTGTCTGGATGTCTCCCGCCTGCGCCGCGTAGACGCCCAGCGCCCCCAGGACGCTGATATCGTTGGGTGTCATAAGAGAAGCTTGCTTGTATGCCGCGGCCGCGCCCGGCTTGTCTCCCATTTCAGCCAGCAGATCGCCGAGCAGGGGATAAGTTTGCGCGAATCTCTTATCGAGGGCCATCGAGCGGTCGAGCGAAGCTTTAGCCCCCTGCAGGTTGCCCATTATGAACTGCACCGAGGACATCTCGTTGAACAACTGAGCGTTTTGTGGGCTCAGGTCCGTTGCTTCTTTGTAATACTGCAGCGACTGTTGGAGCTTAGTCACGTCCACAGTGTTTGGCTGATCGATAACCAGTTGGCGCAGTTGCTGATTGCTAAAAGCCTGCGTCGGGTTCTGCGTGTTTGAGAACGCCCAGGCGCGGAACAGGCGAGCCAGGTTTGCCGTGTGATCGGTGTTCAGCGGATTGAGCCGTTGCGCCGCCGTCAACGCGGCGTAGGTCGCGCGCATCAGATCCTCGCGATTGGCAGACTGGAGGCCCGCGTCGATCGTCTGCTGCAGCTCCTGAATGGTGAAACCTGATAGGTTCGCCGGCAGCTTAGCGGCGCCCGGCTGTCCGGAGCTTGCGTACTCAAGCATAGCACGGCCCAGGAAGAGATAGTAGTAGTCCTCGTTAGGCTCGATCTTGACCGCCTCGTTGTAGAGGACGACGGCGCTCTCCCATTGTCCCCGGCCTTCAAAAGCCAGCCCCGACTTGTAGTAGGTGTCGGCTTGCACGATTTGGATATTCAGGTCGGCGATCAAGAAGAAAGCCAGCGGAGTCAACGCCAACGCGCCGACCAGGGGCAGGGCAGGCCCGGTGCAGAAGGTTGCTGTGGGACGCGCCCGGCCATCGGCCAGCCAGACTGCCGCGGCCATGCCGAGCATGACCAGCAGAAGGACCGCATCGAAAAGCACGATGTTGCTTGCCTGACGCCGGAAAATATCGAGACCCTGGACCCCGTTATACTGCAAGCGGCCGGCCTGGATCAGACCGTAGACCAAGAAAGTGCCGAGGGCGACGCCCGTACAGATAACGGCATTGCGGGCCCACTCATAGCTCCGGTTCGCCGGCTGCATGCGATATGTTTCGGCCAATGCTGCCATGATGCCGATCAACCAGGTGAATAACACGAGGATTGCCAACATCGGCGCCGCGACGACCGTGCCGGTAGCTTCAATCAGGCGTGTGGTGAAAGCGGCCCACAGCATCGCCAGCGGATTTGCGGCCCCGGTCTGGTTTATCAGGTAGTCCCAGACCAGTACCAGAGTGATCAGCATGATGATACCGGCGTACGGGAGTATGGCGTACGGCGTCGCGTTGCGAGCCGCCGGTTGCACCGTGCGCGGCCGCGCTTTCGAAGAGATGCGAGCAGGAGGCGTGTCCCGGCGGGCCAGAGACGGGTCTTTGGCGGACGTCTTAGCCCTGTTGCCGGCGCCTGCTGCACCTTTAGATGCGACGACAGCCGCTGCGGCGACGCGAGCGGGTTGGCCGGCCGGAGACCGGAACGCCGCTGCGACCGTGGCGGCTGTTTCGGTCTTGTCCAGCCAGCCCAGCCCGGTTACGACGAGCACGGCCGACAGGATCCAGAAGTGAGTCAGGGTCGCGGCGATGGCTATTCCGAAGTGGATCTCGGTAAAATGCGCTACGATGGCGGCAAAAAGGGCCAGGATGATGAGTTGTTGTTCGGCGCTGAGCCGGACAGGGATATGCGCGACGGCCCCCTGGCCGTCGTGCCCGTTCTCGGCTGCCGGCGCATCTACGCCCGCTTCATCGGCCGGCGGTGCGGAAAGCAGATCGACCGTGACGTACAGGATGAAACCGACGATGAGCCCTGCTGGAAGGCCGATGCCGGCCAGGCGCAGGCTGTGGTCGGCAAGGGCCGGCGCCAGGACGCCCAAGACGCCGCCCGCGACCAACATCGCAATGAAGAGATTTCGGCGCGCTCGGCTCCTGATGAGCCCTAACCAGCGCAACGAGTAGAAGAAGATGCTTCCGTATAGGAGCAGTTGAGCAGCGAATCCAATGGCTCCCGTCCGTACCAACGTGTCGAAGGTCTCATTGTGCGAACGGTCCGGGGAAGCATTACGGGCTTCGTAGTGCGCGAGGTCCGGCGGGTAAAAGCGGTTGTAGGCGACCCACATTGACTCCGGGCCGTAACCCACGAGCGGACGGATTGCGTTGAGCTTGTCCGGGGCGCCGTCCGGCGCCGCGATCGGCGGATGGGGCTCTAACATCATGTCGACCACGCCCTGCCAGATCAGCACACGCACTGCGTTGGTGCCATCCGTAGTGCTGAAGAGGGTGCCTAACCGCCCCACGTACCGCACTTGACGCAGGCTCTTGAGGGGGGTGTTCGGTAGGTTGAACACCACCAGGAAGGCGACGCCGGCGATGGTGAGGCCAATGACCGTTGCCCAAACCGGACGCACGGCGCGTGACAGCCATGCAGTCACGCGCGAGCGGCCTTCCGACCAGCGTGAAAGCAGCAGGATGCCAAGCATGCCGAACACGTAAAGGCCAACCGCGAGGCCGATCCAGGGGCCGCGGCTCTGCGTGAAAACGATGGCGACAAGCTGAACTATCAGCACGAACACGTAGCCGCCCGCGCGTAGAGCATCGGCGGTGGTGCCGGTCTCGCTGTCGAGCACCGCGACGAGGCTGTTAACCAGGCGTTCGAGGGTCAGGAACACGGCCATGATCAGATAGGCGGCGACAAAAATCGCGTTGCCCATGTTGGCGGCCACACGATCTGTGACGTTTCCACCCCATGGCAGCGGGTCGATACCCATGTGCTGGATCATGGCGTATATGCTGATCGGCAGGCTTGTGAGGATGACGGCGTAAAAGATCCGATTGACCTGGGCGCGGGTACGCAGGTGGGTCAGGGTCACGAAGAACATGACCACGTAGCTGACGTAGGTGAATGTGCCCTGCAGACGCACGTATGAACCCAGCAGGCTGATGCGCGGTACCACTGAGAGGGCGGTGCTCAACAAGTAGCAGAAGACCAGGATAAGGGTGGGCAGGACCAACGGTGTGCTGTGAATGCGCTGCCACAAGGCAGGCCCGCCGGCCAGGCCTCGCCAGCCGTCGAGCAGTTGCACCAGCCAGACCACTGCCATGAGCAGGGCGATCGAACGCAGGAGATGCAGTTTGTCTGGTTCGAAGACGCGATTACTGGATGTGTTGAAAAAGAGGGGTGTAACGATGAGAGCGGCCAGCCAGCCGGCTTCGATTATAGCATCGCAGATACGACTAAGTTTGCTCTGCATAACGATCCTGTTCTTTGACAGTTAGCCGGGCACGCGCCCGGCTTCAAGTTATATTACCGCAGTAGCGAGCAAAACGCAAAACGTAAAACGTAACATAAGCTATCTAAGTTTGATACAATTCCAGGATTCGGTCGACCATTACTTCCATCGCAAACTCAGCCGCAGCCCGTTGGCGCGCCGCCGCACCCATGCGAGCCCGGAGTGCCGGGTCGGCCAGTAGCTGGTTGATCGCCCGTGCCAGGGCGTCTGGGTCGCGCGGAGGCACGACAAATCCGGTCACTCCGTTCTGGTTGACGTAGGAGGTGCCGGTGCCCAACTCGGTGCACACCACCGGGAGGCCCGCGGCCATCGCTTCGACCTGCACCAGGCCGAAGGCCTCGCTCGGATGGCTGGCGGGCAACACGAACAGATTTGCCAGGTGGTAGACTGCCGGCAGATCGGCATCGGGCACCTCTCCCAGCCAGGCAATGCGGTCGGAGACTCCGATGGTTTCGGCCAGAGCGCGCCACTCGTTCTCCATCGGCCCGCTGCCAACGACCAGGAGGCGGGCCGCGATCTGCGGCAGTGCACGGATGAGGCTGTCCAGCCCCTTATAGTAGCGCAGACGGCCAACAAAGAGCAGCACGGGCAGGGCGGGGGGCAAGGGCAAATTGCCCAGGTACCGGTCACAAACACGCTTGAGATCAGCCTCGCCGGGAGCGGCAGTGAAGCGGGCAAGTGGGATGCCGTAGGGGAGGAGATGCACTTTGTCCTGCAGATCCGCGAGATACACGCTCCTGCGCATAGGAGGGCTGGCGACAATGATAGCATCGACCGAGCGAAGGACCTGTTGCATCAGGGGACGGTAGAAGCGCAGGATCGTCGCCTGGCGCACCACGTCGCTATGGTAGGTCAGGATGGTGCGCTGACCGCGGCGCACCATCCACTGGCTGACCTCGCCAACGGGATAAGGGAAGTGGAGGTGTACCACGTCCGGGCGCTGGCGTATGAGCTGCCAGGGCAGGGCCACGCTGAGGGGGGTCGAGGCGACTGTGGCCAGGCGGCCGGCGCGGATGACGCTGACGCCACCCTCGGTCGCGACCGTCGTGCGCAGGCCGGCGGGGTTGGTCACCAGGACGGTCACCCTGTGCCCGCGCGCGGCTTGCCCCTCGCCCAGTACCCTGACGTGGTTTTCGATCCCACCGAGTATGGGCGGGTAGTCTTTGTAAACGTGGAGGATGTTCACAAGCGATTCTACCCCCGATCCCGGCCGGCGCGGCTAAAGGTCCACCAACTGCTGGTAGACAGCCAACGTTTCCTCGGCAGTGCGTTCCCAGGAGAAACGGGCTGCTTGCTCCTCGCCTCGTACGCGCATCTGTGCGTGTAGCGCGCTGTCGGTCAACACTCGAGTGATAGCGCCGGCAATCTCGTCGACGTGCGTTGGGTCGACGAGCAGGGCGGCATCCCCGGCCACCTCAGGCAAGCTTGAAGTGTTGGAGCAGATGACGGGCGTGCGGCAGGCCATAGCCTCCAACACCGGCAGCCCGAAGCCCTCGCAAAGACTGGGGAGGACCAGGGCCTGCGCGCCGGTGTAGACCGCCGGCAAGTCGGCATCCGGGACGAAGCCCGGAAAGATCACATGCTCGCGGACGGGCGAGTGCTCCAGGGCAGCGAAGAAATCGTCGTACAACCAGCCGCGCTTGCCGACAATCACCAGCGCGTCGCTCAAACCCTCTCGGTATATGCGCTCGAAGGCGGCCAGCAGCCGGCCCAGATTTTTGCGCGGCTCGATTGTGCCTACGAATAGCAGATAACGCGCCGGCAGATCGTAGCGCGCCAGCGCCGAGGCGACTGCCACCGCCGACTGCCGGCAGAAGCGAGGATCGGCTGCCTCGTAAATGACGGTGATCTTTTCTGACGGCACCCCATACGCGGCCATCAAGTCGCGCCGGGCTGCTTCCGAGACCGCGATAATATGGGAGGCCCGCCGGCAGTACAAAGGCATCGTCAGGTTAAGATACCAGCGGTTTAGCCGCTTGTGGTGCTGCGGCAGTTGGCGGAAGATCAGGTCGTGCACCGTGAGGACGGTGGGGATACCGCGTAAGGGCAGCAGTAGATGTTCCGTGGCATGAAACAAGCGGGCGCCCGGCACAAGACGGTTGAAGCCCGTCCCGGCCAGTTGGCCTAGCCAAACCAGCATGCGCCAGGGCTTGTAGCCCAGCGCGACTGTGTGGGTCGGTGTTTGTTCCAGGCCCTTGAGGGGTTCGATCCCGTTCTCGGCATTATAGAAAAAGGCCAGCCGGTCGGGGACTCTATCCGCCAGCTCGCGCGCCAGGCTCTCGGCGTAACGCCCGAGGCCGGCCCGGCGGTGCACCGCGGCGGAGATGTCCAGGTAAAGGCTCATGGCACCTCAGATGAAGCCACACCATCAGCTTCAATGTAATCAATCATAATACTACGCCCCGTGTACGTCAACGGAATGACTGAGTGAGCGGTATGCCTCAGCGGTGCGGCGTGCAGTCTCTCGCCAGGAGAAGCGATCGGCTTGAGCCAGGCCTCGGGCGCGCAAAAGCCGGCGCCGCTCGTCGTCATCCAGCACGCTCTGCAGCGCTTCTGCCAACGCCTCGACATTCGCTGGGTCGATGAGGACGGCTGCATTGCCGGCTACTTCCGGTAGGCTGGAGGTACTCGAGCAGATGACGGGCGTGCCACAGGCCATGGCCTCCAACACCGGCAGGCCAAAGCCCTCGTAAAGCGAAGGGAAAACGAACAGCATCGCCCCGCTGTACAGCGCGGGCAAATCCGCTTCGGCCACCGGCCCGGCGAAGGCCACGGCCTCGCGCAGCCCCAGCTCTTCGCAGAGGCGCTTTGCCTCCGGGTAACGCTCGTCCCAATGGCCGGCAATCACCAACTGGACGGTGGAGTGCGGGTTCCGGCTCTTAAAATGCGACCAGGCTTCGACCAACTTGACCAGGTTCTTGTGTGGTTTGTTTACACCGAGGTATAGCACGTACTGTTCCGGTAGGTGGTGCTTCCACCGTACGGCGTTGATCTGTTCGGGCGCGGCTGGGCGCATCCGTTCGTCCGCGGCCAGCGGGGTAACGGCCAGACGCTCCGGATCGGCGTGAAAGTAGCGGATGAGGTCTGTCCTGGTGGACTCCGAGATGGCCAGGGTCAGCCCGGCAGTCCGCAAGGCCAGAACGGTGGCCAGGCGATAAATCAGCGGCTGCCAACGGCTGAAATAGTGCGGGTAACGGATGGGGATCAAGTCGTAGTAGGTGAGCACGGTTGGGACGCCGGGCAGATAAGGCATCAGGTAGTAGGCGCTGTGATAGACGTCCGCCCGGCTCTGGCGCAGGATGCGCGGCACGGCCCATTGCTGGCGTAGAGCGAACGGCGAGACGGGACAGGTGATACGCGGCAGTTCGGGCAGCGCGAGGCGGGAGGCCGGCGCCGAGGGATCTTGCAGCAGCGACAGTTCCAGGTCAGGCGCGACCTGGATCAGCGCACGCGCCAGGTTGACCGCGTAGCGCCCGATGCCGGGAAAGTGATCTGTAGCAGTGCGAGCGTCCAGGACAACGCGAGCGATCACGGTCTCTCTTTCGAACGGACTCCGATCGGACAGGTCATCGGGCGTTGCAGACGCTCAACGTTCAACCTGCCTTACGGGCAAAAGCGACCAGCGAGGTCGTCCATAGCGGCAAGCCGGCGCGATTGAGCCAACGCGTGGCTTTGTTGTACGTCTTCATGGCCAGGTACTTTGGGCGGCTTTGGTAGCGCAGCGTGTCCAGGTGGCCGAATTCCAGGTGATCGAACTCCAGGTGATCGAAATCACCCACCTCGCACAGCAGCCGGCGGGCCGTGCCCGGCGAAAAATGGCTGACGTGCTGGAAGGGCGCGTTGTAGGGCCCTTTGCCCGGCCGCAGGACCCCCAGGATACGCCCTTTGGTCACCTGAAAAGCCGCGTTGCCGCTGTGGAATGACAACAGTCCGCCTGGTCGCAGCAAGCATAGGGCCGCCCTGAGCAGGCTCTTCGGGTCATTCAGGTGCTCGATCACGTCCCACAGGGTGATGACGTCGAAGGATTCGCCGGGCAACGACAGGTGCTCCAGGGGCTCATCATAGACCATGAAGCCCCGGGCGCGTGCCGCAGCGGCGACCTGCTGGTCGATCTCCAAGCCCGTCACGCTGAATCCGTGTTCGCTCGCCACCGATGGGAAATCGCCGTAGGCGCAGCCAATGTCCAGCAGGGCCGGCGTGCCAGGGGCACGCAGGATCGCTTTCAGCCTGCGGCAGCCGGCCTCATAAATAGGGCGGTTGACTTGCAGCGCATCGTGCCAGGCGCCGCCGCCGCCCGTCCCGGTGACGGCTTCGCGGTTCAGCCGAGGGTTGATATAGACCATGCCGCAGATCTGGCAACGTACCAGGTCGAATGTGTAACGCCGGCCGGCCACGGTCTGCCAATCGTGGGTCAGGAAGGCCGGTCGGTCCGCGCCACACACAGGGCAGTTGGCGCGCCGCCAGGGGTTGCCCGTTTGAGAATTCATTTTTCCTCTAACTTTCTGGAGCTGCGGACACCAGCCGGCTATAGACCGGCAGCATCAGCTCCAGGGCCCAGCCGGCCGCCTTGCCGTAGTGCTTGTGGTAGAAGTAGCGCAGGCTGTCCCGGTAGGCCCGTTGGGCAGCCGGATTGCGGCGTATGCTCTGCCCGCCGAGGTGAGTGATGGCCACCTGCGGGTTGTAATAGACCTGCCAATCGGCACGACGCAGGCGCAGGCACCATTCGTTGTCCTCGAAATACATGAACATCTTCTCGTCCATCAGCCCGACCTGCTCGATCGCCGCCCGGCGCACCATCATGCAGGCGCCTGAAACCCAGTCCACTTCTTGCACTGTTTCCGTGGCCCAGTCGTGCTGATAACGCCGAAACAGGAGCCGGTTGGCGGCCCGAGCCAGGAGATAACCCGGACGGGGATCGCCGCCGAAAGCGTAGGGTTGTGGCGTGCCGTCCGAACGCAGCAAGCGGGGACCGGCGGCGCCGGCCTGCAGGCGCGCGTCCATAAAGCGCACCAATCCCGCCAGGGTATCCGGCCGCGCGACCGTGTCGCTGTTCAAGAGCAGGAGGTACTCACCCTGTGTGGCGCGTATTCCCTGGTTGTTGGCGCGCGCGAAGCCCACGTTCTCCGTGTTGCGGATAAGGCGCACTCCCGGAAACTCGCGCGCGACCATTTCGGCGCTGCCATCGCCGGATGCGTTATCCACCACGACGACCTGGTACTCCACCCCGGCAATCGCGGCCGGTACGGAGCGCAAGCATTCGGCAAGCAATGAGGCAGTGTTATAGGA
>JADGQF010000096.1 GCA_017882045.1 Anaerolineales bacterium
GCTGGTCCGCAGCTTCCAGCAGTTACGCGGCATGGAAAACTTCCTGATGGACATTGCCGGCGAATCGGCCGAGTTCTACCGGCTGCTCGATGACATGCTGGCCTTCAACCTGCGCTGGATCGACCAGTGGGTGCGGCTCGAATATGACGGGCTGCACTTTGCCGATGATTGGGGCGCACAGAAGTCGCTGATGATCCGGCCCGACAAGTGGCGCCGCATGTTCAAGCCGCGCTACGCCGAAATGTTTGCGGCGGTCCACGCCGCGGGCATGGACGTGTGGTACCACAGCGACGGCCGCATCAACGATATCTTGGGCGACCTGATCGAGATCGGCGTCGACGTGATCAACTGCCAGGTGCCGGTGGTGGGCCACGACTGGATCGCGGCCAACGTGCGGGGCAAGGTCACCATCCGCACCGATATCGACCGCCAGCACGTGATGCCCTTCGGCTCGCCGAGGCAGGTCAAAGAAGAGGTGCACCGCACCTTCGAAGCCTGCGGCACGGCCGGCGGCGGCATCATCGCCTGCGGCGAAGTGGGACCCGACGTGTCACTGGAGAACATCCAGGCCATGTACGAGGCGTTCCGCGAGTACGGCGCGTATCGCCGGGATTAAAGCACTGGGCACTCCCGAGCATCACCTGCTCGGCGCCGGCGTGGAGGTCTCGTGGTTCAGGCGCTCACCACATGCAAAACTTTGAACCGCACTCTGCGATTCCAGATCACTTGACGGTACCCACAATTGGGACTATAATTATGGGTGTGGTGCCAGCACATCGCTTTGCCCTGTTATATGACCCTGGTACGATCAGACACTTCGCGGCCATTGAGTGCAAGCATCGGTTGCTGATCCTTGACAGCATCGAGAGCCAATTGCGGTTTGAACCGGATGTACAGAGTCGAAACCGAAAATCGCTTGAACGGCCCAGTCCCATCGGTGCGACATGGGAGCTGCGACTGCGACCTCACAACTCTTTCCGGGTGTTCTACCGCGTGAATCGGCTGGGCCATGCCGTGCTCATCCTAGCTATCGGAGTGAAAGTGGGCAACAAGCTGTATATTGGCGGAGAGGAGATTGAATTATGAGAATCGCCCCTATAGCAGATGTGAAAAAACGCCTGAGTAGTTACCTGGAGCAATGCCAATCCGGACCGATTGTTGTGACCAAGAACGGGCGCGCCGTTGCGGTCCTGATATGTGTCACGAACGATGACGACGTGGAGAATCTCGTGCTGGCCCACAGCCCAAAACTACACAAACTGCTGGATGAAGCCGAACAACGCATCCGAGAAGGAGGCGGGGTGAGCCACGAACAAATGCGCGCTTTGGTCGACCAGATGCCGTTATAATGGACAGGAAAATCTAGACACGAAAACGGGCAGAGTTAAGGTATCAGTGGTAGTTTTCACGGAATTGTGCGGAATTACTCAGAAAATAGAAAATCAATGCAAGGTTGTCGAGTTTCTGGTCGCCATCCTGGCCGGCATAGTAGTGGGTGTGAAAATCGATAATCAACTATCCCTCCCAGTCATATCTGACCGAGACGGGCTCAGACGGGCAGCGTCAGGCTTTCCAGGTCGCGCGGGTAGTAGGTCAGGATCTCATTTCCTTCCTCGGTGACCAGCACCGTGTCGGAATGCCTGAAGCCGCCCAGGCCGGCGATGTACAGGCCGGGCTCGATGGTGAAGAGCATGCCCGGACGGATCTCGGTCGTGTCCGCGATATCGAGGAACGGCCCTTCGTGGAAACGCAGGCCGATCGCGTGCCCGGTGTGGTGTTTCCAGTAGCCCACCAGGTCGTGCGCCTGGTAATAGCCGCGCACCTCCCGGTCGACGTCGCAGCAGCGGACTCCCGGCCGCAGCGCGGCCAAGGCAGTCTCTTGCAGCGCCAGCATGTGTTCGAACATCTGCCGCTGCGCGTCGGAGGCCGGCCCGAGGATCATTGTGCGCTCCAGCTCCGAGCAGTAGCCCCAGGCCGCGCAGTCACCACTGCCCCCCAGGACGTCGCCGGCGCGGAAGGTGATGTTGTTGGCCAGCGCATGCGGGATCGCCGCGTTACGGCCGATCTGCCCGCGGTAATTCGCCGAAGGCCCACCGTAGATCAGGCTTTGCGGCCGGTAGATCGGGCCAATAGCATCGAAGAGCGCCAACGTGGCTTCGGCGCTGGCGCGCAGCGAGACCTCGTTCTCGGTCGCGCCGACCCGCGTGTAGCGCTGCAGCAGCGTGAGCGACAGGTTGCCCCAACGCACGGCTTCGCGGATCAGCCCTACCTCCGCCGGGGTCTTCACCGCCATCTGGTCCTCGATCTCCTGGATCAGGCGCGCCGGGCGGATGCCCATCAGCTCGCTCAGAGCCGGGCCGCGGTAGCCCAGGATCCACGGGTAACCGTCCTGGTCCGCACCAAAGGCCGCGCCCTGGCCCGCGACTCCCATATCCGCCAGCAATTGGCGCAACGTCTCCATAGGGTGCGGGTCTGCCGGGTATTCCGGGTAGAAGGCCACGCGGCCGACCAGCGCGTTCGCCTGCGCGTGCTCCAACTCGAGCCGCGGCACGAACAAGGCCGTCTCGCCCTCGGCATTGAGCACAAAGGCCATCGGGCGCTCGGTGGGCATGAACGCGAACCCGGTATAGTAGAGGATGTAGTAACTGTCAAACAGGACTCCGCCCGCCAAGCCCTGTGCCCGGAGATACTCCTGCAGCCGCGCGCAACGCGACCGGTATTCGGCCTCCGAGATGCGAATCGATGTCAACATGCTAGATCCTTTCCACCGTTCGTCCTTACATCCCCCGGTGCGGGAAGCGCTCAGGAGCTTACGCTTGCGGTGGGAACAGATCGTCGTACTTCCCCCGCAGATAGGCCAGGTAGGGCCCCGCGTCCAGCGAGGCGCCAGTAGCCCGGTTCAACAGCTCGTCAGGGCTGTAGGCGCGGCCGTGCCTGTAGACGTTTTCGGTCAGCCAACCGCGCAGGGGCGCGTAGTCGCCCCGCGCCAGCGCCGTGTCCAGGCCGGGGGTGGCGCGCCGCGCGGCCGCGAAGAACTGGGCCGCCATGACGTTTCCCACCGTGTACGTCGGGAATGACCCGATCAGCCCGGTGGACCAATGGATGTCCTGCAGCACGCCGCGGCTATCGTCGGGCGGATCGATCTCGAGGTACTCGCGCACCCCGGCGTTCCAGGCGGCCGGCAGGTCCGCCACGGCCAGGCTGCCTTCCAGCAGCGCCATCTCGATCTCGACGCGCAACATAATATGCAAGTTGTAGGTAACCTCGTCGGCCTCGACGCGGATTGGGCTGCGCCGCACGCGGTTGGCGGCCCGGTAGAAGGCTTCGGCGTCCACGCCGGTCAACTGCTCCGGAAAATGGCGCTGCAGGGCCGCGAAGTGCAGCTGCCAGAACGGCCGGCTGCGCCCCACCATGTTCTCCCAGAGCCGCGATTGTGACTCGTGGGTGCCGTAACTCGTGCCGCCCACCGCGTAGAGGTCCAGCAGATCGGTCGTGAGCGGCCCGCGCGCCAGCGCCGGATCGACGCCTTGTTCGTAGAGCGCATGCCCGGTCTCATGGAACAGCCCGAACAGCGCCGCCGGCGCGTAGCGACGGTTGTAACGCGTGGTAATGCGCACGTCATCGCGGGTAAAGGAGATCTCGAACGGGTGCGCCGACCGGTCCAAGCGGCCGCGGTTCAGGTCGTAGCCAAAGGCCTGGGCGATCTCCAGCGCGAATGCGCGCTGCTGCTCCTCGGGGTAGTCGCGATCCAGAAAATCGGCGCGCACCGCCTCGCTGCCAGGGGCCGCGCGGGCGAGCAGCGGCGCGATACCTTCTCTCAGCGTCGCAAACAGGCCGCGCAGGCGGGCGGCCGTCATGCCCGGCTCGTAGCGTTGCAGCAGCGCGTCGTAGGGATGCTCCTGGTAGCCGATGGCCTCGGCCAGCCGGCGGTTCAG
Organism: Anaerolineales bacterium; assembly: GCA_017882045.1. Taxonomy (GTDB): domain Bacteria; phylum Chloroflexota; class Anaerolineae; order CG2-30-64-16; family CG2-30-64-16; genus JADGQF01. The sequence continues at coordinate 3,936 of JADGQF010000096.1, forward strand.
CTCGACCATCCGGCTTAGGTCCGGGGCAAAGCGACCGAAATCATTCGCCGCGCGGGCCTCCTGCCAGGCCTGTTGTGCCACCATCTTCAGCTCGGCGATGCCGCTCATGAGCTCTGTGGGCACGCGCCGCAAGAGGGTGTACGCCTCGCGCGCCTGGGCGACGCTGCGGGCGCGGTAAGAGTCCGGCCCTTCCCCAGAGACTTCGGCTTCGGCAGCATCCAGCAGGCGCCCGGTCGTGTCGCTAACGAAGCGCTCGTTGGCCAGGCGCGTGACGGTGGCGACCTGGCGCCCACGCGCCGCGGCGCCTCCCGGGGGCATCTGCGTGCGCGCATCCCAGGTCAGCAGGTTGATCACACAGCACAAATCGTTGAGCTCGGCAAAGTAGCCTTGGAATTCCTCGTAAGCCGTCATATGTCCCTCTATGCCCGCTGCCCCAGCAGCTCCCAGTAGCGCGCCCATGCCTCTAGCCCTTCCCACAGCCGGTTGATGCGGAAGAACTCGTTGGGCGCGTGAAAATCTTCATCGGCAGTGGAAAAGGAGAAGAAAACGGTCTCCATCCCCAGGATGCGGTGGAACGCGTCGCAAATCGGGACCGTGCCGCCCATGCGCACGAGGACCGGCTCCTGCCCATAGACCCGGCAGAGCGCGGCGCGCGCCACGGCGAGGCCGGGATGGGCTGCAGGGATCTCATAGGGCAGGGCTGCGTGGCCGCCGGGCGCGATCTTCAGCCGCACGCCGGGCGCCAGGTGGCCGCGCAGGTGTGCCGCCACCTTGTCCAGGATGTCCTGCGGGTCTTGCGCCGGCACCAGCCGGCACGAGAGCTTGGCGTGCGCCTCGGCAGGCACGATCGTCTTGCTGCCCGCCCCCTGGTAGCCGCCCCAAAGGCCGTTGATCTCCAGGGTCGGGCGGGTCCACTGGCGCTCCAGCGTGCTATATCCCGGCTCGCCAAAGGTCGCCGCCGAGTCCACCTGGGCCAGGTAAGCTGCCTCGTCGAACGGTAACGCGGCGATGGTCGAGCGCTCTTCAGCGCTCAGTTCCTGCACGGCGTCGTAGAAGCCGGCCACGGCCACGCGGCCGTCTGCCGCGTGCAGGCTGTCGATCAGGGAGGCCAAGGCATGCAGCGGGTTGGCCACCCCACCCCCGTGGCGGCCTGAGTGCAGGTCTTTGGCCGGGCCGTACACGCTCAGCTCCATGCCGGCCAGGCCGCGGCAGGCCACCGTGATCGACGGCTCGCTGATACGCCACATAGCGCCGTCGGCCGACAAGACCAGGTCTCCCGCCAGCTGGCTCGCATGCTCGCGGACAAACGGCTCCAGGCTGGGGCTCCCGATCTCTTCCTCGCCCTCAAACAGGCACTTGACGTTGACCGGCAGGGCCCCGGCAGTCGCGAAGAAGGCCTCGGCCACCTTGATCGGGATCAGCACCGGCCCCTTGTCGTCAGAGACGCCGCGGCCATAGAGCCGGCCTTCCCGCACCGTGGGCCGGAAAGGCTCGGTCGCCCACTTCTCCAACGGGTCCGGCGGTTGCACGTCGTAGTGGCCATATACCAGCACCGTCGGCGCGCCGGCCGCGCCCAGCCACTCGGCGTAGACGACAGGATGGCCCGCCGTGGGCAGGATCTGAACGGCAAACGGCCCGGCCGCGGCCAGGCGGTCCGCCAGCCAGGCCGCGGCCCGGTCGATATCCGCCCGATGGACCGGATCGGTGCTGACGCTGGGGATGGTTGCGAACTCGATCAGGTCGGACAGGATGCGATTCCGCCCCGCGGCCAGGGCCTCATAGACTGTGCCTGCCATCACTTGCCCCCATCGACTGACAGCACCTGGCCGGTGATCCAGCCGGCGTAGTCCGACGCGAAGAAGAGGACGGCGTGCGCGATGTCTTCCGGCGTGCCCAGGTGTCTCATGGCGATCGCCTGCACCAGGGCACGCTGTCCCTCGGGGCCATAGGCCTCCCACTGGCGCTCGGTGGTCGGGTTCGAGCGGACGAAGCCGGGGGCGATGTTGTTGACGGTGATGCCGAACGGCCCCAGCTCGTGCGCCAGCTGGCGCGTCAGCCCGATCTGCGCCGCTTTGGCCGAGGCATAGGCCTGGATCCCCGTCAGGCTGATCCCCAGCCCGGCGCCGCTGGAAATGTTGACGATGCGGCCGTAATGCGCGGCCTTCATGCCGGGCGCGACGGCCTGTGCGAAAAAGAAGACGGCGTTCACGTTGACGGCGAAAATGCCGGACCACTGTTCCAGTGTGATCTCTTCCAGGGGCCGGCCCACCTGGCCCAGCACGCCACCGGCATTGTTGACCAGGATGTCGACGCGGCCCGTCGCGGCCGCGGCTTCGCCGGCCAGCGCAAACACGGCGGCACGGTTGCTCACGTCGACCTGCCGCGCTTCGCAGGCCCCGCCGGACTGCCGGCACAACTGCTGGGTCTCGGCCAACTCGTCGGCCAGCACGTCACAGGACCAGACGTGTGCGCCGCGCTGCGCAAAGGCAAGGCTGATGGCACGCCCGAAGCCGTGCGCGGCCCCGGTCACGATGACAGTCTTGCCGGAGAATTTGATTTGCATGTGGCCACTCTTCTTTCTCTGCAACCCGTCCGGCGCGGCGCACCGTCTTAGAACGCGCCGGCCCCGAGCACGGCTACCAGCAGCAGCGGCTCATCGCCCGCGTTGCTGATGGCATGGTCGATCCCGCCGGGAAAAATCACGCAGTCGCCCGCGGCGATGGCGATCTGTTCGGTGCCTGTGTCGACCAGGCCGCGACCGCTCACGACCCAGTTGCATTGTTCCCAGTGGTGCCGATGGCGTCGGGAGATGCCGCCCGCCTCGATGCGGGCCAGCTGGAAAGTGAACGCCTGGTCTGCCGCCTGGTAGAGGCGCGCCAGGCTCAGACCCGCCGCGCCGTCGCCCTGCACGATCCGGAAGGGCAGCTCGGCGCCGCGCATGACGGCGATGGATGCCGGTTCAGCCATGCCGCGTCTCCATACATGCTCGTAACAGGTCCAGTGTCCCCAATGACTGGGGCCGCCGGCCCTCCTCGATATCGTGGATCAGCTCGATCAGGCGCGACGTGAGCGGCGTGGGCACCCCGGCCTCTGCGCCCAACTCGGCGACGATGCCGATCTGGGCATCGACTTCGGTGCGGCGCTTGCGCACGGCCAGGTCGCGCCAGATACCGCTGTGCGTCTTGGCCGACCGCCGGTTGAAGGCTACCAGGTCCTCGAGGCTGCGCTCGGCCAGCGCCTCCGCGCCGGGCTCAAAAGCGGCCGGGTTGAAGCCATCGAAGCTCTCGGGGGTGATGCCGCGTGCCCGGGCGACGGCCAGGATCTCGCGGCCCAACGCGATGTATAGGGGGCGATAGGCCGGCGCAGCCAGCGCGTCGGCGATGGAGTCGTTGGTCAGCGCAGTGGCAAAGAGCATGCTGCCGTACACTTCCTTGCCCCATAGATAGCCCCAGATGTTTGTGCTGACCCTGGCGCCGGCATCGAAATCGAGCAGCGCTGCCCGCAGCGCCGTCACGCGCGGCGTGATCTGCCCGTCGAGCTCGCCCACCACCACCGCGCCCCGGCCCCCATAGAGGATCACGCCGGGTTCCATGTAGTCGGCGCCGAAGTTGACGAAGGCGCCGACCGTGCGCTGCCGGCCCACGATGCGGGCGATGGTCAGCTCGTTAAGCCCGTTCTGGGCCGAGACCACATGCCCCGTGGACCGGAGGTGCGGCGCCAGCTCGTCCGTCGCCGCAGCGGTATGATGCGCCTTGGTCGCCAGGATGATCGTCTCGTACTGGCCTGTCACCTCAGCAGGTATCAAGGCCGGCACTCGGACAGCGAATTCGGCGATCGGGCCGGTGACTGCCAGTCCCCTGGCCTGGATCGCGGCAACGTGCTCGGCGGCCTGGTCGACCAACGTCACGTCGTGCCCGGCCCTGGCCAGGAACGCGCCCAGGGTGCCGCCGATGGCCCCTGCGCCCCAGATCAAGAGCCTCATGGTTTCGGCCAACCTTCAGCCAGGAGCTCGCGCGTCTCGGCTACCGCGACCTGCCATATCGCCAGCATATCGTCGTCGCTCCGCTCGTACCGCCCACCATAATTGCCGTCACCCAGGTAGCCGCGCAGTTCTGCCGGTCCGAGCGTCCGCAGGTGCGCCAGGTCGGCCATGGCCTTCGGTTTCTCGGGCAGCGCGACACCTGCCAGCCGGGTCCAAGGAAAATTCTCCATCCAAGAAGCGTGCGAGGCCACTGGGTCGACCTCTTGCACTTTGGCCCACACCTTTGGCGCGTTCCACCAGTTGTCAAACTTGGCCCGGCAGCCCGGGTGGTCTGCCATCCATTCACCGGCCACGGACTGCGCCGGCTGGTTGCCGCCGTGCCCGTTGACGATCAGGATGCGCTTGAAGCCCCAATACGCCAGGCCGTCCAGGAGATCGCGGATCAGCGCGACGTAGGTGGCTACCCTGAGGCTCATCGAGCCGGGGAAAGCGCGAAAGTACGGCGTGATGCCGTAGGCCTGGACGGGGAAGACCGGGATGCCCAGCGGCTCTGCGGCTTCTATCGCCACGCGCTCAGACAGGATGCTATCCACGCTCAGGCTCAAGAAACCGTGCTGCTCGGTGCTGCCCAGCGGCAGCACCGCCCGGTCGTCATGCTGCAGATACGCGTCGACCTGCATCCAGTTCATGTTGCTGATTCTCAAGATGGCAACTCCTCAAACGTCCCAGGGTCAGAGCTGACCGGCTACTAAGCGCCTACGGCCAGTAGCGGATCGCGCTTGTTGATCGCCAGCGACGACACCAGGAACAACACTCGCCCGTCCGCAGGCGCGAGCGCGGTCTGGAGCACATGTCCTTCGTAGTCGCGCACCTGGCCCAGCGCTTGCCCGGCCCGGACATCCTGGCCAACGCCCGTATCCGGGTACCAGAACGCCTCGTGCTCGCTGTACAGCCAGAGAAAGCGCTCCAGGAGCCTGTGCGTCACCGGCTCGGGCGCGGGACCGGCGAGCATGCCCAGGTGACGCATGACCCGCGATATGCCCTCGCGATGCAGCCGTACGTCTTCTGCCGTCCAGATCCCCTGACCACCGGCCTCGGCGAGGATCGCCGGGATGCCCGCCCGCGCGGCCGCCGAGTAAGTCGAGCCAACCGTCTCACTGCCGACGAGGAGGGGGATGCCAAACACCTGCGCGAGATCCTGTGACTTGCGGTCAAGGTCCGCGTTGCCGCTGCGGTAGAACAATGTGAACGGCACGAGGGCTTCGATCATGTCGCCACCGTGCAGGTCCATATAATAGTTCGCCTGGCTGATGACGTTCTGGAACACCCAGCCCGCGAGCTGCTCCGTGGGCGAGCCCGCGGCATTTCCCGGGAAGAAACGATTCGGGTTCTTGCCGTCCAAGGGGCAGACGTAGATCGAGCGCACACGGAAGCCGGGCACGTTGACCACAGGGACGATGATGGCTCGCCCGGCCAGTTCTTGGGGATCGAGGGTCTGCCCCGCGTCGAGGGCCGCGGCGATACTGGCATATTCCGCGGCATGGATACCCCCCGTCATGACCAGGGTGGGGCCGGCTGCCTGGCCGTTGATGAGAAAGACGGGCAGCTTCACCGCGTGCCCTCCCGCGTCCACCTCTACGAGCCCAAAGACCTTTTCGCCTGGCCGGGCCAGCAGCTGGCCCACATGCAACTCCGCATTAGCCATTTGTGTTCCTCCTTTGTTGGTCTACAAGGCGCCTACCGGCGCTCGGACAGGCCGTCGCCGATCAGGCTCAGTGCAATGCCGACGACCAGCAGGGCAATGCCGGGCAAAGTGGGCATCCACCAGGCCTGCAGCAGGAACTGGCGCCCCTCGGCGATCATGGCGCCCCATTCGGCCGTGGGCGGCTGAGGGCCCAGCCCGAGGAAGCTCAGCGTCGCCCCGGTCATAATGGCAAGCACCATGCCTGTGAAAACGTAGATAAGCGCCGGGGGGATCGCATTGGGCAGGATATGCCGCCGCAGGATGCGCGGCGTGGTGGCGCCGATAGTCACCGCCGCCTGTATGTATTCGAGGTTGCGATTGGCCATGGTCTCAGCGCGCACGATCCGTGCATAAGGGATCCAGTTGACGACCGCGACGGCGATGTAGAGGTTTTTCAACCCCGGCCCCAGGATACTCATGATGGCTATCACGAGGATCAGGAACGGGAAGGCCATCAGGATGTCGACTAGGCGCATGAGAATGGTATCGACGCGCCCGCCCAGGTATCCCGTCACCACACCGATGATGCCGCCCGCCACGAAGGGAAACAGAACGGAGATGAAACCGATCTGCAGATCCAGGCGCGTGCCGAAAATGATGCGGCTCAGTTCATCGCGGCCGAAGTTGTCCGTGCCCAGCGGATGCCCCAGGCTGCCGGGTGGCAGGAACGCTGAGTTCAGGTCCTGGGCGATCGGGTCGTAGGGAGTCAACAGGGGGGCGGCAATGGCGACCACGAGCACCACCGCCAGCAGCGCGGCGCCGACCACCAGCGTGGCGTTTAGGCGCCAATGCCGCACGCGATCCCACAGGCCGAAGCTCGCCGTGCCCGCGATCCGTGACACGCCGTCAGCAGTTGCGGCTTTGTCACTCATAAGACACCCTGGGATCCAGGAAAGAATAGGACAGATCTACGATCAGGTTAACCAGGATCACAAAAAAGGCGGCGATTACCGTGATAGCCTGGACGACCGGGTAATCGCGGCCGGTGATCGATTGGATCAGAAGCTGGCCCAGGCCGGGGACCGCAAAGACGGTCTCAACGACCACCGTGCCGCCTACCAGGTAACCGAATTGCAGGCCGAAGATCGTCACCACCGGGATCAGCGCGTTGCGCAGGGTATGCCGCCACAACACCATCCGCTCGCTCAGGCCCTTGGAACGGGCCGTGCGCACGTAATCTGAGTATTGCACCGTGATGATCTGGCCGCGCAGGTTGCGGATCAGCACCGCCGAGAGCTGTAGCGCCAGGGTCAGGGCCGGTAAGAACAGGCTCCGGAAGTGGTCGGTGAGCGTCTGACCGTAGCCAGACACGGGAAACAGGTGGAGTCGCAGGCTCAGTAAAAGAATTAGTAAGATCCCCAGCCAAAAGGCGGGCGTTGTAATGAAAAAGAGGAACGCAATGCGCACGACATGGTCGACCCAGCGCCCGCGATTGACGGCGGCGAGCACGCCGAACGTGAGCGTCAGGATGGCCGCCAGGCTCATCGCATAGAACGCCAGGAAGAGCGACACCGGCACGCGCCGCGCCACCAGGTTAATCACCGGCTGGCGATAGAGCAGCGAAGTGCCCAGCTGGCCTGTGGCAATGCCCCGGATGAATTCCCAGTATTGGGTGAGCAGGGGCTTGTTCAGGCCGAGCTGCTCGCGCAGCTGCGCCGCCGCTTCGTTGGTCGCGCGGTCGCCCAGGATCAGAAAGGCCGGGTCACCCGGGATCAGGCGGACCATGCTGAAAATGATGATCGTCACACCGAAAAGCACCAGGACCATCATCAACAGGCGCCTGCCGATATATTGTACACGCCCCATACTATCCTCGTTCAGCGCAGTCTGCCGGGGTGAACGGGGGAGGGTGGCTCTGCGCCACCTTCCCCCGGCAGGCAAGCTGCTGCTACTACTTGTTGATCTTCACGGTCTCAAAGCGATAGTAGTTCAGACCGTCAATTACGAAGCCCGTGACATAGTTCTGCCAGGCTGCCGTGGCAGGCGCATAGACAGTCCAGACGAGCGGCGCGTCGTCCTGGAACTTCTTCTGGATGTCGTAATACATCGCCTGGCGCTTGGCCGGGTCGAGCTCGACGTCGGCTTTCGCGATCGCAGCATCGAGATCTTTGTTGTCGTAGCGGGTCCAGTAAGCGAACTGCATGTTGGGACCGCCATTCATCTCGTAGTTCACGATCTGCGTTGGATCATTCATGTCGTTGGTCCAGCCGCTGGGCTCGGACTGGTAATTGCCGGACCGGTAGTTCGTGCGCACCACGCTGGTCTCAAGGTTGACCAGGTTCACGTCGACGCCGATCTTGGACCATTCGTCCTTGATGATCGTGGCGATGTTGGTGTAGTCGGCGTTGCCCGAGCGCACCTGCATCTCCAGCTTGAAACCGTTCGGTACCGACGACGCGGCCATCAACTGCTTGGCTTTGGCCAGGTCGAACGGATAGCCGATCAGGCTCTTGTCTTGATACATGCCGGGCGGGATGGGTGCGTTGGCAACCTTGGCCTGCCCAAAGAAGACGGTCTTGGCGATGGCCTCTTTGTCGGTGGCATAGTTGAGCGCCTGGCGCACCTTGAGGTCGTCCAGCGGCTTCACCGTGTTGTTGAGCATGATGAAGTACATCTGCGCGATGGTGAAAGGCTGCGCCTTGATGTTGCCCTGCCCCGACAGGCTGGCGATCTGGCTGAGCGGCACGAAATCGATGACGTCGGTCTCGCCGCCCTGCAGCTTGAGAATACGGGTGTTGTCGTCAGGGACGTAGTCGATGTCGACCTCGTCCACTGCCGGAGTGCCGTTCCAGTAGTTCGGGTTGCGCTTGAGGATGATCGGGTCACCCTTCTTCCACGATTCGGAGTAGTAAGCGCCCGTGCCGCGCGTCTTCCAGGCCGTGGTCACGTCGAAGTCTTTGGCTTCGCTGGCCTTCACCAGGTCGGCGGGCAAAATCGCGGCGCAGAACATGGCCATCACGGACGGCAAGGCGGCGAAGGGTTGCGACAGGATGATCTTGATCGTCTTGGGATCGACGATCTGGACGTCTTTGACGGCCGCGTAGTTGGCAGCCCAGGAGCTCTTTGGGCTCTTGGCTACCGCCATGATCGAGGCCTGCACGTCTTCGGGCTTCAAGGGCGAGCCGTCAGAGTATTTGATGTTGTCGCGCAGGGTGAAGGTCCAGCTCAAGCCGTCGGCGGCGGCTTCCCACTTGGTAGCCAGCCCGGCCTGCACGCCCTGGGCGTCGGGGGTCATGCGCAGCAGCGAGTCATAGATATTGACCGAGATGAACAGCGCCGGGTTGTCGTCGATTTGCCAGGGGATGAACGGGCTAAAGGGCTCGGTCTGGCGTGACATGCGCAGGACTTTCTTAGCGGCAGCAGCCGGCGCCTGAGTCGCTGCCGGTGCTTGGGTCCCACTAGGCGCCTGAGCTGCCGCTACCTGCGTGGCGGGGGCTGGTGCGGCCGGGGTACCACAAGCCGCGAGCATAGGGACCAACATTGTCAGAACACAAACCAGGGCTACCCACTTAACTTGAGACTTGGCGAACGTCAACATGAGCCTTCCCTCCTTGGGTCTTGGGTATGGATAGATCGACCGAACCGACTCCCTCTGCTGCACCTCCTCGCTGCCGAAAGTCTGGCAGCCCGGGTCGTTACGAAAGGAGCGGACGGAGCCGGTTCACCGAATCCGGCTCTGGGCTGTGGCGATATTCGATGGCCTCCACGTGCCATGGCAGGCGTTCGCACACCGCTTCGCTGCCGCTCGCGTACACCAGCACGTCGATCTGGGATAACATGTCCTCAATGCGATCCGCCTGGTCGAGGACGGCACAGGCAGGCGGCGTTTTGGGCAGACCATAGGCCACCACATTCTCGACCATGGTCTGCAAAAAGTCTGGGTAGGTGGACACGATGCCCACGCGCTGCGTGGGCGAAATCGCCGCCAGGCGGCGGAGCGTTTCGGAGCTGGCGCGGAACGCCACAGCCGCCACCCGGCAGTAACGGGGCTCAAGGAGCGTGCGCACACGCTGCAGCCGCGGAGGGACGGTGATGGCAAGCCTGGCGCCGCTCAAAAGCGTCTTGAGCTGGCCCAGGTTGGCCTCCAGCTCGCCGAGCAGGACAGGAGTGACGGCCACGTTCAGGTCATGCCACAGCCCCTCGATCTCGCGCGCATAGGATTCGGTGGCCGGCAGGAAGTTGCCGACCATCAGCACCGGCCGGGCGCGCAGCGCCTGCCCGTCAGGGCAATAGTGGTCGAGGCTTTGCAGGAGCGCGCTGCGGATCTCGTCGGCGTTATGACCCAACACCACCGCCTGGCCGACATAGCCCTCGGCAAGCTGCTGCAGCGTGCTCTGCGAGGCCTGCAGCGCGACGCTACCGTCGAGCCGGGCGATATCGGCGACAAAGGTGCCCGCCCCTGGCTTACTGAAGACGAGGCTCTGCCTGGCCAGCTCACGGTATACCCGGGCAACGGTCGCGGGCGCCACGCCCAGACTTGCGGAAAGCTCGCGTACCGACGGCAGCGCCTGGCCCGCGGTCAGGAGCTCACTGGAAATGGCGTATGTGATCTGGCCTCTGATCTGCTCGGCCAGTGGGATCGGGATCGCGCGGTCCAGGTGGAATTGCATACCGGCTACCTCGGCGGCGAGCGAGCGGCAGCGCTTGGCAAACATCGGTGCTGGCAAGGGAGTTCACGACCTACAGGTTCACGACATTAGCGCCAGGCAGCATGCACAGCCCGGCCTCGGGACGGCAGTTGCTCTGGTAGCTGCAGCGGCAGTGCTACAGGGGTTGAATTGAGGGCTAGTGCACAAATTGTACTTGTGTACTATAACAGTAGCATAGATCAAGTGCACGGACTTGTCAAGGACCAAAAAATGTATAATATATGGTTGGCCCCATTGTCAAGACCACGGATGGGCGAAAATAAGGTGAGAAACAACCACAGCCAGCATGCGAAATGGACCTCGACGGGTGTGCGGTAGTCCAGGCTCTGATGAGGACGCTCGTGGTTGTAGAACCGGAAGTAGCTGCCGAGTCCAGCTTCCAGGGCCGGCACAGTCAGGTAATCCTGCAAGTAGACATCCTCATACTTGACTGAGCGCCAGAGCCGCTCGACGAAGATGTTGTCCAAGGCGCGACCACGACCGTCCATACTGACACGGATGCCCGTCGTTTCGAGTGTGTTGGTGAACTCGTGAGCCGTGAATTGTGCCCCCTGATCGGTGTTGAAGATAGCGGGCTGGCCCTGCCGC